>NZ_JBWMAU010000011.1:0-155528 GCF_056521445.1 Rhodoferax sp. LB1P47 | reverse complement strand
GCTGACAGTCCCAGTGCTTGGCAAAATAACGCTTCTTGCATTTGTGTTTCTCCTTTGGGATTGGATGTCAACACAATTTTCTAGCCCGTGGTGCGCCACCCGAAACGGAAGAGAGCCCATTTAATGCCTAAAAAATAGGCCTTAAATTCCCACTACAGCATCTTCTGGATCAACGCGCCCGTGAACAGCACCGGCCCGGTGGGGCCACCTGCGCTCGGCACGCCGCCCTTGGGCTCCAGGCTGATGGCCAGGGTGGGCACTTCGCGCACATCGCCCTCGGCAGCGGTCAGGCGCAAGAGCTTGTCGCCCCCCAGCACGCCCAGCGAGCGCGGCCCGCCCTTGGGCGGCAAGGCCCAGAGCTGGAGCGACTTGTCGCTGGCTTCTTGGTAGCCGCCCACGCGTTGCAGCAGCAGCTTTTTGCTCTTCGGGTCGAAGGTAACCAACATGGACGCGTCGGCCCGTCCATCGGCCAGCACCGCCACGTATTCGATCTGCGGGGCGGCTTGCAACTGGGTTTGCAGGCTGGCGATTTGCGCCCCGAGTTGCATGCGTAATTGGGTGCGTTGGTCTGCGCCCACCACCACGGCGATCACGGCAGCCGTAAGCCCCGCAGCAGCCGCACCGCGCCAAACAAACAGGTTGCGCAGCCAGCCCGTGGCAGCATCGGGCACACGGGCGGCAGCCATCGCCTGCTGCTCCTGGTCGGCCTGCACCAGGTTGGCGATGCGCGTCCACACCGCCGGGGCGGGTTCGGCCGGGGTTTGCAACTCGGCCACGCTGCCGATGCGGGCCTGCCAGATGAGGGCCGCCGCGCGCACCGGGGCTTGTTCGCGGGCCAGGGCTTCAAAGCGGCGGCGGGCACCACCGCGCAGCGTGCCCAGGGCGTAGCTGGCGGCCAGTTTGTCTAAAAGTTCGGGGTGTTGGGGCAAATGCATGCTTCGCTCCTTACGCAAACCGCGCCATGCAGGTGCGCAACTGCTCCAGCCCGCGCCGGATCCAGGTCTTTACCGTGCCCAGCGGCAGCTTGAGCTGTGCGGCCAGTTCGCCGTGGCTCAGGTCGCGCAGATAGGCCAGGCTGACCACCTCGCGCTGGCGATTTTCCAGCCGGGCCATGCACTGGTGCAGCGCCCAGGCCTGCTGGCTGGCGTGGGTGGTGTCCATCGGGTTGGGGCTGTCGCCCTCTAGCGTCTCGGCCATCACTTCGTCGAGTTCTTGGGTCACGCCGCTGCGGTCGGCGGTACGGCGGCGCAAAAAGTCCAGCCCCCGGCTGCGCACAATCAGGCCCAGCCAGGCCATCGGCGGGCTGAGGCTGGCCCGGTAATCACCGGCTACGCGCCAGATGGTCAGATAAGCCTCTTGGAGCACGTCTTCTGCCCATTCGCGCTTGCCCACCACGCGCATGGCCAGGCCGAAGAGCTTGGACGAAGTGTGCTCGTAGAGGGCTTTCAGGGCGAGGGCATCCCGGCGGGCAACGCGGTCGAGCAGGTCCATGAGTTCAGTGTCCGGATTCAAGGGGATGGTGGTGGGTGGGCGCATGCAGCGGATTGTGAGACATATCTGTGCACCTATTACGCAGTGCATGGGCGATTGGATTCAAGCCCCGCCTACGTCAAGCAAAATACGCGATCTTTCAAACTGTGCCTGCTCCATGTCCCAAGAAATCCCCCCCGGTCTCGTCCTCCAAGGCATCACGCCGCCGCTGCGTTTAAGCGACTTCAAGCTCATCGCCTTCGACATGGATTCGACCCTGATCAACATCGAATGCGTAGACGAAATCGCCGATGCCGCAGGCCGCAAGGCCGAGGTAGCGGCCATTACCGAAGCGGCGATGCGCGGCGAGATCACCGACTTCAAAGCCAGTCTGCGCCAGCGCGTGGCCTTGCTCAAAGGCGTGAGCGCGGCCAGCATGGAGCAGGTCTACACCGAGCGCCTGCAACTCAACCCGGGAGCCGCCGCCTTGGTGGCGGCCTGCAAGACGGCGGGTATGCAGGTGCTGCTGGTCAGCGGCGGCTTTACGTTTTTTGCCGACCGCGTGCGCGACCTGCTGCACATCGACACCACCCGCTCTAACCAGCTGGAAATTGTGGACGGCCTGCTCACCGGCCGCCTGGTAGACCAGCCCTGGGGCGACATTTGCGACGGCGAAGAAAAACGCAAGATGCTGCTGGAAACCTGCGCCAAACTAGGCATTGGCCCGCACCAGGCGATTGCCATGGGCGACGGCGCAAACGACCTGCCCATGATGGGCGTGGCAGGCTTGTCGGTGGCCTACCACGCCAAGCCCGCCGTGCGCGCCCAGGCGATGGTGGCTATCAATTCCGGTGGCTTGGACCGGCTGCTGGAGATACTGCACTAAAGCAGTGCCCCTATTGCACACGCATCCGGGCTAAGGCTCTATGATGATTTCCAAGCTGATTTAAAACTTAAAAGAAGAACTTCCCACGAGCCTTGCGACTCAGACCCATACGCCCCCCAACAGCACAACACTAGGAGAATGCCATGACCATTTTCACCCGCTACCAAGGCCGCTTTACTGCGGCACAGGAAGAGGAAATGTCGGTTCAAGACTACCTGGAGTTGTGCAAACGGGACGCATCGGCCTATGCCAGCGTGGCCGAGCGCATGCTGATGGCCATCGGCGAGCCCGCACTGGTAGACACCCGCACAGAGCCGCGTTTGTCGCGCATCTTTGCCAACAAGGTGCTCAAGGTCTACCCCAGCTTCAAAGACCTGTACGGCATGGAAGAGGTGATCGAGCACATCGTCGCCTACTTCCGCCACGCCGCGCAGGGGCTGGAGGAAAAGAAGCAAATTCTGTATCTGCTGGGGCCGGTGGGCGGCGGCAAATCGTCGATCGCCGAGCGGCTCAAGGCGCTGATCGAAAAGGTGCCGTTCTACGCCATCAAGGGCTCGCCGGTACACGAGTCGCCGCTGGGTCTGTTCAACCCGAATGAGGATGCGGACCTGCTGGAGTCCGACTACAAGATTCCACGCCGCTACCTGGGCACCATCATGAGTCCTTGGGCTGTCAAGCGGCTGCAAGAATTTGGCGGCGACATCACCCAGTTTCGGGTGGTCAAGCTACGCCCCTCGGTGCTGTCGCAAATTGCCGTGTCCAAAACCGAACCGGGTGACGAGAACAACCAGGACATCTCGGCCCTGGTCGGCAAGATCGACATCCGTAAACTCGAAACCTATTCGCAAGACGACCCCGATGCGTATTCGTATTCGGGCGGGCTGTGCCTGTCGAACCGGGGCATTCTGGAGTTTGTGGAAATGTTCAAGGCCCCCATCAAGGTCTTGCACCCGCTGCTCACCGCCACCCAAGAGGGCAACTACAAGGGCACCGAAGGCTTTGGTGCCATTCCGTTCGACGGGCTGATCCTGGCCCACTCAAACGAGGCCGAATGGCAGGCCTTCAAGAACAACCGCAACAACGAGGCCTTTTTAGACCGCATCTACATCGTCAAGGTGCCGTACTCACTGCGCGTGTCGGACGAAATCCACATCTACGAAAAGCTGGTAGAAAACTCGTCGTTGGTGCAAGCGCCCTGCGCGCCCGACACGCTGCGCATGCTGGCCCAGTTCTCGGTGCTGTCGCGGCTGAAAGAGCCTGAAAACTCTAGTAGTTTCTCGAAGATGCGGGTTTACGACGGCGAGAACCTCAAAGACACCGACCCCAAGGCCAAGAGCTACCAGGAGTACCGCGACTTTGCCGGGGTAGACGAGGGCATGACCGGCCTGTCCACCCGCTTCGCGTTCAAGATTTTGTCGCGCGTCTTCAACTTCGACCACCGCGAGGTGGCTGCCAACCCGGTGCACCTGATGTACGTGCTGGAGCAGCAGATCGAGCAAGAGCAGTACCCGCCCGAGGTGGAAGAAAAGTACCTGCGCTACATCAAGGAATTTTTGTCGCCGCGTTACGCCGAATTTATCGGCAAAGAAATCCAGACCTCGTACCTGGAGAGCTATTCCGAGTACGGGCAAAACATTTTTGACCGCTATGTGGTCTATGCCGATTTCTGGATCCAGGACCAGGAGTACCGCGACCCCAACACCGGCGAAATGCTGGACCGCAGCGCCCTGAACGACGAACTAGAAAAGATCGAAAAGCCCGCCGGTATCAGCAACCCGAAAGACTTCCGCAACGAGGTAGTCAACTTTGTGCTGCGCGCCCGCGCCCGCCAAGACGGCCACAACCCGCTGTGGACCTCGTACGAAAAGCTGCGCGCCGTGATCGAGAAGAAGATGTTTTCCAACACCGAAGAGCTGCTGCCGGTGATCTCGTTCAACACCAAGGGCAGTGGTGACGAGCAAAAGAAGCACCAGGATTTTGTGAACCGCATGATTACGAAGGGTTACACCGAGAAACAGGTGCGGCTGCTATGCGAGTGGTATTTAAGGGTGCGCAAATCTTCTTGAAGGGGCATCGCGGATGACCGCCCGCCCCCACCCCAACCTTCCCCCGAAGAGGGAGGGGGCAATGCGGGGCCCGGCTTCACTCCCTCCCCCGCCGGGGGATGGCCGGGGTGGGGGCCGGATGTTCGGTTTTATTTGAACGGAGCCTCCATGACCGTACGCATCGTTGACAGGCGGTTCGACAGCAAGCACAAAAGCTCGGTCAACCGCAGCCGCTTCATCCAGCGCTTCAAAGGCCAGATCCGCAAGGCTGTGTCCGACGCGGTCAACAAGCGCGGCCTCAAGGATCTGGACAACGGCGAAAAAATCGGCATTTCGGGCCGCGACATCGGCGAGCCGCAGTTTGAGCACGGCAAAGGCGGTGTCTGGGAAACGGTGCGCCCCGGCAACGACCGGTTTTTGCGCGGCGACCAGGTCGAGCGCCCGCCCAGCGGCGGCGGAAAAGGCAGCGGCAAGGGCCAGGCCAGCCAGGACGGCGAGGGGCTGGACGAATTTGTCTTCACCCTCACTCGCGATGAATTTTTGGACATTTTTTTCGACGAACTGGCGCTGCCGAATCTGGTCAAACTGCAGCTGACCCGCATCGAGCAGTACCGCCGCATCCGCGCAGGCTTTGTGCAAACCGGGGTGCCGACCAACATCAACCTGAGCCGCACCATGCGCGGCGCGGCGTTGCGGCGCATTGCCATCGGCGGGCCGTATGCGGCGCAAATCCGGGCGCTGGAAGCCGTGCTGATGGAGCTGCTGGCCACCCGCCCTGAAGACGACCCCGAGGTGGAGCAAGCCCGCCGCGACATCGCCAAGCTGCGCGCCAAGATCGAGGCCCTGCCCTTTGTGGACACCTTCGACCTGCGCTACAACAACCGCGTACGCGTGCCCCAGCCGACCACCCAGGCGGTAATGTTCTGCCTGCTGGACGTATCGGGCTCGATGGACGAGGGCCGCAAAAACGTGGCAAAGCGCTTCTTCATGCTGCTGTATTTGTTTTTGACGCGTAACTACGAGCGCATCGAGGTGGTGTTTATCCGCCACCACACCATCGCCACCGAAGTCAACGAAGACGAGTTTTTTACCTCCCGCGAGTCGGGCGGTACGGTGGTGTCCAGTGCCCTGAAGCTGATGCATGAAATCATCACCGCCCGGTATCCCAGCAAAGCCTGGAACATCTACGGCGCGCAAGCATCGGACGGCGACAACTGGCACGACGACTCGCCCCGCTGCAAGGCCTTGCTGGAGGAGTCCATCCTGCCGTTGACCCAGTTTTTTGCCTATATCGAAATAACCGACGGTCCGCCGCAAAACCTGTGGGACGAATACCAAAAACTGGCCGCCAGCAAACAGGGCGCATTCGCCATGCAGCGCATCGCCACCGTGGCAGATATTTACCCCGTGTTCCGAGAGTTGTTCAAACGCAGGGCCTGACCCCATGACAAAGTCGAAACTCTTACCGAAACTTTTACCTATGGGCTCCGAGTGGACCTTTGAGGCCATCGAAGAGTACGACCAGGCCATCGGCGAAGTGGCGGCACGCTACGGGCTGGACGGCTACCCGCATCTGCTCGAAGTCATCAGCGCCGAGCAGATGATGGACGCCTACGCCTCCATCGGCATGCCGGTCTACTACCACCACTGGTCGTTTGGCAAACACTTTTTGGCCACCGAAAACCGCTACAAACGCGGCCAGATGGGCTTGGCGTACGAGATCGTCATCAACTCCGACCCCTGCATCGCCTACCTGATGGACGAAAACACCCTGCCCATGCAGGCGCTGGTGATTGCCCACGCGGCCTACGGGCACAACTCGTTCTTCAAGGGCAACCACCTGTTCAAGCAGTGGACCAGCGCCGATGCCATCGTCGATTACCTGGTGTTCGCCCGCAAGTACATCGCCCAGTGCGAAGAGCGCTACGGGCTGGAGGCGGTAGAGCAACTGCTGGATGCCTGCCACGCGCTGAGCAACCTGGGGGTAGACCGCTACAAGCGCTCGCCCCGGTTGTCGCTAGAGAAAGAAACCACCCGCCTCAAAGAACGCGCCGAGTACCTGCAAGCCCAGGTGAACGACCTGTGGCGCACCCTGCCGCCGCGCGCCGAGGCCGAAGAGAGCCGCGAAGAACGCCGCTTTCCGCTGGAACCGGAAGAAAACCTGCTGTACTTTGTAGAAAAAAACGCCCCCCTGCTCGACCCCTGGCAGCGCGAGGTGGTGCGCATCGTGCGCAAGATCGGCCAGTACTTTTACCCCCAGCGCCAGACCCAGGTGATGAACGAAGGCTGGGCCACCTACTGGCACCACACCTTGCTCAACACCTTGTACGACGAGGGCCGCCTGGGCGACGGCTTCATGCTGGAGTTTTTGCAGTCGCACACCAACGTGGTCTACCAGCCGCCCTACAACAGCCCGCATTTCTCGGGCATCAACGTGTACGCGCTGGGCTTTGCGATGTGGCGCGACATCCGCCGCATCTGCGAAGAGCCCACCGAGGAAGACCGCGCCTGGTTCCCCGACATCGCGGGTTCCGAGTGGCGCAAGACCTTTGACTTTGCGATGCAAAACTTTAAGGACGAAAGCTTCATCGCCCAGTACCTGTCGCCCAAACTGATGCGCGAATTCCGCTTTTTCTCGGTGCTGGACGACGATGCCCGCAAGACGCTGGACATCCAGAGCATCCACGACGACAGCGGTTTTCGCGCCCTGCGCCAGCAATTGTCAGAGCAGTACGACCTGGGCAACCGTGAGCCCAACATCCAGGTGTGGAACGTGGACCTGCGCGGCGACCGCTCGCTGACCCTGCGCCACTTCGCCCACCAGCGCCGCCCGCTGGGCGAGTCCAGCGGCACGGTGCTCAAACACATGGCCACGCTGTGGGGCTTCAACGTGCGGCTAGAGCGGCAAAGCGCCGACGGCAACGTTTCGGTGATTGCCGAACACCAAAGCGAAAAACGCCGCCTCAACGATGCGCCCAAAGCGCCCTGAGCAAATGCCATCAATGCTATTATTTTTATAGCTACTTGCGCATATTAAATATGCGCTAGAGGCCTATTTCTTATAAATTCTATTTACCCATACCAAGGGAATGGCATTACAAAAAACATCCCCATACCATCCAACCGGATGGTTTAAACTCTGGGCATGCTACCGAAAACCACCGCCAAGTCCCTCGATTCCGAAAAAATCACCATCAACCTCGGTTTCGTAGACCTTGGCCACATCGACCTGCTGGTGTCCGAGAGCTTTTACGCCAACCGCACCGACTTCATCCGCACCGCCATCCGCAACCAGCTAGCCACGCATTCCGATGCGGTCAAACAGGTGGTAGCCCGCAAGATGCTGGTGCTGGGCCTGCAACACTTCAGCCAAGCCGACCTGCTGGCAGTGCAGGCGGCCAAGCAAAAACTGCAAGTCCGCGTGCTGGGTCTGGCCAGCATCGGCCACGATGTTTCGCCCGAACTGGCGCTGGCCACCATTGATTCGCTCGAAGTGCTGGGCTCGTTGCAGGCCAGCCCCGCAGTCAAAGCCGCCCTGGTCGACCGCATTCTCTAACCCCCCCCGAAAGCCCCCCATGACTGCCCTCTTCAAAAAATTCATGCAGGAAGCCACCCGGCTTACCAAGAACGGCAGCCTGCAAGATGCCACCCGCGCCATCCAGCAGGCGCTGGGCCGTGCGATGCCGCCCGCAACGCCATCCACCGGGTCCGCGCACAAGGCCGAAAGCGATGCCATCGACGTGGTGGCGCGGACCATCCACCCGTCGGTGTCGGAGCCCGTGCGTCCCCTGCGCACCCCCGTGCATCCGGCCTCCAACGACGGGCCCGGTGAGTTCACCGAGGCCAGCTTCACCCACGCAGACAGCACCCGCAGCTACAAGCTCTACACCCCGCCGCAGGCCATCGCCCAACCGGCACAGCCCTTGCCGCTGGTGCTGATGCTGCACGGCTGCACCCAAAACCCCGACGACTTTGCCGCTGGCACCGGCATGAACGCGCTGGCGCTGGAGCACGGCTTTGTGGTGCTCTACCCCGCGCAAAACCCGGCGGCCAACGCCCAGGGCTGTTGGAACTGGTTCACCCCCGCCGACCAGCAGCGCGACACCGGTGAAGCCGCCTGGCTGGCCGCACTGGTGCAGCAAGTGGGCCGCATCCGCTCCATCGACCCGGCCCGCGTGTACGTGGCGGGCCTGTCCGCAGGCGGCGCAATGGCCAGCATTCTGGGCCACACCCACCCCGACGTATTTGCCGCCGTGGGTGTGCATTCCGGCCTGGCCTGCGGCGTGGCCCGCAACGTGATCACCGCCTTGGCGGTGATGAAATCGGGCCGCAGCCGCGCCGGAGCCGCGTCCCGCCTGCCCACCATCGTGTTCCACGGTGATGCCGACAAGACCGTGCACCCACGCAACGCCGAAGCCGTGCTGCAAACCGCCATCGGCCACACCCAAACCACCCCGCACACCAGCCAAGGCGAGCGCTACACCCGCACCACCTACCAAGCCGGCAGCCGCAGCATCGCCGAAAACTGGACCCTGCACGGCGTGGGCCATGCGTGGTCCGGCGGCAGCGCCGAAGGCAGCTACACCGACCCGCTGGGGCCGGACGCATCGGCCGAGATGTGGCGATTTTTTGCGGCACATCCACGTAACAACCTGCACTAAACTGCCGCCCCCTGTCCTCGCCTGTGCCTGCATGTCAAACTTTTTAACCGCCGCCTTCTACCAATTCGTCGCCCTGCCCGACTACACCACCCTGCAAGCCCCGCTGCTGGCCTGCTGCGAGGCGCACGGTGTCAAAGGCATGGTGCTGCTGGCCACCGAGGGTATCAACGGCACCATCGCCGGGCCGCCCGAGGGCGTGCGTGCGGTGCTGGCCTGGCTGCGCAGCGACCCACGCCTGGCACAGTTGCAACACAAGGAAGCCACGGCCCGCAGCGACCCGTTCTACCGCATGAAGGTACGCCTGAAGCGCGAAATCGTCACCCTGGGCGTGCCCGGCGTAGACCCCACCCAGCTGGCCGGGCAGTACGTCAAGCCCGCAGACTGGAACGCGCTGATCAGCGACCCCGACGTAGTGCTGGTCGATACCCGCAACGACTACGAGGTGGCCATTGGCACGTTTGCGGGCGCCCTCAACCCGCACACCAGCAGCTTTGCCGAACTGCCCCTGTGGGTGGCGCAGGCCCGTTCTGAGGGCCAACCACTGGCCGATACCCCGCGCAAACCCAAGGTCGCCATGTTCTGCACCGGCGGCATCCGCTGCGAAAAATCTACCGCCTACCTGCGTGCCCAGGGCTTTGACGAGGTCTACCACCTGGAAGGCGGCATCCTCAAATACCTGGAGACCGTGCCCGAGGCCGACAGCCTGTGGCAAGGCCAGTGCTTTGTGTTTGATGAGCGTGTTTCCGTGGGCCACGGCCTGCTGCCCGGCGGCTTGGAACTATGCCGCTCCTGCCGCCACCCGCTGACCGAGGCCGACCTGGCCGCACCCCAGTTCGAGCGCGGTGTGGCCTGCGCCCGCTGTGCCGATCAAACCACCGAAGCCCAAAAACAGGGTTACCGCGAGCGCGAGCGGCAGATGGCGCTGGCGGGCGAGCGCCAGACCGTACACGTGGGTGCCAAGCTCGCCCAATGACGCTGCCGGTTCTGTACTCCTTCCGCCGCTGCCCCTACGCCATGCGGGCGCGGCTGGCACTGGCGGTGAGCGGGCAAAGCGTAGAACTGCGCGAAGTGGTGCTGAGCAACAAGCCGCCCGAGCTGCTGGCTGCTTCACCGAAGGCCACCGTGCCGGTGCTGGTGCTGCCCGAGGGCCGGGTGCTGGAGCAAAGCTTGGAGATCATGCAATGGGCTTTGGCCCGCCACGACCCGGCAAGCTGGCTGCAAGCACCGCTGGCGGAGATGCTGGCCCTCATTGCCGAGGTAGACGGCCCCTTCAAACACCACCTGGACCGTTACAAATACCCGGGACGCTATGAAGACGATAGCTGCTCACGCACTGTGGATATGCACCGCAGTGCTGCGGGGCATATGGTTTCCGAATGGGAGCAGCGGCTGGCCGGGCAGCCCTATCTGTTCGGCCCGCACCCCACGCTGGCCGATAGGGCCATCGCCCCGTTTGTGCGCCAGTTCGCCCATGTGGATGCCGCCTGGTTTGCCGCCCAACCCTGGCCGCAGGTCCAAAAATGGCTGGTGGATTTCGAGGATTCCGCGCTGTTTGCGATAGCGATGCAAAAGTTTGCGCCGTGGCAGTCCGGCAGCGCGGGCACGCCCTTCCCTACAGCGCTTTAAGCCCCATCAGCAGCAACCCGGCTGCCAAAAACCCGCCCTGCAAACGCAAGGCCGAGGGCATGCAGACCAGCCGGATTTCTACATGCCGGTACAGCCACTGCCCGGCGTACAGCGACAGCACAAACGCCACCACCATGCCCGCCGCATTGGCCCACGGTTGCTCGGGAAAATACTGGCTGAACACGGTGTTGACCAGCAGGCACACCGAGAAATGCACCAAAAACACCGAGTACGACATCTGCCCCAGCCGCTGCACACGCGGCCAAGGGGCGCACTGGCGGGCCCAGTCGCTGGCCTGCAACACGCCCAGCACCAGAGCGGTAACCAGCGCCACGGCGATGCGCTCGCGCCAATCCAGCAGCAGCGCGGTCAGGCCCAGCAGGGCCAGGGCGGACAGCCAGGCCCAGGGCCGGGGGCTACGCCCGGCCCAAAACGCCAGCATGCCCAGGCCATACGCCCCGGCAAAGTACAGGCCCAGGGCATCAAAGTCGGCATCCAGATTGAAGTAGAACAATGATGCCGCCGTGAGCCCCAGCACCAGCACCGGGGCCAGCCAGCGCCCCGGCCAGCGCCGGGCCAGCGTGCAAAGGGCCACCGCCAGCACAAACAATTGGAAATCAATCGCCACGTACCAGACCCCGGCGGACAGGGCTTCAAAGCCCAGCAGATCTTGCAGCATGAACACATGGGCCAGCAGCTGGGGCAGCGAGGGCTCACTGGGGATGGAAGGGTGCTCCATGCCGTAGCGCGCCACCTGGGCGGCCAGCAAACCAAACAACAGGGCCGCCAGGTACGGGATGGACAGGCGCACAAACCGCCGCTGCACCTGCTGCCACGGGCTGTCAAACCGGGCCACGCCGGTGGGCGCCAGGGTGCTGGCCGCGAGAAAACCTCCCAGTACCAAAAACACCTGCACGGCCATGCGGCCATAGCTGAACAGCCAGTCCATCACATCGCTGGCCAGCGGGTAGGCGGCGGTGGACATGGGGCCGTAAAACACCAGGTGGTGGGCCACGATGAGCAGGCAGGCCAGGCCTTTGAGAACATCCAATAACGGAATGCGGGAAGCTCGGGGTGTAGAAATCGGCATCGTCACAAAAAACGTCCGCCCGCCGCTGGCAATGCAGCGGCGGGCGGACGGGTATCAGAGGCGCAGTGCGCCGGTAAAAGTTACAAAGACAGCCGGGCTTTGGCCTCGGCGTATTCGCGGGTGAGTTGGGCGACATAGTCGGCCACGGGCTGGATTTTACGGACTGCGCCAATCCCCTGGCCGCAGCCCCAAATATCCTTCCAGGCCTTGGCGGCGGTGTCGCCACCAAAGTTCATTTTGCTGGGGTCGCTCTCGGCCAAATTCTCGGGGTCCAGGCCCGCCGCGCGGATGCTTGGGGCCAGGTAGTTGCCGTGCACGCCGGTAAACAGGTTGCTCAGCACGATGTCGTCCGAATCGCAGTCCACCACGGCTTGCTTGTAGGCCAGCGCGGCCCGGGCCTCGGTGGTGGCAATGAAGGCCGAGCCGATGTAGGCAAAGTCGGCACCCATCGCCTGGGCCGCCAGCACCGCGCCGCCGGTGGCGATGGAGCCGCTGAGGGCCAACGGGCCATCGAACCACTCGCGGATTTCCTGGATCAGCGCAAACGGGCTCTTGATGCCCGCATGGCCGCCCGCGCCGGTGGCCACGGCGATCAGGCCGTCGGCGCCTTTTTCAACCGCCTTGTGGGCAAACTTGTTGTTGATGATGTCGTGCAGCACCACCCCGCCGTAGCTGTGCGCCGCCGCATTGATGTCTTCGCGCGCCCCCAGCGAGGTGATGACGATAGGCACCTTGAACTTCACGCAGGCCAGCATGTCGTGCTCCAGCCGGTCGTTCGACTTGTGCACGATCTGGTTGATGGCAAACGGCGCGGCGGGCTTGTCGGGGTGCGCCAGGTTGTAGGCCGCCAGGGTCTCAGAAATCTCGGCCAGCCAGTCGTCCAGCTGCGCGGCCGGGCGGGCGTTCAGCGACGGCATGGAGCCCACCACCCCGGCGATGCACTGGGCAATCACCAGCTGCGGGGTGCTGACGATGAACATCGGCGAGGCGATGATGGGCAGGGGCAAGGCACTCAATGCGCCGGGAAGCTTGGACATGCTGTCTCCAGATCTGGATATTTATAAGAAATAAGGCTCTAGCGCAGATACCACTTGCGCCAGTAGCTACGAAATTAATAGCAATTAATAGCAATTAATAGCTATCAATAGCCAATGCCGTGACGCTGTCCGCGCCCTCAAGAATGCTGTCGCGCAGGCTTTGCGCGGTGACCAGCACGTGGTCGGCGTAGAACCGCGCCGTGGTGATCTTGGCCTGCATGAAGGCGGCATCGGTACCCTGGGCCAGCAGCGTTTCGGCCGCCAGCAGCGAACGTGCCAGTTGCCAACCGGCCACCAGCTTGCCCGCCAGCATCAGGTAGGGCACGCTGCCTGCAAACACGGCATTGGGCTGGGTTTTGGCGTGGGCCACCACGAAAGTCACCACATCCAAAAACGCGGTGCGGGCGGTTTTGAGGCGCTTGGCCACAGCCAACGCATCGGCGCTGCCGCTCTTGGCCAACTCGGTCTCGGTGACCACGATCTGGCGCGCAATTGCCTTGGCCGTGGCACCCGCGTCGCGCAGGGTTTTGCGGCCCACCAGGTCGTTGGCCTGGATGGCGGTGGTGCCTTCGTAGATGCTCAAAATCTTGGCATCGCGCAGGTACTGCGCCGCCCCGGTTTCTTCGATAAAGCCCATGCCGCCGTGCACCTGCACGCCCAGCGAGGCCACGTCCAGGCTCATTTCGGTGCTGTAGCCCTTGACCAAAGGCACCAAAAATTCATACACCGCCTGGTTCTGCTGGCGGGTGTCGGCATCGGGGTGGTGGTGGGCCGTATCAAAAGCCGCCGCCGCCACGGCCGACATGGCGCGGCAGCCCTGGGTGTGGCCGCGCATGGTCATCAGCATGCGCTGCACATCGGGGTGGTGGATGATGGCCACGCTCTCCCGGGCCGAGCCGTCCACCGGGCGGCTTTGGATGCGGTCTTTGGCGAACTGCACCGCCGTTTGGTAGGCCCGCTCGGCCACCGCAATCCCCTGCATGCCCACGGCAAAACGGGCGGCATTCATCATGATGAACATGTACTCCAGGCCCCGGTTTTCTTCGCCCACCAGGTAGCCCACAGCACCGCCGTGGTCGCCGTACTGCAACACGGCGGTGGGGCTGGCCTTGATGCCCAGCTTGTGTTCGATGCTGACGCAGTGCACGTCATTGCGTGCGCCCAGCGTGCCATCGGCGTTGACCATGAATTTGGGCACCACAAACAGGCTGATGCCCTTCACGCCCTCGGGCGCACCGGCCACCCGGGCCAGCACCAGATGGACGATGTTGTCGGCCATGTCGTGCTCGCCCCAGGTGATGTAAATCTTGGTGCCAAACACCTTGTAGCTGCCGTCTCCCACGGGCTCGGCGCGGCTGCGCACCAGGGCTAAATCGCTACCCGCCTGGGGTTCGGTCAGGTTCATGGTGCCGGTCCACTCACCGCTGACCAGCTTTTCCAGGTAGGTGGCTTTGAGCGCGTCGGAGCCCGCCGTCAGCAGCGCCTCGATGGCACCGTCGCTCAGCAGCGGGCACAGCGCAAAGCTCAGGTTGGCGCTGTTGCACATCTCCACGCAGGCCGCGCCAATCGTCTTGGGCAGGCCCGCACCGCCGTAGGCTGCCGGGTGCTGCAAGCCCTGCCAGCCGCCCTCGACAAACTGTTGGAATGCTGCCTTGAAGCCGGGCGTAGCGGTGACTACGCCATCTTTCCAGCTAGAAGGGTTTTGGTCACCCACCCAGTTCAGCGGCGACAACACCCCCTCGTTGAACTTGGCGGCCTCTTCCAGCACCGCTTGGGCCGTGTCCAGCCCCGCGTCCTCAAAGCCGGGCAGCGCAGCGATCTGGTCGATGCGGGCCAGGTGCTGGATGTTGAACAGCATGTCTTTTTGCGGGGCGGTGTAGCTCATTTAGTGTCTCCAAAATCAAAAAAAGGGTCAAAAAAAGGCACCTCGCAGGATGCCTTCTCTTGCTGTGCTGTGCCTTACAGGGCTGCAACCAGTTCAGGTACCGCGACAAACAAATCGGCTTCCAGCCCGTAATCGGCCACGCTGAAGATCGGCGCTTCGCCGTCCTTGTTGATGGCGACGATGACCTTGCTGTCTTTCATGCCGGCCAAGTGCTGGATAGCGCCGCTGATACCGGCGGCGATGTACAGCTGTGGCGCGACGATCTTGCCGGTCTGGCCCACTTGCCAGTCGTTCGGCGCGTAGCCTGCGTCCACGGCGGCGCGCGATGCACCCAGCGCCGCACCCAGCTTGTCGGCCAGCGGAACCATGACTTCGTTGAACTTCTCGGCGCTGCCCAAAGCCCGGCCACCCGAAACGATGATCTTGGCGGCGGTGAGTTCGGGGCGGTCGTTCTTGGCGATTTCGCTGCCCAGAAACGTGGACTTACCGGCATCGGCCACAGCAGCCAGCACCTCCACGGCGGCAGAGCCACCGGTGGCAGCGGCCGGGTCGAAACCTGTTGTGCGCACAGTCAGCACCTTGGTCGCATCCAGGCTTTGCACGGTGGCAATGGCGTTACCGGCGTAGATCGGGCGCTCGAAGGTGTCGGCGCTGAGGATCTTGGTCACGTCGCTGATCTGGCCGACGTCGAGCTTGGCGGCCACGCGGGGGGCCACGTTTTTGCCGGATGCGGTGGCGGGGAACAGGATGTGGCTGTAGCCAGCGGCCAGAGCCAGCACCTGGGCTGTGACGTTTTCGGCCAGGCCGTGGGCAAAGCCCGGTGCATCGGCGTGCAGAACCTTGGCCACACCAGCGATCTGGGCGGCAGCGGCGGCGGCAGCACCGGCGTTGCTACCGGCGATGAGGATGTGGACATCGCCACCGCAGGCGAGTGCGGCGGTCACGGTGTTCAGGGTGGCGCCTTTTACGCTGGCGTTGTCGTGTTCGGCAATGATGAGGGTCGTCATGTCAGATCACCTTGGCTTCGGTTTTGAGTTTGGCAACGAGCGTGGCCACGTCGGGGACTTTGATACCGGCGCTGCGCTTGGGCGGCTCGGAGACTTTCAGGGTCTTGATGCGGGGCGACACATCCACACCCAAATCTTCGGGCTTGAAGATGTCGAGCTGCTTCTTCTTGGCCTTCATGATGTTGGGCAAGGTGACGTAGCGGGGCTCGTTCAGGCGCAGGTCGGTGGTGACCACGGCGGGGAGCGAGACGCTCAAGGTTTCCAGGCCGCCATCGACTTCGCGGGTGACGCTGGCTTTGCCGTCGGCAATTTCGATCTTGCTGGCGAAAGTAGCTTGGGGTAAATCTGCCAAGGCGGCGAGCATTTGGCCGGTTTGGTTGCAGTCGTCGTCGATGGCTTGTTTGCCCAAAATGACGAGGCCGGGTTGTTCTTTGTCTACCAGGGCTTTGAGGAGCTTGGCCACGGCCAAGGGTTGCAGTTCTTCAGCGGTCTCAATCAGGATGGCGCGGTCGGCGCCGATGGCCATCGCGGTGCGCAGGGTCTCGGCACATTGGGCTACGCCGCAGGAGACGGCGATGATCTCGGTGACCACGCCCTTTTCCTTCAAACGCACGGCTTCTTCGACGGCGATTTCGTCAAAGGGGTTCATGCTCATCTTCACATTGGCGATGTCTACGCCCGTGTTGTCAGACTTGACGCGGACCTTGACGTTGTAGTCAACAACGCGTTTTACGGCTACCAGGACCTTCATGCTTATGGCTCCTCAAAGTTATGGAAATGCTTGTCGAACGTGATTTTATGCCGCAACACACGCGTGGCAAGAAAAAATAGTACGGTCGTTCTTTTTTAAATTATAGGAGGCAAACAAGTCTGCACATCCTGCCCCAGGGTCAATTTGGCGACACCCCATCGCCCGGTGTTGGTACGGTCACGCTTTGCTGCCGGATGCCAATCTGCTGCGCGCGCAGGGCGTGCAGGATGCGCAGATTGATGGCCGAGCGCAGGTTGCCCTGGCCGTTTTCGGGATCGCTGATCCAGTAGCCTAGGTGGAACTCCAGCCCCTCGGGCGCAAACTCGGCCAGCGTGGCCGCCGGGGCCGGGTCGCGCAGCACGCGGGGTTCTTGCAGGGCGGCATCTTGCAGCAGCGCCATCACCACCTCGGCATCGCTAGCAAAGCCCACCGTCACCGAGGTCGATTGCGCAATGCGGGAGTTGTTCAGCGACAGGTTTTCCACCCGCTGCACCAGCAGCATCTCGTTGGGCACGATGGATTCACGGCCATTGGGGGCGCTGATCACGGTGTAGCGGGCGTTGATGTCGGTGACCCGGCCTTCAAAGCTGTCCAGCTTCACGAAGTCGCCAATGCGGATGCTGCGCTCGGCCAAAATCACAAAGCCGCTCACATAGTTGGCGGCCAGCTTTTGCAGGCCAAAACCAATCCCCACGCCCACCGCGCCGCCCAGCACCGACAAGGCCGTCAGGTCGATGCCCACCGACGACAAGGCCACCAGCAGCCCCACAAACATCAGCAGAGCGCGGGTGGCGTTGCTGATCGCCTTGCGCAGCGACAGCGCACTGCCGGTGGCGGATTTGAGCAGCCGCGCCTCGATGGCAGCCGAAATCCACAGCGTAAAAATCAGCACTGCGCCCGCCGTCAACGCACCCTCCACCAGGTTGCGGGCGGTCAGCGTGGAGCCGCCCACCTTCCACTTGAACTGGTCCAGCTCGTCCAGCAGCACCGGCAGCAGGCCGCTGACCCACAGCACCATCGCCCCCCACGCCACCCAGGAGATGGTGCGCTCCAGCAGCCGCACGATGGGTGCGTTGTGAAAGGCCACTTGCAGCACCTTGACCCCGGTGCGGATCACCGCCAGCGACACCAGCACCGGCATGGCAATCTTGTACAGCGCCAGCGGAATCCACTGCGCCAGCAGCAGCTGCGCCAGCAGACCCAGGCCCAGCAAAAGCAGCGGAAACATCACGCCATCCACGATACGGCGGCCAAACAGAATGGACTTTGCGTCCGGCGTGCCCACGGCCCGGCGCAGCAACCACACCAGAGTCAAAGCCAGCACCAAACACCCGGCCAGCGAGGCCAGCTCGACCAGAGCGGTGGGTTGCAAGAGCGCAGCCAGCCAGCTGTCTAAATCGGTGATGGGGGCGGGGCGGGAAGGGGAAACAGGATTCATGAAAACAATGGAGAAAACAAAAAAATCTACAAATCCGCCAGCACGCGGATGTGGGCTTCCACGCTGCGGCCCAGCGCGCTCAGGTCGTAGCCGCCCTCCAGGCTGCTGACGATGCGGCCCTTGGAGAAGCGGCGGGCGATGTCCTTGATGCGCATGGTGATCCAGGCGTAGTCTTGCTCGACCAGGCCCATCTGGCCCATGTCGTCTTCGCGGTGCGCGTCGAATCCGGCGCTGATAAAAACCATCTCGGGCCGGTGCGCTTCCAGGCGCGGAATCCAGGCCGTCTCGACCAGTTCACGCACCTCCATGCCGCGCGTGTAGGCGGGCACGGGGATGTTGACCAGGTTGGCAGCATCCGACTGCGCCCCGCCCACCGGGTAGAACGGGTGCTGGTAGAAGCTGACCATCAAAATGCGATCGTCCCCGGCCACAATGTTCTCGGTGCCGTTGCCGTGGTGCACATCAAAGTCCACGATGGCCACCCGCTTGAGCCCGTGCCGCTCCAGCGCGTACTTGGCGGCGATGGTCACGTTGTTGAAAAAACAAAAGCCGCTGGCCGACTCGCGCCCCGCATGGTGGCCGGGCGGGCGCACCGCGCAAAAGGCGTTTTCCAGCTCGCCCGCCATGACCGCGTCCGTAGCCGCCAGCGTGGCCCCGGCGGCGGCCAAGGCGGCATCCCAGGTGTGGATGTTCAGGCTGGTGTCGGGGTCTACCTGCGCGTGGGTGGGGCCACCCGCGGCAATTTCTTCGCGCAGCGTGTCGGTCAGGCCGCGCAGGCTGGCGATGTGGCTGCGGCTGTGCGCCAACGCAATATCGACCAGCGGGGCGGGCGGGGCCTGGCGGTGCTCCAGCGCGTCGCCCACACCGCTGATCAGCAGGCGGTCGTCTATCGCATCCAGCCGCGCCGGGCATTCGGGGTGGCCCGCACCCATTTCGTGTTTGCGGCAATCGGGGTGGGTGAAGTAACCAGTCTTGTTCACGGGAATGGGTCTTTGTATTTCGGGTAATGTCAGCGGATGCACGTACAAAACAAACTCAACGAACTGCTAAATCAGCTTAACACGGTGATTGTGGGCAAACCCGCGCAGGTTCAAGACTGCGTGGCCTGCCTGCTGGCCGGGGGGCACCTGCTGATCGAAGACGTGCCGGGGGTGGGTAAAACCACGCTTGCACATGCGCTGGCCCGCACCTTTGGTTTGCAGTTCTCGCGCGTGCAGTTCACCGCCGACCTGATGCCCAGCGACCTCACTGGCGTGTCGATCTACGAGCGCGGCAAGGAGGCCTTTGTGTTCCACCCCGGCCCGCTGTTTGCGCAGATTTTGCTGGCCGACGAGATCAACCGCGCCAGCCCCAAAACCCAGAGTGCGCTGTTGGAGGCGATGGAAGAAAAGCAGGTCACCGTAGAAGGCGCAACCCGCCCCCTGCCCTCGCCCTTCTTCGTCATCGCCACGCAAAATCCGCTGGACCAGCTCGGCACCTTCGCCCTGCCCGAGTCGCAGCTGGACCGCTTTTTGATGCGCATCTCGCTGGGCTACCCCGACCGCGCCGCCGAGCGCCAGTTGCTGGCCGGGCAGGACCGGCGCGACCTGGTAGAGCACCTGCCCAGCCTGCTGAGTGCCACTGAATTGCAACAGCTCCAGCAGCAGGTGCTGCAAGTCCACGCGGCTGATGCGCTGCTCGACTACGTGCAAGACCTGGTGGCCGCCACCCGCTCCGGCCGCTGGTTTCTGCAAGGCCTGAGCCCACGCGCCGGTATCGCCGTGGTGCGCGCCGCCAAAGCCCAGGCGCTGCTGAGCGGCCGCGACTACGTGGCCCCGGACGACGTGCAGGCCATCCTGGCGCAAACCGTGGCGCACCGCCTGGTGCCGGTGGGGGATGCCGGGCGCGGCGCGGTGGCGCAGGTGCAGGCGATGATCCAAGCCGTTCCGCTACCGTGAACATGCTCCGTGCCCGCTTCCAGCGCTGGTGGCAGGCGCGCATCCAGCCTACCGACACTACGCTGCTGACCCAGCGCAACGTCTACATCCTGCCCACCGGCCCCGGCTTTATGCTGGCGGCCACGCTACTGGTGCTGCTGGTGGCCAGCATCAACTACCAGCTGAATCTGGGCTATGTGCTGACCTTTTTGCTGGCCGGATGCGCCGTGGTCGGTATGCACGTAGGCCACGCCACGCTGCGCGGGTTGACTCTGCATTTGATAGCACCTAGCGCACAGTACATGGGCGCTAGCGCCCCGATTGCCATACACATCAGCAGCACCCGCAAAACCACCCGGCACGGCATCGGCTTAGGTCTGCTGGGCAGCGGCCACTGGGCCTGGACCGACGTGCCCGCGCAAGGCAGCAGCAGGGTGCAGATTGCCTTCACCCCCACCCAGCGCGGCCTGCAAGCCCTGCCCTCCATCACGGCCGAAACCCGCTTCCCGCTGGGCACCTTCCGCGTCTGGACCTACTGGCGGCCCGCCGCGCAGCTGCTGGTCTACCCCCGGCCCGAAGCCCACCCGCCGCCACTGCCCCCGGGCCAGCCCCGCGCCGGTGGGGCCAGCCACAGCGCGCCCAACGCCAGCGGTGAATTCGACGGCGTGCGCCCCTACCGGCGCGGTGACCCGCTGAAACTGGTGGTCTGGAAGAAGGCGGCCAAGGCGGACGAACTGGTCAGCCGCGACAGCCAGCAAGCCCAGCGCCACGAGCTGTGGCTGAACTACATGCAAGCCGGGTCGCTGGGCGGGGAAGCCAAACTCTCGCGCCTGTGCGCCTGGGTGCTGCTGGCCGACCAGCGCGGGTTGGACTACGGGCTGCGCCTGCCGGGGCAAGACATTGCGCCGGGCGCGGGCGAGGCACACAAGCGGCGCTGCCTGGAGGCGTTGGCCTTATGCAAAATCGGCCTCTAACGCTTATTCCATCTACACAACAAGCTATTTATTTCATAGCAAAAACTTTATGCGCTGGCTAACACCCTTCACCACCCTTCCTAGGGACAGCCGCGACACGCTATTCCTGCTGGCCGTCATCGCCTGGGTGGTGCTGCCGCAGGTCGGCAACCTGCCCGTCTGGTGCGCGCTGGCGACGGCGGGGGTGCTGGGCTGGCGCGGCTGGCTGGCATGGGGCTCCCGGCCGCTGCCGTCGCGTTGGTGGCTGGCACTGCTGCTGGGGGTGGCGCTGGCGGCCACGCTGGCCACCCACAAAACCCTGCTGGGGCGCGATGCCGGGGTGACGCTGATCGTGGTGCTGCTGGCCCTCAAAACCCTGGAGCTGCGGGCGCGGCGGGATGCGTTTGTGGTGTTTTTTCTGGGCTTTTTTACGATGCTCAGCAACTTCTTTTTCTCGCAATCGCTGCTGACCGCTTTTGCCATGCTGGTGGCGCTGCTGGGGCTGTTGACGGCTTTGGTCAACGCCCATATGCCGAACAGTGGGCCCGTAGAAAACAAGGCCCCGCTGCGCGAGGCGGCACGGATTGCGGGCGGCATGGCGCTGCTGGGTGCGCCCATCATGGCGGTGCTGTTTGTGCTGTTTCCGCGCATGGCCCCGCTGTGGGGCGTGCCCAGCGACGCGATGGCCGGGCGCAGTGGCCTGTCTGCCAGCATGCAGGTGGGCACCATCGCCAGCCTGGCGCTGGACGACGGCATCGCCATGCGGGTGCAATTTGACGGCCCGCCGCCCGCGCAGCGCGCGCTGTACTTTCGCGGCCCGGTGCTGTCGCAGTTCGACGGGCTGACCTGGCAGCCGCAGTACAGCGACTTCAGCAGCAACCAGCCCAACGATTTGCAAGTGTCGGGTCTGCCCATCCGCTACCAGGTGACGCTGGAGCCCAACCAGCGCCCCTGGCTGCTCACACTGGATGCCACCCCGCTAGCCCCTACCCTACCGGCTGGTCTGGCTGCCGTGATGACCCCCGACCTGCAATGGCTGGCCAGCCGCCCGGCCACCGAGCTGCGGCGCTACCAGGCGCAAAGCTACCCGCAGTTCCGCTATGGCCCGCAGCAGGCCAACCTCAGCCTGCAACGCTATGTCGATCTGCCGCCCGGCTTCAACCCGCGCACCCTGCAACTGGCCGCCGACCTGCGCCGTGCCCAACCCAGCGCCGACACAAGCGCGCTGGTGCAAACCGTGCTGACCCGGCTGCGCACCGGCGGCTACCTCTACACGCTAGAGCCCGGCCTGTATGGGCGCGACACGGCCGACGCATTCTGGTTTGACCGCAAAGAGGGTTTTTGCGAGCACATCGCTTCGTCGTTCGTCATCCTGATGCGGGCGCTGGACGTGCCCGCGCGCATCGTCACCGGCTACCAAGGGGGAGAGTTAAACAGCGTGGGCGGCTTCTGGGTGGTGCGCCAAAGCGATGCCCACGCCTGGGCCGAGGTGTGGATTGCGGGCCAGGGCTGGACCCGGGTGGACCCCACCGGCGCGGTGTCGCCCGGCCGGGTGGGCAGCTTTAGCCGCCTGCAAGCCCCGCGCGGAGCCATCGCCAACACCCTGGCTACCGTCAGCCCCGACGCCGCCCGCCGACTGCGCGCCGCCTGGGACGCGGTCAACAACGGCTGGAACCAGTGGGTGCTGAACTACAGCCAAGGCCAGCAGTTCAGTTTGCTGAAAAACATCGGCTTTGACAGCCCCGAGTGGGAAGACCTGGGCCGGCTGATGGCCGGTCTGCTGGTGCTGGCCGCCCTGGGCGGTGCCGCCTGGACCCAGTGGGAACGCCGCCAGCACGACCCCTGGCTGCGCATGCTGGACCAGGCGCGGCGCAAATTGGCCAAGATGGGCATCACCGTGCCCGCCAGTGCCGCACCCCGGCAGTTGGCCGCGCTGGTGCCGGACCAACCGGCGCTGCAAAGCTGGTTGCTGCAGCTGGAAGCCCTGCGTTATGCGCCCCACAGCCCCAACAGCCTGGCGGCGCTGCGGCAGGCCTTCAAACGGCTGGTGTGGCCGCGCTAGACTCGTGCGGTCACCTCTTCAATCCCATGCATAAACTCTTCTCGATTACTCTCATTTTAATAGCTACCTGCGCACTACCCGCCTGCGCAAAGAGCCAAAAATCCTTAAAAAGTCAACCCACCGCCAGTGCCACACCCACCGGCCCGCTGTACGCCAGCCGCATGGACGTGGAGGCCACCGCCGCCGACATTGCCGAGCGCCGGGGCCTGGACCCGGCCTGGGTGCAGCAGATGCTGGCGCAGGCCCGCTTCATCCCCAGCGTGCCGCGCCTGATGGCCCCCGCGCCGGTGGGCACGGTGAAGAACTGGACGCTCTACCGCAGCCGCTTCATTGACCCCACACGCATTGCCGCCGGGGTGCGCTTCTGGCAAGCCAACCGCTCCACACTGGAACGGGCCGAGCGCGAATACGGCGTGCCGGCCGAAATCATCGTCGGCATCATTGGCGTAGAGACGATTTACGGCCAGAACATGGGCAACTTCCGGGTGCTGGACGCGCTGGCCACACTGGCCTTCGACTTCCCCGCCAGCCACCCGCGCGCCAAGGAGCGCAGCGCCTACTTCCGGGGCGAGCTGGAGCAGTATTTGAGCCTGACCCAGCGTGCCAACATCGACCCGTTGAGCCTGCGCGGCAGCTACGCCGGGGCGATGGGCCTGGGGCAGTTCATGCCGACCAGCTGGGTGAATTTTGCGGTGGACTTTGACGGTGACAGCCGGGTCGATCTGTTCAACAGCCCGGCCGACGCGATTGGCTCGGTGGCCAACTACTTCAAGGCCTTTCATTGGCAGCCGGGCATGCCCATTTATTACCCGGTGCAGTTCGACCCCAAAACCCTGGACATGGACGCGCTGCTGGCCCCGGACATCCTGCCCACCTTCAGCGTGGCCCGCTTCCAGGCCCTGGGTGCCGTGCTGGACGGCCCGGCCCTGCAACACCCCGGCCCGCTGGCGCTGGTGGAGCTGCACAACGGTGGCGATGCCCCGCAGTACGTGGCAGGCACGGAGAACTTCTACACCATCACCCGCTACAACTGGAGCAGCTACTACGCGATGGCGGTGATCGAGTTGGGGCGGGAAGTGGCGGCGGTAGTGCAGCGCCCGTAAATCGGGCTTGCTCAGCGCTCCAGGCGTTTGCGCGAATCGGGCGCGACAAACTTGCGCAACAAGTGCAGCAGCTGCACCTGCTCTTCGGCCTCCAGCCCGCCCAGCAGCGTGGACTGCATCTGCTCCATGCCCGGCACCAGCGATGCCAGCAGGGCCGCGCCGTCCGGGGTCAGCGACAGGCTGCGTTGCCCGCGTGCCAGCACCGCCCGGGTGATCCAGCCCTTGGCCTCCAGCCGCACGGCGATGTCGGCGGTGGTGGATGTATCCAGCGCCACCGCCAGCGCCAGGGTGCTTTGGTCGATGCCGGGCTGGTCTTGCAGCGTGCGCATCAGTGCGTATTGCACCGGGGTAACTTCGCGGCCCAGATGGGCGTGGAAGCTGGCCACCGCAATCTGGTGGGCGCGGCGGATCAGGTGGCCGGGTTGGTCTTGCAGGTCGATCAGGGTGGGCGGCGTGGAGAGGGGCATCAGCTTAAAGGTCGAGAACGAGGAGCGCTGATTTTGACCGAGAGCAGCAGGGGGTGAACTGGTCGTTGGCGGCTTGCTCTTCCGGGGTCAGGTACATGTCTTTGTGGTCCGGCTCGCCCGCCAGCACCTTGGTCAGGCAGGTGCCGCACACGCCCTGCTCGCACGACATGGGGATGTCCACCCCGGCCAGGGCCAGGGCTTTGGCGACGGTCTGGTCGGCGGCAATGCGCACCACCCGGCCCGAGCGGGCCAGCTGCACTTCAAAGCTCGCGTCATTGGCCGAAGGTGCTACGTTGGCCGCAAAAAATTCGCAATGCAACCGCGCCTCGGGCCAGCCGCTGGCGCGGGCGGTTTGCAGCACCGCATCCATGAAGCCGCTGGGGCCGCACACATACAGGTGCACGCCCGGCTGCGGCTCGGCCAGCAGGTCGGGCAGGGACAGTTTTTGCGCGCTGCTGCCGTCGTCAAAATGGAAATGCACGCTACGGGCGAAGGCCGACTGGGCGATTTCGCCCCTGAACGCGGTGCGCTCCTCGGCCCGGCTGCAGTAGTGCATGCCAAACGCTGCGCCCTGGGCGGCCAGGCTTTGGGCCATCGCCAAGATGGGCGTGATGCCGATGCCCCCCGCCAGCAACAGGCTGCGGGTAGCGCCAGGGGCCAGGGCAAAGTGGTTTTTGGGCGCGCTGATCTCCAGCACATCGCCCTCGTGCACCGCCGCGTGCATGGCCTGGGAGCCGCCGCGCGAGGCCGGGTCGCGCAGCACGCCGATGCGGTAGCGGCGCATTTCCGTGGGGTCGTTGCACAGCGAATACGGCCGCGTCAACCCGCCGGGCACATGCACGTCAATGTGCGACCCGGCGCTGAACGCGGGCAGCGCTGCACCGTCCTCGGCCACCAGCTCAAAACTGCAAATATCCAGCGCTTCGACTGTTTTGCGGGCTACCCGCACGCGGATCGTGCTCATGCGGCCACCTGCTGCGCGGCTTGTTCAGCGGCCAAAATCCGGTCGATCACGCGGCGCGACTGCACGCCACCGGCGTCGATATTCAGCATCAGCAGCTTGCGGTCGGGGTGGGCCAGCAGATTGCGCTGTTGCAGTTCCAGCATCTCCCGGTCTTCGCTGAAAATTTTGCCCTGGCCTGCGCGGATTTGGTCGGTCAGCGCGGCATCGCCGGGCTTGAACTGGCGTGCCATGCCCCAGAAGTAGTGGATCGAGGTTTCGGTCTCGGGGGTGATGAAGTCCACCACGATGGAGGCCGCCTTGTGCTCGGGTGCAGCGTCGTAGCCGCCCTTGCCCGCGAGGGCCACGCCGACCTCGATCAGCACATGGCTGGGCGGGGTGAAGTGGCAGATTTGCCAGCGGTCCACCGGCACGTCGTCGGCCAGTTCGTTGGCCCGCAAGGCCATCTGCCAAAACGGCGGGGCCGAGATGCCTTCCATGAAGCGGCTGGTAACCACTTCATCGCCATGGACCACGGTCTTGCACGGCACTTCATCAATCTCTTTTTGGCCAATGCTGCTGGAGTGCACATAGGTTTCGTGCGTCAGGTCCATCAGGTTATCGACCATCAAACGGTAGTCGCAATTTATGTGGAACAGGCCGCCGCCGTAGCCCCACTCGGGGTTGTCGGCCCACTCCAGGTGGTGCAGTTTGGCCTCATCGGCCAGCGCGATATCGCCGGGCCAGACCCAGATGAAGCCGTAGCGCTCGATCACCGCAAAGGCGCGGATAGCCGGAAAACCCCGTACGCGCTGGCCCGGCATGGCCACCGTCTGGCCCTTGCAACCCATCTCCAAACCGTGGTAGCCGCAGACCAGGTTGCCATTCACCACCGTGCCCAGCGACAGAGGCGCGCCACGGTGCGGGCAGAAGTTTTCCAGCGCCGTGACCAGCCCCTCGCCGCCCCGGTAAAACACCATAGATTCGCCGCAAATCTTGCGGCCCAGCGGTTTGTCGGCGATCTCGTCGGGGGTGCAGGCGACGTACCAGGCGTTTTTGGGGAACATGTGGGGCTCCTTGGGGGGATGGATGTTTTGACGATCAGTATTCTGAATGTATATTCAGTGTACGTATCGTCAAACCCTTAGGAAAGCAGTATTTACCCTTGGGGGCACACACCACCCAAAAAAATGCCCTGGCAGTGCAGGGCAAATAAATAATAACAAAATCGAGCTTTAGCGCATATAGATCAAGCGCTAGCAGCTATCAAATCAGGACTAATTTCATCCAGAAACACCGCCGTATGGGTGTGACCCCCGGCCGCATTTTTAGACCTTGAAGGTATCCACCGCCGCCTGCAACTGGCCCACCTGGACTTCCATCGACGCGGCGGCGGCGGCGGTTTGTTCGACCAGCGAGGCGTTTTGCTGGGTCACGGCTTCGAGCTGCACCACCGCTTGGTTGACGTGCTCGATACCGGCACTTTGCTGGGCCGAGGCTTCGGACATTTCGGCCAGCACCTCAGTCACCTGCTGCACGGCCTGCACCAGCTCTTGCATGGTGCGCCCGGCCTGGTCCACGCGCTGCGAGCCGCTTTCGACCTGCTGCACCGAGTCGCCGATCAAGCTCTTGATTTCTTTGGCCGCATCGGCGCTGCGCTGGGCCAGGGTGCGCACCTCGCTGGCCACCACGGCAAAGCCCCGGCCTTGCTCGCCGGCACGGGCGGCTTCCACGGCCGCGTTCAGCGCCAGGATGTTGGTCTGGAAGGCAATTCCTTCGATCACCTCGATGATGTCCACGATCTTCTTCGAGCTGCGGCTGATGGCCTGCATGGTGTCTACCACTTCGCCCACGGCGGCACCGCCGCGCTGGGCGATCTTGGAGGCGTTCATGGCCATGCCATTGGCGGCCTGCTCGCGCTGGGCATTCTGGCGCACGGTGGCGGTGAGCTGCTCCATGCTGGCAGCGGTTTCTTCCAGCGACGAGGCCTGGGTTTCGGTACGCTGCGAGAGGTCGGCGTTGCCGCTGGCGATTTCCTTGGAGGCCGAGGCAATCGACTCGGTGCTGTCTTTGATGCGGGTTACCAGGTCGGTCAGGGTGTCTTCCATCTCGCCCATCGAACCCAGCAACTTGCCAAACTCGCCGCCGCGCGAGGTTTCAAAGTCTTGGCTCAGGTCGCCGGAGGCCACCGTGTCGGCGATCAGCAAGGCTTCTTTCAACGGCCCCACAATCCCTTCGCCGATGGAATACGCGGTGGCGATGCCCAACCCCAAGGCCACGACCCCCAAGACCAGCAGCCAAAAACGGGCGCTGGCGATGCTGGCATCGATCTTGGCCGCTTCGTCCGCAATGACTTTCTTTTGCAACACATCCAGGGCCGTCACTTGCTCTTGTAGCGCGTCCAGGGTCGGCAGGGTTTGGGCCAGCAGCAGGGCCGTAGCCTCGTCCCGCTGGTCGCCCTTGAGCAACTGATCGACCTTGCTGAACGACGCAACATACTCGCCACGGGTTTGCTGGATCTGGCCTAACAGCGCCTTGCCTTCGCTTGAGGCCACCAGCGTCTCTAGCGTTTGCAATGCCTCGCCGATGGTTTTTTTATTGGTGTCAATGAACGCCCGTACCTGGGCGAGCTTGGCGGGGTCGGTTTGGATAAACAGTTCCATGATCCGCCGCGCATTCGCGCGGGTGGTGGCATTCACCGTGGCCGCAGCGCTCGTCTTGGCGAGTCCTTCGTCCACCAAGTGGCGGTTCATCTGGCCTAGCGCATCCAAGCGCAGCGTAGCCACTGCAATCACCAACACTAACAAAGCCAATACCAGGCCAAAACCAAGGTTCAACCGGGTCACAATTTTCATATTTGCAAAGAAGTGCATGTCTCATCCATTTTCCGGGAATTAATTATTGAATGTAAGCAGTTGCTACAAACGTAGACAGCATACATCCACTTACAGCCGGTTTTGATAGAACTTAAACGGCATCCCCGGTGCTGCGTGGGCCTGGTTCAAATCAAATTGCGCATCGCCTGCGCCGTCTCGCGCAGTACCGGCAGCACCCGGGCCACGGCGTCGGCGGCGGGCTCAAAACCCATCGGCATAGTAACGCTGAGGGCGGCCACGGCTTCTCCATTACGGTCGCGCAGCGGCACGGCGATGCCCCGGTAATGCAGCTCCAGTTGCTGCTCCGACAAGGCCCATTCCTGGGCCCGGATATGGACCAGCGCGGTGCGCAAACTGTCTTTGTGGGTGATGGTGTGGGTGGTGTAGGTTTGCAGTTCGCGCTGGGCCAGCCAGCGCTCAAGATCCGCCGCCGAGCGCTGCGCCAGCATCAGTAGCCCCGCTGCCGTGACCTGCGCCTGCACCCGACCGCCCAGCACATAACCGGTGTTCATGGCGCGGCTGGGGCCGTTGCGGGCGATGTAGACGATGTCGTCGCCGTCCAGCACGCTCAAATACGCCACCTCCATCGTGCCCGCCGTCACGCGCTGCAAAAACGGCTGCACGATGCGCGGTAAGCGGGCCGAATCCAGGTAGCTCTGGCCCAGGCGCAGCACACGCGGGGTGAGCCAGAACAGCTTGCCGTCGGTGCCCAAAAAGCCCAGGTGCGCCAGCGTCAGCAGGTAGCGGCGCGCGGCGGTGCGGGTCAGTCCGCAGCGCTGCGCGGCCTGGGTGGCGCCCATGCGCGGATTTTGTTCGTCAAACGACTCCAGCAGGCCCAGGCCTTTGTCGAGCCCGGCAATCCAGTCGCGGCGCGCCAAAGCCGGGTTTTCAGGCGGGAAAGAAGTCATAGAAAACCCTTATTTCGTCCGATTATCGCGCGCTATCGTTCATCAATCGCGCAAAATTGCAAGCATCTGATACCGCCAACCGGCCCTACCCTCTACATTCCACCTCGCATTACCGCCGCCCCACAGCCCCACCGCTCCCTACCCTCAGCCGCATGTCCACAGACCTCTCCAGCGCTTGCGTACACGCCATCAACGGCCATACCGCCGTGTACTTCATCGTCGGCGACCCGGTGGAACAGGTGCAAGCCCCCACCACCTTCAACCGCATTTTTGCGCTGCTGGGCATCAACGCTGTACTGGTGCCGGTGCGGGTGGCCCCGCAAGATCTGCACGGTTTTGTAAAAAACGCCTTCAACGCCCAGAACGTGCAGGGCCTGTGGGTCACCATTCCGCACAAGGCGCCGATGCTGCCCTGGCTAGACCACAGCTCCGACCTGGCCCGCATGGCCGGTGCGGTCAACGCGGTGCGCCGCCGGGCCGACGGCACGCTCGAAGGCGGTCTGTTTGACGGCGAGGGCTTTGTGGCCAGCCTGGGCTACTTTGGCATTGCCTACGCCGCCAAACGCGTGCTGGTACTGGGCGCGGGCGGGGCCGCTGCGGCGATTGGCGCGTCGCTGGCACTGGCCGGCCCGCAGGCCCCGGCAGAAATCGCTTTTTTTGACCCCAGCACCCAGCGCGCCACCGAGGCTGCGGCCCGCATCACGGCCGGGTCCACGGTCACAGCGTCTGCCGCCACCCGTAACGACCCCGCCGGGTTTGATGTGGTCATCAACGCCTCGCCCCTGGGTTTGCAGGCCACTGACCCCCTGCCCTGCGATGTGGCGCGCATGGACGCGGGCGCGGCGCTGGTGGATATTTTGATGAAAAACCAACCCACGCCCGTGGTGCGCGCCGCCCGGGCCCGGGGCCTACAGGCCGAGCCGGGGTTTGAGATGATGATCCAGCAAACCCACTGCTACCTGGACTTTTTTGGCTTTACCGAGGCGGCCCACCAGGTGCGCCAGGATGCCGACTTTCTGCGCGCACTGGTCTACCCTGCCGAGCTGCTGGGCGAAATCCGCAAGCACCCTTGATTTTTTAACAACAACCACCGGAGACACACCATGACCAAACGCGCCACTCTCAAATTAATAGCTGCATGCGCAATTGCTGCGTGCGCTAGCGGCACTTTTGCCCAACAAACCATCAAAATCGCCAACATCATCGAGCTGTCGGGTGGCGGGGCCACGGCGGGCACCAACTTCAAGAACGGCGTGGAGCTGGCGGTGAAAGAGATCAATGCCGACGGCGGCGTGCTGGGCAAGAAGTTTGAAACCAGCACCAACGACACCCAAAGCAACCCCGGCGTGGCCAAGGGCCTGACGCAAAAGGCGGTGGACAACGAGGTGTTCGCCATCTTCGGCCCGGTTTTCTCCGGCTCCATCATGGTCAGCATGGCCGAGTCGCGCCGCGCCGAGATCCCCAACTTCACCGGCGGCGAGGCGGCCAGCATCACCAAGCAAGGCAACCCCTACATCTTCCGCACCAGCTTCACGCAGGAAACCGCCATGCCCAAGGTGGCGCGCTACATCAACGAAGTGACCAAGGCCAAAACCCTGGCCGTGATTTTTGTGAACAACGACTTCGGCAAGGGCGGGCTGGATTCCATCAAAAAAGCCCTGGCCGCCACCGACACCAAGATCGTGGCCGAGATCTCCACCGACAGCGGCCAGGTCGATTTCTCGGCCCCTGTGCTCAAAGCCAAGCAAAGCAATGCCGACGCGGTGTTCGTCTACTCCAACGAGGAAGAGTCCGCCCGCGCCCTGCGCGAGCTGCGCAAACAGGGCTGGAGCAAGCCCATCATTGGCGAAACCACCCTCACCGGCCAGAAGGTGATTGACCTGGCGGGCGACGCGGCCAACGGTGCCATCGCCCACGTGGGCCTGACGGTGGACGCGCCGATTCCCGCCATCCGCGCTTTCCGCGCCAAGTTTGAAAAGGCCTACGGCTATGTGTCGGACCACAACGGCATGAAGGGCTACAGCGGCGTGTACGTGCTGAAGGCCGCTATCGAGAAAGTGGGCAAGGCCGACCGCAAAGCCGTAGCCGCCGCGTTGCACGGCCTGAAAGTAACCACCGACAAATACCCCGGCGTGCTGATGAACGTGGAATTCGACAAAAACGGTGACCTGGACCGCGAGAGCTTCATGGTGGAAGTGAAGAACGGCAAGCAGGAAGTGATCGCCATGGTGCCGCCGCTGAATGTGGCCAACATCAACGTAAAAACGCCTGCGACGAAAAAATAAATCCACTAGCTCCCATCTTGCTCCTTCCCCCTCCGGGGGAAGGCTGGGATGGGGGCACGCGTTGAGACGATACCGGGGCAAGCCCCCATCCCGACCTTCCCCCGGAGGGGGAAGGGGTAACAACCGAACACCAGGAACCGCCCCCGTGACCGACTTTCTCCAACTCTTCTTCAGTGGCCTGGCCACCGGGGGCATTTACGCCTTGGCGGCTCTGGGCTTTACGCTTTTGTGGCAGGCGGCCGGCACCATCAACTTCGCCCAGGGCGAGTTTGTGATGCTGCCCGCTTTTATGATGCTGGCCTTCATCCACATGGGTGCGCCGTTTTTGGTGAGCTTTCTGCTGACCTGCATCGTCGCCACTTTGGTCCTGGGCTGGGCCTTCAAGCGCGGCGTGGTGGACCCACTGTTCAAGTTCGGCATGATGCCCATCGTGGTGGCCACCATCGGCCTGTCGATTGCCCTGCGCAACGGCATGCGCGCCGGGTACAGCGCCGAAGCCCACCCCTTCCCCAGCCTGTTTGCCGACAAACTGTTCAACATCGGCGGGGTCACCATCACCCTGGCCGACGTGGGTACGCTGGTGCTGGCCCTGCTGCTGGTGTTTGCCACGCAAGCCTTTCTGCAAAAAACCATCACCGGCCGTGCCATGCAGGCGGTGGCGCAAAACACCGAGAGCGCCAGCGTGCTGGGCATCAACGTGCCGCGCATGATTTTCTACACCTTTGCCATCAACGCCGTGCTGGCCTGCGCGGCTGCGGTGCTGGTGACACCCACGTACCTGGCCAAGTTCGACATGGGCGAATCGCTGGGCACCAAGGCGTTCTTTGCGGCCATCATCGGCGGCTTCAACAACTCGCGCGGCGCACTGCTGGGCGGGCTGATCGTGGGCGTGTGCGAGAACCTGGCTGCGGCCTACATTTCGCCCGCCTACAAAGACGCGGTGGCATTGGTGATCTTCATGGTGGTGATTCTGTTCAAACCCCAAGGTCTGCTGGGCAAGAAAGAAGAGCGCAAGGTATGAAAAAGAACACTCTCATTTCGATAGCTATCGCCGCACTACTGCTGTGCGCCACACCGCTATTTCTTAAAAATTACGGCATCTACCTGCTAACCACCTGGCTGGTCTTTGTGGTGGCCACGATGGGGCTGAATTTGACCGTGGGCTACGCCGGGCAAAAGTCGCTGGGCCACGCGGCCTTCTTTGGCATCGGGGCCTACACGATGGCGCTGCTGCTCAAAGCAGGCTTTGGCTGGTGGCTGGGCATTCCGGCGGCGGCCGCGCTGTGCTTCGGCACCGGCCTGGTGCTGGGCTTTCCGGCGCTGCGGGTGCAAACCATCTATCTGGCGTTTGCCACCTTGGGCTTCAACACCGCAGTCTGGCTGGTGATGCGCAACGAAGAATGGCTGACCGGCGGCACCTTCGGCATCAACAACATCGCCCGGCCAGAGTTTGCCGACAGCAACCTGCACTACTACTACCTGGTGCTGGGCGTGGCCGTGGTGCTGGCACTGCTGCTGTGGGGCCTGCTGCGCTCGCCCTGGGGCAAGGCATTTACGGCGCTGCGCGACAACCCGATCCGGGCCGAGAGCTTAGGCGTCAATATCCGCACCTATACCCTGCTGTCGTTTGCCATCGGCGCGGCCTATGCCGGGGTGGCGGGGGCCTTGTTTGCGTCTCTGGTGCAGTTTATTGAGCCCGCTCCGTTTGCCGTGGGTGCGTCCATCATGATGTATTTGATGGTGGTGGTGGGCGGGCCGGGCTACTTTTTCGGCCCGGTGGTGGGCGCGGCGGTGGGCGTGATCGTGCCCGAGTGGCTGCGCGATGTGCCGGGCGTGTCCGACTGGTATTTGCCGCTGTTCGGTGCGGCCGTGGTGCTGTTGATGGTGTGGCTGCCCGATGGGCTGTTGAGTCTGCCGGACCGCCTGAAGGCTAAAAAACAATCCCGCGAGGCCAGTGCCGCCCGCGCGAACATGGGTAAAGAAGCAGGAGCCAAGCCATGAGCCAGTCCCTTCTCAAGGTCACCGACCTGAAAAAAGCCTACGGCGCGATCCAGGCCGTGGGCGGTGTGAGCTTTGAAGTCCAGCCCGGCGAAATCTTCGGCGTGATCGGCCCCAACGGCTCGGGCAAGACCACGCTGTTCAACAGCATGCTGGGCCAGATCACCCCCGACACCGGCAAGATCGAGCTCAACGGCGAAGACGTGACCCAGTGCGGCCCGCTGGAGCTGAACCGCCGGGGCATTGGCCGCACCTTCCAGACCCTGCAAGTCTTCGGCAAGATGACGGTGCGCGACAACCTGATCGTCGCCGCCCAGGAGCACCAGGGCACGATGTTCAGCCGCATGTTCGCCCCCAGCGACTCGGGGCTGGGCGGCAAGGCGGATGCGCTCATCAAACGCTTTCGCATCGAGCACGTGGCCGATAAAAAGGCCGGTGAACTCAGCTACGGCCAGCAAAAGCTGGTGGACATTGCCATGGCCTTCATGAGCGAGCCCGATCTGGTGCTGCTGGACGAACCCTGCGCGGGGGTGAACCCCAGCCTGGTGGGCGGCATCTCGACGCTATTGAAAGACCTGAACCGGAATCCGGCCTTGGGTAAAAAAAGCAGCTTCGTCGTCATCGAGCACAACATGGACTTCGTGATGGACCTGTGCCACCGCATCATGGTGATGGTGGAGGGCAAGGTGCTGGCCATCGGCACACCGGCGGAGATCCGTGGCAACAAGCAGGTGCTCGACGCCTATCTGGGAGCATAAAAATGAGCGAAACCTGTATTGAGTTCAACGATGTGGTGGCTGGGTACAAGGACTTCATGATCCTGAACAACCTCAGCTTCAAGGCCCAGACCGGCTCCATCACCCTGCTGCTCGGCCCCAACGGCGCGGGCAAATCGACGGTGCTGAAAACCCTGTTTGGCCTGCTGAAACCCCGGCAAGGCAGCATCCAGCTGTACGGCAAAAGCGTGCTCGGGCTGACGCAAAAAGAGCTGCTGGCCAAAGGCATTGCCTTTGTGCCGCAGGGCCGCAACCTGTTTGGCCAGCTCACGGTGTGGCAAAACCTGGAGCTGGGGGGCATCACCATCGGCAAGGAACTGACCCACCAGCGCATCCCCGAGGTGCTGGAGTTCTTCCCGCGCGTCAAGCAGCGCATGGACAGCATGGCCTCCGCCTTGTCGGGCGGCGAGCAGAAGCAGCTGGAGATTGGCCGCGCCCTGCTGCTGAAACCGAAGGTGCTGTTGATCGACGAGCCCAGCATTGGCCTGAGCCCGATGGTGGTGGCCGATGTGTTCAAGCTGCTGCGCACGTTGGCCGACCAGGGCACCACGGTGTTGATGGTGGAACAAAACGTGAAAAGTGCGCTCAAAATATCCGATACCGCCATCGCACTGGAATCCGGCCGCCTGGTGCTACAAAAACCGGCCTCCGAACTGCTTGCCGATCCGCACATTGAACGACTATTTCTGGGTGGAGCGCATGCTGCACCTGCACAAGCAGCTATTAATTAAGGAGTGTTTAATCCATGAGTGACCTACTCGTCAACCCCAGCCGCGAGCCGCTACAGGCTTCGTTCAGCGATGCCGCCAACCCGCTGGGGCTGGACGGCATCGAGTTCATCGAATACTCCACGCCCAAGCCCCAGGCGCTGGGCCAGGTGCTGGAAATGATGGGCTTCAAACCCGTGGCACGCCACCGCTCGCGCGAGGTGCAGCTGTACCGCCAGGGCGGGCTGAACATCGTGGTCAACGGCCACCCCACCGATGCCCAGGGCGCAGGCCACGGCAGCGAGTCGCCGGTGATTTCGGCGATTGCCCTGCGCGTGCGCGATGCCCGCGCCGCCTACCACTACGTGCGCGAGCGCGGCGCCTGGGAGGTGACCACCCACGCCGAGGTGATGGAGCTGAACATCCCCGCCATCCACGGCGCGGGCGGCAGCCGCATCTACTTTGTGGACCGCTACAAAGAGTTCTCGATCTATGACGTGGACTTCATCCCGATTCCTTCCGTCAACCAAAAGCCCGATGCCACCGCCGGGCTGCACTTCTTTGGCGTGGTGCAGTACATCGGCCCCGAGCGCAGCTACGACTGGATCGAGTTCTACAACGCCCTGTTTGGCATGGCGCTGATCCCCGATGCCGAGCGCTTCGGCATCATGCCCAAGGGCAGCCTGCTGCGCAGCCCGGCGCTGGAGGCCGCCAACAGCTTCATGCTGCAACTGATCGAGCCCGAGCTGAATGTGCATGACGCAGACGAGCGCCTGCAACGCATCGGCCTGGGCGTGCCCGACGTGCTGGCGGCCGTGCAGGCCCTGCGCGCGCTGGGCGTGGAGTTTGTGGAAACCCAAACCACCCACACCGAAAGCCGGGGCGCGATCACCAAAACCTATCTGGGCTCCGTCGTATTCGAGTTGGTCCACAGCGAGCTGGCAGCATGAAAGACCACGCCATCCAAGGCTTCGGCATGGACACCATCACCCTGGCCGGGCCGCTCAAGGCCAAGCTCAAAGCGATGAAGGACGCGGGCTTTACCCAGGTGATGCTCAAGGCCAACGACATCGTGGGCCACCCGGACGGCATGGAGGCCGCCGTGGCCGAGGTCAAGGCCAGCGGCCTGCGCGGCACGGGTTTCCAGGTGCTGCGCGACTTTGAGGGGCTGAGCGGCCACCTGCACGAATACAAGATCGACATCGCCAAGGCCATGCTGCAGATGTGTGCGGCGCTGGACTGCAAGGTGCTGTTGGCCTGCTCCAGCACCTCGCCCCACGCAAGCCAGGACCTGGACCACATCGCCCGCGACCTGCGCAAGCTGGCCATGCTGGCCGTGCCGCTGGGCATCCGCATCGCCTACGAGGGCCTGTCGTGGGGCCGCACGGTGAACGAATTCACCACCGCCTGGGACGTGGTGTGCCGCGCCGACTGCCCGAACCTGGGCCTGGGCATTGACGGCTACCACATCGTGGCCGCCAAGACCTCGCTGGACGAGATCGACTACCTGGACCCGAGCAAGATCTTTCTGGTGCAACTGGCCGACTTCATGTGGCAGGAAACCAAGACCTTCGAGGAGCGCATGACCACCGCCCGCACCTACCGCGTGTTTCCCGGCGAAGGCGTGCACAGCGAGCAGATGGTGGACCTGGTGCTCAAGCTCGACCGCCTGGGCTACCGGGGCGACTACAGCTTTGAAGTGTTTAACGACGACTACGTGAACCTGCCCCTGCCGGTGGTGGCCGCCCGCGCCCGCAAAAGCGCGCTGTGGCTCAGCGAAGATGTGCTGCGCCGCTCTACGCCGCTGCCCAACGACATGCGGCTGAAGCAGCGCAACTGAGGCTTCCCCGGGGGCCTGCGCCGGGGTAGCGCCGTTAGTAGCCGCCCGCCCCCACCCCGGCCCTCCCCCGAAGGGGGAGGGAGAAATACCGGACCCGCATTACCCCCTCCCCCGCCGGGGGAGGGTCGGGGTGGGGGCCTGCCCCCGCATGCAATTCCAGATAAAAAGTGCCTCTCGCGCATATTCCACCTGCGCAGAAAGCTATGATTAGCATAGCAACTCATTTTCAGCCGCACCCCATGCCCACCACCGATATCGCCCACCTGCGCGCCCGCGCCACCCAGCACACCACGCCCTGCGGCGACGGCCATACCGTATGGCACGTGTGGGGCCAGCCCGGCAGCCAGCCGCCCGTACTGTTGCTGCACGGCGGCAGCGGCAGCTGGACCCACTGGCTGCGCAATATCCAAAGCCTGGCAGATGCCGGGCGGCAGGTGTGGGTGCCCGACCTGCCCGGCTTTGGCGACTCCGCCCTGCCCCCCGGCGGCAGCGATGCCGATGCCCTGCCCGTACCGCTAGAGGCGGGCTTGCAGCGGCTGCTGGGCGACACCCCGGTGGACGTGGTGGGCTTCTCATTTGGCGGCATGGTGGGCGGCTTTTTGGCCCAGGCCCACCCGGCCCGCGTGGCCCGGCTGGTGCTGGTGGGCGCGCCCGCCCTGGGCATGGTGGAGCGCAACACCGTGCGCCTGCAAGCTTGGCGGCACCTGACAGACCCCGCCGCACAAGAGGCCCGGCACCGCCACAACCTTACCGCGCTAATGCTTTTTGATGCGGCCAGTGTGGATGCCGACACCCTGGCCCTGCACATCGCCAACGTGCTGCGCGACCGCATACCCGGTCGGCGCTTGTCGTACACCGATGTGCTGTCGCTGGCGCTGCAACAGGTGCGCTGCCCGGTGTGGGCCATTTACGGCCGCGAGGACGCGCTGTATCTAGGCCGGCTGCCCGCGCTGGCCACCGCATTGCAAGCCGCGCCCACCTTCCAAACCTTGCAGCTGGTGGATACCGCTGGGCACTGGGTGCAGTTTGAGCAATCCGACGCGTTCAACGCCGCATTGCTGCAAGTGCTCTGACTACACTCCCTGCCATGCCTGCACCCGCCAAAAAACCCGAACCCCGCACCAACGACCCCGAGCGCACCCGCGCCGACATCCTCGCCGTGGCCACCCACGAGTTCTCGGAAAAAGGCTTTGCCGGTGCCCGCATCGATCTGATCGCCGAAGCCACGCGCACCAGCAAGCGCATGATCTACTACTATTTTGGTAGCAAAGAAGGCCTGTACCTGGCGGTGCTGGAAGATGCCTATGGCCGCATCCGCACCATCGAGGGCGAGCTGCACCTGGCCGACCTGGAGCCTATAGCGGCGCTGCGCGCCCTGGTAGGCTTTACCGTGGACTACGAGCGTACCAACCCCGATTTCATCCGGCTGGTGATGAACGAAAACATCCAGCGCGGCGCCACCCTGGCCCGCAGCAACAGCATCCAGCAGCTCAACAGTCCAGCCATCGACAGCATTGCCGAGGTCTACCAGCGCGGCGTGGCCAGCGGCGTATTCCGCCCCGGGCTGGACCCGGTGGACCTGCACATGTCGATCAGCGCCCTGAGCTTCTTCAACGTCTCCAACCGACACACCTTCGCGCTGATCTTCAAGCGCGACATGGACAGCCCCGAGGCCATCGCCCAGCGGCGGGAGAACATCGTCGAGATGCTGCTGCGGTATGTGAGCATTTAAGTAAAAAGTGCCTCCAGCGCATACACAACAAGCGCAAGCAGCTATTCTTTAAATAGCAAGCATTTTCAACGCCCCACCATATTCCCCGGCACCACCCACGCATCAAACTGCTCGGCCGTGACGTGGCCGGATGCCACTGCCGCTTCGCGCAGGCTGCTGCCTTCCTTGTGCGCCTTCTTGGCAATGTAGGCCGCCTTGTCATAGCCAATGTGGGTGTTCAGCGCGGTCACCAGCATCAGCGAGCCGTTCACCAGCGCGGTGATACGGTCACGGTTGGGCTCAATCCCTGCGGCACAGTGGTCGTTGAAGCTGACCATGCCATCACTCAGCAGGCGCACGCTTTGCAGGAAGTTATGCGCCACCATCGGGCGAAACACATTCAGCTCGAAATTGCCCGACGCGCCGCCAAAGTTGATCGCCACGTCGTTGCCAAACACCTGCGCGGCCAGCATGGTGACAGCCTCGCTCTGCGTGGGGTTGACCTTGCCCGGCATGATGCTGGAGCCGGGTTCGTTCTCGGGAATGCTCAGCTCGCCGATGCCGCTGCGCGGGCCACTGGCCAGCCAGCGCACATCGTTGGCAATTTTCATCAGGCTGGCGGCCAGGGTTTTGAGCGCACCGTGGGCATGCACCAGCGCGTCGCAGCTGGCCAAAGCTTCAAACTTATTGGGCGCGGTGATGAACGGCAAGCCGGTCAACCGGGCCAGTTCCGCTGCCGCCGCTTCGGCGTAGCCCTTGGGCGCGTTCAGCCCGGTGCCCACTGCGGTGCCGCCCAGCGCCAGCTCGCACAGGTGCGGCAAGGCGGCCTGGATGTGGCGCGCGCCGTGGTCCAACTGGGCCACGTAACCCGAGAACTCTTGGCCCAGGGTGAGCGGCGTGGCATCTTGCAAATGGGTGCGGCCTATCTTCACGATGTCGTCGAAATCTGCCGATTTTTGGGCCAACGTGTCGCGCAGCTTGGTAATGGAGGGCAGCAGTTTGTGGGTGATGGCATCCACCGCCGCCACGTGCATGGCGGTGGGAAACACGTCGTTGCTGGACTGGCTACGGTTCACGTCGTCATTCGGGTGTACCAGCCTGCCCTCGCCGCGCTGGCCGCCCAGCAGCTCGCTGGCACGGTTGGCCAGCACCTCGTTGACATTCATATTGGTTTGCGTGCCCGAGCCGGTTTGCCACACCACCAGCGGAAATTCGCCGGGGTGCTGGCCCGCAATCACCTCGTCGGCGGCGGCCACGATGGCCTGGGTTTTTTGCGCGTCCTGCAAGCCTAAAGCGTGGTTGACCACCGCCGAAGCCCGTTTCACCTGCGCCAGCGCACGGATGATTTCACGCGGCTGCTGCTCGCCCGAAATGTCAAAGTTGAGCAGCGAGCGCTGGGTCTGCGCACCCCACAGTTTGTCAGCGGGTACCTCGATGGGGCCAAAGGTGTCGCGTTCGGTACGGGTGGTCATAAGGCAATGTACGGGGTTGAGATTGTCAAATAGTAGCAATTCTCAACAAACCCGTGTGTGCCGCAAAGGGTTTAGGGTGAACAAGTGACAATTTTATTAACAAAAATGGCTTCTAGCCCATATAAAACCTGCACCAATAGCTATCAAAACAATAGCAACAACACCGTACCCAGGATCAGCTGCCTAGCCCGGCAGTGCAGGTCCGCTCAGGCGTTCTGCCACCAAGTGTTCAAACGCAGCAATGGCCATGGGTTTGCCAAAAAAGTAGCCTTGGTAGGCTTGGCAACCGATGTGGGCCAGGTAGTCGGCCTGGGCCTGGGTTTCTACCCCTTCGGCAATGACATGCAGCCCCATGCTTTGCCCCAGCGCCACCACCATGCGCGCAATGGCCGCATCGTTCGGGTCCACCAAAATATCACGCACAAAGTACTGGTCGATCTTCAGCTGCGCCAAAGGCATGCGCTTGAGGTGCGAAAGCGAGGAGTACCCGGTCCCAAAATCGTCCAGCGCGAACGCAATGCCCTCGGCCTTCAAGAGGAGCATCTTGGCGATGATGTCCTCCACGTTGTCAATAAAAAGGCTCTCGGTCAGCTCTAGCTTCAGGCGGTCGGGGCGGGCACCCGTTTGGCACAGGGTGCGGAGCACAGTGGTGACGAAATGGGCATCGCGAAACTGGTGGGCACTGACGTTGACGGCAATGGTGCAGTCTTTCAATACCGCGTGGTGCGACCAGTGCGCTAGCTGCTGGCAGGCGGTGTACAGCACCCAGTTGCCTAGCGGCAAGATGAGTCCGGTTTCTTCGGCCACGGGTATGAACTTGGCTGGGTGCACCATGCCCTGGAGCGGGTGCAACCAGCGCACCAGGGCCTCGGCACCACAAATCACGCCACGGCCATCGACCTGCGGCTGGTAGTGCAGCTGTAACTGGCCGTCGTGGATGGCGGTTCTTAAACCCTCCTCCAGGGCCGCACGCTCCATCACCAGGGTTTGCATCTCGGGGTTGAAGAAGCGAATAACGTTGCGCCCAGATGCTTTGGCCTTGTCAACCGCTAGCTCGGCCTGTTGCAACAACTCTTCCACCTGGGTGTCATGCCCAAAAAACAAGGTCGCCCCCATGCTGACCGTGCAGGTGTACTCTAGCGTGCCCAGCAGGTAGCGCTGGCGCAGCGCGCCAAGAATCTTCTTGCCGACGGCCTCTACCTGCGCTGCGGCATCGCGCGGGTCGTGGTGAAGCCCATTGAGCACTAGCACAAACGCATCAGCACCTATGCGCGATACGGTGTCGCTGTCGCGCACGCAGGCGCTCAGGCGGTTGGCGACTTGCACCAGCAGCAAGTCGCCAACCTCGTGGCCCCGGGTGTCGTTGAGGGTTTTGAAATGGTCCAGATTGACCCACAGCACCGCCCCAGCGTCGCCAGCGCGGCTACCGGCCGTAATGGCCTGCTGGATGCGGTCCATCAACAGGGTGCGGTTGGGAAGCTGGGTTAACGCATCAAAGTAGGCCAGCGTCTGGATGCGCTGCTCGGCATGTTTGCGTTCAGAAATGTCTTGTACCGTGCCGCGCAAACCAACCACTTTGCCGTCTGCACCGGCTACCGCAACGCCGCGGATGTTGATCCACAAATCCTGTCCCAGGACGTGCCAGGCCGGCAGCTCCAGGTTGTAGCCCACGCCTGAGCGCACCGCATCGCGCCCCGCCTCGTTCAAGATGTCCCAGGTGTCGGGCGTGTACATCACGCCGCGCTGTTGGTGAAAAGGCAGTACAGCTTCCAGCCCAAAAATACGCAGCAGCTCGTCAGACACGGTGTTGATATCGGTCTGGGCGTCCCAGCTCCAGCTGCCAATGTGGGCAATGCTTTGCGCGGTGGCCAGATCGGCTTGGCGCTCTTGCTGCACTATTTCGGCCAGCTTATTCGCGGTGATGTCGATGTGTACTATGACGGCCCCATGGTCGCCCACCGCCCACAAAGGCGTCACATCCATGCGAAACCAGCGCTGCTGGTCTGGCGCGTGGCAGGCGTACTCCATGCGGAACAACGGCACGCCACCATCTAGCACCGAACGGATGCCGCGGTAGGCTTCACCGGCGCTGGTGGGCTGCCCCTTTTGGGAGGCATAGGCCGACAAATAATTGCCACCAATGCCTGCATGCACGGTTGCCACACTCGGCTGGGCCGCATTGGCCTGGGCAAAGGCGCTAAAGGGTTGGTTTACCGCCAAAATAGTGCCGTTGTTGGACACCACCACCATCTCCACCGCCACCGCCACCGAATCCAAGATTGAGTGCATGAAAGCGTTTTGCTCTTGCATAGCCTGGGCCGCGCGTTCCAGTTCACCTATTTTGTAGTGCGACTCGCGCACCACGTTGGTATGCGTTACATCCGAGAAGGTGCAAATAACCTGCCGCACCGAACCATCGGCATGTAACTGCGGGTCGGCATCCACCCGCAGCCATACGCGGTCCTGGGTCTTGGGGCGAAACACCCCCATTTCGACGTTTCGCACTGGCAACCTGGACGCAATGGCCACTGGCCCCGGGTGGGTTGAACTTGCAAAGGGCGATCCATCCACATGGATCACACTCCAGTCGGGATCAAAAGAGGTCTTGCCCAGCAGCTGGTCTGCCGTTAGGCCCAATAGCTCCAAGGCCTTGGGGTTACACAAAATGATTTCGGAGTCGGGTGCCTGAATCAGCACGCCCACGGGCATCGCAGTCACTAAATTGCGGTACGGGTCGTTACAAATTAACGACTCGGCATGCGCTGCAGAGTGAATGGAGTCTTGGCTTAAACCGCTCTCTTTCGGTGAATTTTGCGGTTCCATACTTTTTCTGAAAAATTAAAGTAAGTGCGTTGCTTGGATTCTGGTTTGGCATCTTATTCAAACCACGTTCTAAGTACCAATTATGTAACTATTAGTAAAACAATTTGACTTATTCCCTACACTCACAAAACCACTCACGGCCTGCCAAAAAAAACCCGCGCCCCACAACCAAACGCCCCCTAAAAACCGCCACCGCCACCGCTCCATCCCAGCGTGGCGGGCAAAAGAGATAATCGATGGCGTTTTCCACCAACTACAAGCCCACCCATGACCACGAGCATCCGCCAGGCCGACCTGATCGAATCCATCGCCGCTGCGCTGCAGTACATCAGCTACTACCACCCGGCCGACTACATCGCCCATCTGGCCCGCGCCTATGACCGCGAACAGAGCGCCGCCGCCAAAGACGCGATTGCCCAGATCCTGACCAACAGCAAAATGAGCGCCACCGGCCAGCGCCCCATCTGCCAGGACACCGGCATCGTCAACGTGTTCTTGAAAGTGGGCATGGACGTGCGCTGGGAAGGCTTCACCGGTTCGCTGGACGATGCCATCAACCAAGGCGTACGCCATGGCTACGCCCACCCCGACAACACCTTGCGCGCCAGCATCGTGGCCGACCCCCAGTTCGACCGCAAGAACACCAAGGACAACACCCCCGCCGTCATCCATACCGAGATCGTGCCTGGCAACACCTTGGACATCACCGTGGCAGCCAAGGGCGGCGGCAGCGAGAACAAAAGCAAGATGGTCATGCTCAACCCCGGCGACTCCGTTGTGGACTGGGTACTAAAGACCGTGCCCACGATGGGTGCAGGCTGGTGCCCGCCCGGCATGTTGGGCATCGGCATCGGCGGCACGGCAGAAAAGGCCGTGCTGATGGCCAAGCAAAGCCTGATGGACGACCTGGACATGTACGAGCTGCAAGCCAAATCATCCGCCGGTGGCGCATTGACCAAAACCGAGGCCCTGCGCCTGGAGCTGTTCGAGAAAGTCAACGCCCTGGGCATCGGCGCGCAAGGCCTGGGCGGCCTGACCACCGTGCTGGACATCAAGATCAAGATGTACCCCACCCACGCCGCCAGCAAGCCCGTGGCCATGATCCCCAACTGCGCCGCCACCCGCCACGCCCACTTTGTGATGGATGGCAGCGGCCCGGTCTACCTGGACCCGCCAAGCCTGGACCTGTGGCCCAACGTTAACTGGACCCCCGACTACAACAAGAGCAAAAAGGTCGATCTGAACACCCTGACCAAGGCCGAGGTGGCCAGCTGGAAACCCGGCGACACCTTGCTGCTGAACGGCAAGATGCTCACCGGGCGCGACGCCGCCCACAAGCGCATCCAGGACATGCTGGCCAAGGGCGAAAAGCTACCCGTAGACTTTACCAACCGCGTCATCTACTACGTCGGCCCGGTCGATCCGGTGCGTGACGAAGCCGTAGGCCCCGCAGGCCCCACCACCGCCACCCGCATGGACGGCTTCACCGAAATGATGCTGGCCGAGACGGGTTTGATTTCGATGATCGGTAAATCCGAGCGCGGTCCCGTCGCCATCGAAGCCATCAAGAAGCACAAGAGCGCCTACCTGATGGCCGTGGGCGGCGCCGCCTATTTGGTCAGTAAAGCCATCAAAACCGCCAAGGTGGTGGGCTTTGCCGACCTAGGCATGGAAGCCATCTACGAATTCGACGTGGTGGACATGCCCGTGACAGTGGCCGTGGACGCAGGCGGCACCAGCGCCCACATCACCGGCCCGGCCGAATGGCAAAAACGCATCGCCACCGGCGAGTTCAAAAACATCGGAGTTGTCGCGGCTTGAATGCCCCCATAGGCGTATTCGACAGCGGCATCGGGGGCTTAAGCGTTTTACAAGCGCTGCAAGCGGCCCTGCCGCTGGAGCACTTCGTCTACCTCGACGACAGCCTGCACGCGCCTTACGGCGAGCGCGGCGATGCGTATGTGCTGGCGCGCTCCCGCGCCATCACCGCCTATCTGCGGGACACCCACGGCATCAAGGCGCTGGTCATCGCCTGCAACACCGCCACGATGGCCGCCGTGGCACAGCTCAGGGCCGAGCACCCCGACCTGCCCATCGTGGGTGTGGAGCCGGGGCTGAAACCTGCCGCTGCCGCCAGCCAGACGAAACGCGTGGGCGTGATCGGCACGCGCGGCACCGTCACCAGCGCCAAGTTCAACACCCTGCACCGCAGCCTGCAAGACCAGGCCAGCTTCGTCGTCCAGCCCTGCGACGGCCTGGCCGATGCCATCAGCCGCAGCGTGGCCTCGGGTGACGACTCAAAAACAATAGCACTCTGCGCAGACTACATAAGCGCTATGGGCCTATTTGGCTTAAATCCGGGCGAAATCGACACGCTGGTGCTGGGCTGCACGCATTACGTGTTTGCCCAGGCGCATCTGGCCGAATTGGTCGGCCCACAGGTGCGCATCCTGTCCACCGGCGAACCCGTAGCACGGCGCACCCGGCAGTTGCTGGAAGGGGCCGGTACGTTGGCCGTGGCGGGCCCAGGCCGGGTACAACTGGTCACCACCGGCGAGCCCGCCGTGCTGCAAGCGGCAGCGCGGCGCTGGCTGGGGTTTGCCACCGAGGATGCGGTGCGCTGGGATTAAGTCCGCAAACTTCAGTGCAAATGGCGCGGCCGACGGCCACCGCTGCCGTGGCCACCGGCTCCGCCCGATCCGCCGGGGCCACGGGGTGGCTTGCCCAGCTCCAGCGAGTTCACCAGAGCATCGAAGCGCTGGGTGAACAGCAGGTCGATCTCGCGCACCACGCCGTTAAGCTCAGACGCGTCGAAATGGCGCTCCATCATGTTGATCACGTCCTGCACTAGCAGATCGCGCTGCACCTGCATGATGGCCGCAGGCGTAGGGCCAACGAACAGCATCAGAAAGTCATCACGCGACTCGCCTTCGGCCTGCTCGTCTTCTTCGTCAAAGTCAGTGTCGTAGAAGGTGACTTCGATGGAGGCACCGCGCTCGGCCAGTTCGTTCAGGCTCATGCACATTTCGTCCAGCGCCTGCTTGAAGTCTTCGTCGCCTGGCACTGTCCAGCACATTTGCAGCATGTGGTCGGGGGCATTGAACTGGATACCCGGCTCTTCTTCGTAAGCGCTGCTAGCGGCATCGGCCAGGGATTTGGCCCCGGCGTATTTCCACAGTGGCTTGAGCGCGTCCTGGATTTGGTGGAACGTCACGTCGGTACGCAAAGCGACCTGACCGTGCACATGGATTTCAAAGGGAGCGTTGTAACGGGACATAGGGAGATATTAGGCGCTTTTGAGGGGGTTGAAAACCAGCGTCAAGCGCAGCGGTCAAAAGCTTTTGGAATCGGCCAAAAGAAAAGTGTCGCCGTCGGTGGTGGATTCGCAGCAGGCTGATTTTACGTGTACGCCCATGCGGACAGCGAGCAGGCTTAGTGCGCGAGTGCTGCCACCATTGTGTTGGCGGCCTGTACCGCTTCATCGCGCGTGGCCCAGCTCTTTTCGCTATCGCCCAAGGGCGGCAGCCCCTCGACGTGGACAACCTCAATGGACCACGGCCCATCCACACAATGGCACAGCTTGGCCATGTAGTGGCGACCATTGGCTACGCCGGGCACGTATTCTTCTAGGGTTTCGGGTTTATCTTGTTCCATGGGATTTTTTGCAAATCCTGATTATCGCCAGCAGATCGCCATGCGAAACCGCAAAAATGGTGGCTCGGACCGGAATCGAACCGGTACGACTTGCGTCGGCAGATTTTAAGTCTGCTGTGGCTACCAATTACACCACCGAGCCTGCTGCATGAACCTTGGCATGGTGAAACAAAACAACCCCGGCAACACAGTGGTTGACAGGGCTGAAGGCAGAGGATTGGGCCTCTTTTTCGTCTCGCCTAGGCTAAAAAGCAGCCGCATTGTAACCCGCAGGGATGGCAATTTCAGGCTTGGCGCATGGCGACGGCCACAGTGCAACGTAAAAACAAACGGGCATAAAAAAAGGAAGCCTAAGCTTCCTTTTTTGCCAATTTGGAGCGGGAGAAGAGTCTCGAACTCTCGACCTCAACCTTGGCAAGGTTGCGCTCTACCAACTGAGCTACTCCCGCGTTTCAAGCCTTGCATTCTAGCATGACTTTTTACCCAAAATACCGATTTAATCGATATTTGAATCTCTGGAGGCGCGACCCGGAGTCGAACCGGGCTAGCCGGATTTGCAATCCGGTACATAACCGCTTTGTTATCGCGCCAAATTCAGCATAAAAAAGGGAAGCCTGAAGCTTCCCTTTTTACCAATTTGGAGCGGGAGAAGAGTCTCGAACTCTCGACCTCAACCTTGGCAAGGTTGCGCTCTACCAACTGAGCTACTCCCGCGTTTCAAGCCTCAAATCATACCATGACTTTCGGCTTATTTTGACTTGAACCAGGGTTCTTGTCGCTTGCTGCTCTGTACTTTAAATACGTTATAGCAAGCCTCAAATTATAGCCCACTTTTTGAGTCTTTCCACGCCCTGCTCCAATCGATGCAGATCTTTGGACGCAAAACACCAGCGCAGCCAGCCCTGGGCCTCGGGGGCGAAGGCGTTGCCGGGGGCCAAACCCAGACCGGCTTCGGCGACCAGACGCTTGGCTGTCAGCAGGGAATCCGGGTGGCCTGCCAATTGGAAAAAAGCGTACATGCCGCCCTGCGCGGTAGCCACGCGCACGCCGGGCACGGCTTGCAGCAGCGGCACCAGCGTATCGCGGCAGGTTTTGAGGTGGGCCACCACACGGGGCGTGATGTTGTCGGTGCCCTGTAGTGCGGCGATGCCGGCGCGCTGCACAAATACGCTGGCGCAGGAGGTATTGAACTCGATCAGCTTACCCATGTGCGACGTGGCGCTGGCGGGCATGACCAGCCAGCCGAGCCGCCAGCCGGTCATCAAGAAGTTTTTGGAGAAGCTGTGCACCACCACCAGCCGGTCTTCGGGCGCGGCCACATCCAGAAAGCTGGGGGCACAACCGTTGGCGCTGGGCGCGTAGTACAAGCGCTCGTACACCTCGTCGGCCAAGATCCAGGTGCCGGTGCGGCGGCAGTGGTCGAGGATGGTTTGCTGCTCGGCGCGGGTCAGGGTCCAGCCGGTGGGGTTGTTGGGGGCGTTCAAGACCAGCAGCTTGGTGGCAGGCGTAACGGCGGCCAGCAGCTGGGCCATGTCCAGCGTCCAGGCTCCGTCGGGCTGCGGCTGTAGCGCGACACAGCGCAGGCGTGCGCCCAAGATGGCGGGCTGGGCCGTCAGATTGGGCCAAACCGGCGTGACAGCGACCACTTCGTCGCCTGCGTCCACCAGCATCTGCATAGCCAGCATCAGTGCATTGACACCGCCCGAGGTGATGGCGATGCGGTCGGCGCTGAGGGGGCCGTGCAATGCGCCCATGTAATGGGCAACCGCATCGCGCAGCTCGGGTAAGCCGAGGTTGTGGGAATAAAAAGTTTCGCCCTGTTGCAGCGATGCGATGGCAGCCTGGCGGATGAAATCGGGGGTGGCCTCGTCGCTTTCGCCAAACCAGAAGGCCAGAACGTCGCTGCGCCCTATGCCCGCATTGGCGACTTCACGGATTTTGGATGCTTCGAGGTTCAGGATGGCTTGGCGCATAGACGGATGGGGGCTGTGGAGGCATGATTATGCGCACCCCATCTGGAGATGTCCCCATGCCGTACCGCGTTTTGATGTGCTGTTTTCTTGCCTTGGCGCTGGCCGGCCCCGGCTTTGCAAAAACCAAAAAACCCAAAGGCGCATCCCAAGTCCGCATCCTCAAAGATTCGTCTGAAAGCACGGCCGAGCGCAACCGCCGTTTGTTGCGCGAATGCAAGGGCCGACCCAACGCCGGGGCTTGCGCGGGCTATACGCGTTAGCCGGGTCGCACCATCTTGCAGGTGCTGGGCATCTCGGCCTGGACGGCGCTGGTGCGCTTGACCACCCGAAAGCCGTAGCCAGAGCCTTCCACATCAAATTGCACGCCCGGCGTGCCTTGGCGGTCCATGCTGCCCACGGCCAGCGGCTGCTGGAACTGGTGGTCGGCGGCGCGCATGCTGCCAGTTTGGCCATACAAACTAACGCTAGCGCGCTCCAGACTTGTGGCTACAGCTATTAAATCGATAGTACCGGCTTTTTCCACCGCCTGGGCCAAGGCCTCCACCATCAGCTGCATGCGCATGTGCAGATAGTCATCGGCGGGCTTGGGGAAGCGCTGGCGGAAGGCCTGCACAAAAGCCTGGCTTTGCGCGGTGGGGGTGTTCGGCAGCCAGTCGGCCACGGCGATGACTTTGCCCACGCCCGCGTCGCCCAAAGCGGCGGGCGCGCCCAGCGCGTTGCCGTAGAAGGTGTAGAACTTGCCCTCAAAACCGACCTCGCGGGCAGCCTTGACCAGCAGGGTCAGGTCGTTGCCAAAATTGCCTGTGATGACGGCCTGCGCACCGCTGGCTTTGATCTTGGCGGCGTAGGGGATGAAGTCTTTGATGCGGCCCAGCGGATGCAGCTCGTCGCCCACCACCCGCACGTCGGAGCGCTGCACGGCCAATTGGCGGCGGGCCTCGCGCGCCACGGCTTGGCCGAAGCTGTAGTCCTGGCCCAGGATGTAGACGCTTTTGACCGCTGCGTCGTCTTTGAACACCGCCATCAGCGCGGCCATGCGCATGTCGGCGTGCGCGTCAAAGCGGAAGTGCCAGAAGCTGCATTTCTCGTTGGTCAGCGCGGGGTCTACCGCCGCGTAATTCAGCAGCAGCACGCGTTTGCCGGGCTCGCGGTCGTTGTGCTTGTTGATGGCGTCGATCAGCACAGCGGCGGTGGCCGAGGAGTTGCCTTGCAGGATGAACTGCGCGCCGTCGTCGATGGCCGCACGCAGGGCCGACAGGGCTTCTTCGTTCTGGCCCTTGCTGTCATAGCGCTCCAGCGCCAGCAGGTGTTTGCCGTCCGGCAGCGGCACGCCGCCGCGTGTATTGACACGCTCCACCGCCCAAATCAGGTTGCGAAACACGGCCTCACCGCCGTTGCCGAACGGGCCGCTCAAGCCCTCGACCAGGGCCAGCTTGATGGGCGCAGGGGCGGCCTGGGCAGAGGCCAAAACCAGGCCACATAGCGCCACAGCGCACGATTTCAAGAGCGGACGGTGAAACTTAAACATGCAAGAATTTCCTTGAAATAGAGTGCGGCGCACGCAGATGTGTTCCAAGCGGCAATCACGGTGAGCGCCGCGTAATGTATATGGAGTCCACTATGTTTATTGCAGCTACCCACCCCGCTTTTTCCCGTTCTTCCAGCAACGCCCAGAGCCTGCGCGCCCTGCACCACCTGCTCGATGAAAAACGCGCTTCCAGCTACCGCGTCACCCAGGACGAGCATGCCTACAGCCTGCAATTTGACGTGCCCGGTATCGCCAAAGAGCAGCTCTCCATTGGCATCGAAGGCAGCGTGGTGCGCATTGAAAGCCAGCCCGACGCACCCCGCAGCTACAAGGCCGCATACGAGTTGCCGCAAGACATTGACGTGTCGGCCAGCGATGCGCGGCTGGAGAACGGTGTGCTGACCTTGAAACTGGCGAAGAAAGCGCCGGTTAGTAACGTCTCCAACCTGACCATCAACTAAAGGGAATCCAGGGGCCAGCGCGGCTTGACGTCGAAAGCGTACGTCCGTGTGGCCGCCTGCAAACCCGACTGCAGCCGCATGGCACCGGCCATGGCGATCATCGCGCCGTTGTCGGTACACAAATGCAGCTCGGGGTAGTGCACGCGGATGCCCGATTTGGCGCAGACGGCGTTGAGCTGGCTGCGCAGTGATTTGTTCGCCCCCACCCCGCCCGCCACCACCAGCCTGCGCAGGCCGGTGCGCTGCAGGGCGATCATCGACTTTTTCAGCAGCACTTCGACGATGGCGGCCTGGGTGCTGGCCGCCAGGTCGGCTTTACGGGCCTCCAGATCGTCGCCCAGCTTCTTCGCCTGCGTCATCACCGCCGTCTTCAGTCCGGCAAATGAAAAGTCCAGGTTGCCGCTGTGCAGCAAGGGGCGCGGCAGCTTGAAGGCCACCGGGTCGCCTTTTTCTGCCAGCCGCGACAAGGCCGGGCCGCCGGGGTAGCCCAAGCCCATCAGCTTGGCGGATTTGTCAAAAGCCTCGCCCGCTGCGTCGTCAATGGTTTCGCCCAGCATCTCGTAGCGGCCCACGCCGTCCACCCGCATCAACTGGGTATGGCCGCCGGATACCAGTAGCGCCACGAACGGAAACTCGGGCGGGTCGGCGCTTAAAAACGGCGACAGCAAATGCCCTTCCAGATGGTGCACGCCCAGCACCGGTTTGCCCAAGGCCGCGCCCAGCGCACAGGCCACGCCCGCGCCGACCAACAGCGCGCCAGCCAAGCCAGGGCCCCGGGTGAAGGCCACCACATCCACGTCTTGCAGCGTATGCGCAGCCTCCTCCAGCACCTGCCGGGTCAGGGGCAGCACGCGGCGGATGTGGTCGCGGCTGGCCAGCTCGGGCACCACGCCGCCGTAGGCCTGGTGCATTTCGATCTGGCTGTGCAGCGCGTGCGCCAGCAGCACAGGCAGGGCCACGCCCTCAGAGCGCACCAGCGCAATGCCGGTTTCGTCACACGATGATTCAATACCCAATACCAGCACAAGCGTTTCCTCAGTCAAACAGCCCGCGAGTGTAGGGCCGCACACACTTGGCGCGAATCTTGCAGGTTTTTGTGCATGAATGAAGCCCTGCGCATCGTAGTGATTGCCCCCGATTTGGACGTGCTGGACCCGCGTGACGACACGGCTCTGCTGCAAGCCGAGCGCTCGCGGGCGCTGCGCATTGGCCTGCTGGAAAACGGCTACAACCTGGTGGCGGTGCTGCCGGGCGACAGCTTTTTGACCGAACGGCTGGCCCAGTTGCAGCCCGACATGGTGATTGTGGATGCCGAGAGCGAGGCCCGCGACGCGCTGGAACACGTAGTGATGGCCACCCGCAATGCGCGCCGCCCGATCGTCATGTTTACCAATGACGACGACACCTCGCACGTAAAGGACGCGGTGGCGGCGGGGGTGTCGGCCTACATCGTGGCCGGGTTGTCGGCGGCACGCATCAAGCCGATTCTGGACGTGGCGATGGCCCGCTTTGAGCACGAGCAGGCGCTGCGCAAAGAGCTGGCCGATACCCGCGAGGCGCTGGACGACCACAAGGCCGAGCTACTCAACCGCAAGGTGATCGACCGTGCCAAGGGCCTGCTGATGCAGCGCCAGGGCCTGACCGAGCAAGCCGCCTACGACCGCCTGCGCAAAGCCGCCATGGACAAAAGCATGAAGCTGGTAGACGTAGCCCAGCGCATGCTGGATGTGGCCGACCTGCTCGGCTAGACCCGCCACACCAAGGCGCAGTGCACGCATTTGGTGCAAACATTTATTGCCAGTTGTTTTTTACAAAATAAGCTTTTAGCGCAATACCAGCGTGGATGAGAAGCTATTTATTTAATAGCAAAAAATCCACCAATGCACTGGCATGGGACTTGCTGAATTATGGTGAGGCCATGATGGCTCTATGATGGTTGCCACCCAACGGCGGGTGGAAACCATTGCTTCGGACAAAGGTGTCCCCACCCCCTTCAGGCAAGCGCCTGGGTGGGTGAGGATGCCTTTTCCTGTTTCTGACACGTTCATATGCAATCCCTGTTGCCCTCCCTCCTGGAAACCATCGCCCCCTTCGCTGTCCGCTCGCACCATTCGAGCCCGTTGATTGCGCGCTCGGTGAATCTGCACAAGGTACTCGACACCCTGGTCAACAACCTGGAGGGCATGGCCTACCGCTGCCTGCCTGATGTGCACTGGACCATGCGCTTCGTCAGCCAGGGCTGCTACAAACTCAGCGGCTACCAAGCCCTGGAATTGATCGACAACCAAACGGTGTCCTGGGAGCGCATCACCCACCCCGACGACCGCCTCCGGGTGCGCCACGAAATCCTGGCTGCTACCGCCGCCGCACAGCGCTTTACCGTGCACTACACCATCGTCCACCGCAACGGCAGCACACGCCGGGTGAAAGAACAGGGCGTGATGGTGACCGACGAAGGCGAGCAGCAGGTACTCGAAGGCTTTATCGAAGACGTGACCGAGGGCTTTGTGACCCTGGAGGCGCTGGCGCATGCCGAAGCCCGCTACCGGCAAATCTTCGAGCATGCGCGCGAAGGCATCTTCCAGACCTCGCAAGAAGGCCGCTACCTGTCGGCCAACCCGGCACTGGCCCGCCTCTACGGCTACACCACGGCCGAAGAACTGATCACCGACCTGGCCGACATCGACCGCCGCCTGTACGTCCAGCCACTGCGGCGCGAACGCTTCCAAAAACTGATGGCCGCGCACGGCGAGGTGCGCAACTTCGAGTCCGAGGTCTACCGGCGCGACGGCAGCAAGATCTGGATCTCTGAAAACGCCCACTGCGTGCGCAATGCGCAAGGGGAACTGCTCTGCTTTGAAGGCACGGTACAAGACATTACCGAGCGCCGCAGCCAACGCGAACAGCTGGAACGCCAGGCCAATTACGACGGCCTGACCGGCCTGGCCAACCGCAACCTGCTGCGCGACCGCATCGGCCCGGCCATCGCCCACGCCGAGCGCATGGGGCACTTCCTGGCCGTGGTGTTTATTGACCTGGACCACTTCAAGCTCATCAACGATAGCCTGGGCCACGACGCGGGCGACCAGTTGCTGGTGGAGATTGCGCAGCGCATGCGCAATTGCGTGCGCGCCAGCGACACCGTATCGCGCCACAGCGGCGACGAGTTTGTGCTGCTGCTGAACGAGCACTTTCGCGTCAACAGCGTCATCTCGCACCTGCAACGGGTGCTCAAGCAAATCAACCTGCCGGTCAGCCTGCTGGGCCGCGAATTCCAGATGGGCGCCAGCATGGGCGTCGCCCTGTACCCACAGGACGGCGAGGACGCGCAAAGCCTGCTCAAGCACGCCGACGTGGCCATGTACGCCGCCAAGGAGCGGGGCCGCAACAACTTCCAATTCTTCACCCCCGAACTGAACAAGGTGGCCGACGAACGGCTCGACCTGGCCACCGCCATGCGCGTAGGGCTGGAGCAAAACGAATTTACCGTGGCCTACCAGCCCAAGGTGGACCCGCACCGGCGCATCGTCGGCGTAGAGGCCCTGGCCCGCTGGCACAGTGCCAGCATCGGCACGGTGGGGCCCGACCGTTTCATCCCGATCGCCGAAGAAACCGGGCTGATTGGCGAGCTGACCGACGCCATCCTGCGCCAGGCCTTTGCCGCCGCCGCGCTGTGGGAAGGCCCGCAAGGGGCGGGCCTGGTGATTGCCGTCAACCTGTCGGCCAAACTGTTTCTGGCCGACGACCTGGTGCTGCGGGTGGCCGCATTGGTGCGCGCCAGCGGCCTGCCCCCGGAACGGGTGGAGCTGGAGATTACCGAAGGCGTGTTTCTGGACGACAGCACCCGCGCCATCAGCGTGCTCAACGCCTTCAAGGCGCAGGGCTTTCGGGTCGCGATGGACGACTTTGGCACCGGCTACTCCAGCCTGTCGTACCTGCGCCACCTGCCGCTGGACACCGTGAAGATCGACCGCTCCCTGATCACCGACATCGAATTCGACGCCGACGTGGCCATGATCGCCCGCGCGATGGTCGGCCTGTGCCAAAACCTGCGCAAAACCGTGGTTGCCGAAGGCGTCGAAAACCAGGCTCAGTTCGACCTGCTGCGGGGCCAGGGCTGCGACGAATTCCAGGGCTACCTGCTGGCCAAACCGATGGCGAATGCAGACCTGTGCCAACTGTTAGCCCTTGACGGCGGCTTCATCCGCCAAGCACCACTCAACCGCCCCGCCCGCTGAAATGGTGCAGTGCACACAAACAGTGCAAGCCGTCCCAGCTATAAGTAAAAATGACCTCTAGCGCACGCACCACCTGCACAAGTAGCTATTAATTCAGTAGCAAATTACAGCGCAACCAACCTGGCACAGTGCTTGCATAACTAAACCAGGACCACTGATGGTCCCATGGCAGCTAGTACCCAACGGCGGGTGCGAAATGCCACGTATTCGGACAAAGGCGTCCCCACCCGTTAGAGGCTGCATATCGCAGCGCGCTGCGCGGTGAGGACGCCTTTTTTCGTTCTGGAAATCTTAATTTTGGGAGCCTTTTGATGACTAACCTCTTGAAAACCAAACTCAGCCGCCGCTCGGTGCTGCAAACCGCCGCCGTGGGTGCCGTGGGTATCAGCCCCGCCCTGCGCGCCCTGGCCTATGCCCAAGGCTCCGACAAGCCCGAAAAAGAAGAAGTCAAAATTGGCTTCATTCCCCTGACCGACTGCGCCAGCGTGGTGATGGCCTCCGTGCTGGGCTTCGACAAGAAATACGGCGTGAAAATCATCCCCAGCAAGGAAGCCAGCTGGGCCGGTGTGCGCGACAAACTGGTCAACGGCGAGCTGGACTTTGCGCACGCCTTGTACGGCCTGGTCTACGGCGTACATCTGGGCCTGAGCGGCCCCAAAAAAGACATGGCCGTATTGATGACGCTGAACCAGAACGGCCAGGCCATCACCCTGAGCAAAAAGCTGGCCGACAAGGGCGCGGTCGATGGCCCCAGCCTGGCCAAGCTGATGGCCAGCGAGAAGCGCGAATACACCTTTGCCCAGACCTTCCCCACCGGCACCCACGCCATGTGGCTGTACTACTGGATGGCGGCGCACGGTATTGATCCGATCAAGGATGCCAAGGTGATTACCGTGCCGCCACCGCAAATGGTGGCCAATATGCGCGTGGGCAACATGGACGGCTACTGCGTGGGCGAGCCCTGGGGCCACCGCGCCATCATCGACGGCATCGGCATCACCGCCCAGACCACCCAGGACATCTGGAAAGACCATCCCGAAAAAGTGCTGGCCACCACTGGCGACTTTGCCAAAAAGTACCCCAACACGGCCCGTGCCGTGACCGCCGCGATTCTGGAAGCTGGCCGCTGGATTGATGCCAGCCTGACCAACAAGACCAAGATGGCCGAAACCATTGCCGACAAGAGCTATGTGAACACCAGCGTGGACGCCATCAACCAGCGCATTCTGGGCCGCTACCAAAACGGCTTGGGCAAGACCTGGGACGACCCGAACAGCATGAAGTTCTACAACGAAGGCGCGGCCAGCTTCCCGTACCTCAGCGACGGCATGTGGTTCCTGACCCAGCACAAGCGCTGGGGCCTGCTGAAAGACCACCCCGACTACCTCACCGTGGCCAAGCAGATCAACCACATCGACATCTACAAGCAAGCCGCCACCGCCAGCAAAACGCCGGTGCCCAAGAGCGATATGCGCACCAGCAAGCTGATGGACGGTGTGGTCTGGGATGGCAAAGACCCCAAGAAGTACGCCGACAGCTTCAAAGTTCACGCCTAAATGCATCTTCTCCCGCCCACCCGGCGGGAGCCCTTTCCCCCCACGAAGGAGAAAACCATGGTTAGTGCCGTATTCCACTCCCCCCGCGATGCATCGTTGGATGCATCCGCGTCAACGACAGCCCCCCAGAATGCTTCCAAAATGCTAGCTACCACCGCAATTGATACAAGCGCTAGCAGCCCAAAAGACGTAAAAACTGCGGCTCCCAAAATGCCGTACGACTGGCGCGGCTTTTGGCGCCAGGTGCTGCCGCCTATTCTGGGTCTGGGCCTGTTGATCGGCATCTGGGCGATTGTGTCGATCAGCACCAGCAGCAGCATTCCGTCGCCGATCGAGACCTTCCAGCAGGCCGTAGTGCTGTTCAGCGACCCGTTCTACCGCAAGGGCCCGAACGACCAGGGCGTGGGCTGGAACGTGCTGGCCTCGCTGGAGCGTGTGGCCGTGGGCTTTGGGCTGGCGGCGCTGGTGGGCATACCCGCCGGGTTTGTGATTGGCCGGTTTGAGTTCATGGGCCGCATGTTCAACCCGCTGATCAGCCTGCTGCGCCCGGTGTCGCCGCTGGCCTGGTTGCCGATTGGCCTGATGGTGTTCAAGGGGGCCAACCCGGCGGCTATCTGGACCATCTTTATCTGCTCGATCTGGCCGATGGTCATCAACACCGCCGTAGGCGTGCAGCGCGTGCCGCAGGACTACATGAACGTGGCCCGGGTGCTGAACCTGTCTGAGTGGAAGATCGTCACCAAAATTTTGTTCCCCGCCGTACTGCCCTACATGCTGACCGGCGTGCGCCTGGCCGTGGGCACCGCCTGGCTGGTGATCGTGGCGGCCGAGATGCTGACCGGCGGCGTGGGCATCGGCTTCTGGGTGTGGGACGAGTGGAACAACCTGAACGTCAAAAACATCATCATCGCCATCTTTGTGATCGGCATCGTCGGTCTGCTGCTGGAATACGCGCTGATCAAACTGGCCACGGCGTTTACGTTTGAGGAAGTGAAGTCTTAAGACACCCCCACCCCAACCCTCCCCCGGAAGGGGAGGGAGGCATTCAGGGCCCCGCCTTACTCCCTCCCCCGCCGGGGGAGGGTTGGGGTGGGGGCACTCCCCTGCCCCGCAACTTCAAAGATCGGACGACCCCATGAGCTCACTGACCACCAAATACATCGAAATCCAAGGCGTAGAGCAAACCTTCAAGACCGCCAAAGGCATCTTCCCGGCTCTGCGCGATGTGAACCTGACCATTGCCAAAGGCGAATTCGTGGCGCTGATCGGCCACTCGGGCTGCGGCAAATCTACCCTGCTGAACCTGATTGCCGGCCTGACCGAACCCACCAACGGCACCCTGCTGTGCGCCAACCGCGAGATCAAGGGCCCGGGCCCCGAGCGCGCCGTGGTGTTCCAGAACCACTCGCTGCTACCTTGGCTGACCTGCTTTGAAAACGTGTACTTGGCGGTAGAGCGCGTGTTTGGCGCGGCCAACAAATCCACCGGTGCACCGTCAGAGAACAAAGCCCAGCTCAAGGCCCGCACCGATGCAGTGCTGGCCCTGGTGGGCCTGACCGCCGCCGCCCAGAAGCGCCCCGGCGAAATCTCCGGCGGCATGAAGCAGCGCGTCGGCATTGCCCGTGCCCTGAGCATGGAGCCCAAGGTGTTGCTGATGGACGAACCCTTCGGCGCACTGGACGCACTGACCCGCGCCAAACTGCAAGACGAGCTGCTGGCCATCGTGCAAAAAACCCAGAGCACCGTGGTGATGGTGACCCACGACGTGGACGAAGCCGTGCTGCTGAGCGACAAGATCGTGATGCTGACCAACGGCCCCGCCGCCACCATTGGCGAAGTGCTGGCCGTGGACCTGCCCCGCCCGCGCAACCGGGTGGAACTGACTGAGAGTGCGCAGTACCAGCACTACCGCAAGGCCGTGATCGACTTCCTCTACACCCGCCAAGCCCACGTGGAAAAGATCACGGCATAGTTTTTGGCTCACCCCCAGGCTGCAGTGCTTCGCATCTTTCGCCACCCCCCTTGCAGGGGGCAACAGCAGCGGCCTGGCGGAGCCAGTTCCGCGCTGTTCCTGAAAGGCGTGCGTTCTGGCTGTTGCAGCGGGTCAAGTAATTAGCGTTCATCCACCTATTTTTCTACCGCCCTTAGCCATGTCCGCACTCTCGCTCGATGCCAGCACTATCAAAAAAGTAGCTACTCCCGCAGAAGGATTAAGCGCCAGAGGCCTATTTTCTTTAGGAAAATACCAGGACATTGTGCTGGCGGTGGCGCTGTTTTTACTGTTCGACCTGGGCGTGCTGCTGGTCAACTTCTACACCTCGTACCAAATCAGCGAGGACGCGCTGGGCATCAACCTGGCTGGCCGCCAGCGCATGCTGTCGCAGCGCACCGCCAAGGCTTTGCTGGCGGTAGAAAACGCCCGCAGCCAGGGGCTGCCCGCCACCCAGGAGGTGGCCGAACTGCGCAACGCCGTGGCCCTGTTTGACGCGACGCTGAACGGGTTTCAATCGGGCGCCACCGTCCCCGGCGGCAACGGCCAGCCGGTGTTTTTGCAAGCCGCCGAAGGTGCGGCTGCGGTGCTGGCGGTGCAACAGGCCCAAACCCTGTGGAACCCGTTCCAGCAGGCCCTGGCGCCGGTGCTAAACGGCCAGGCCAGCGATGCCGCGCTGCGCACCGCCAGCGCCTACGCCCAAACCCACAACCTGGCGCTGCTGGAGCAGATGAACCGACTGACCACCGCGCTGGAGGCCACCGCCTCCCAGCGCGCCACCACCCTGCGCCAGGTGCAAACCGCTGGCATCGTGCTGGCGCTACTGAACTTTGCCTTCATCCTGTTCAAGTTTTTACGCCGCCTGCGCCGCCTGGACGCGGGCATCGAAGCGATCACCCGCGAGAACTATGAGATTTTGGCCAGCGTGCGCGAGGGCCTGTTTTTGATCACGCCCGAGTTCCAGCTCGGCTCGCAGGTATCGCAGTCGGCCCAGCTGCTGCTGGGTCGACCGCTGGTCCCCGGCGAAGGCTTCTTCGACCTGCTGGCCCACATGGTGGACGGGCTGGCCCTGCACGAGGCCCAAGACTACGTGGCCCTGCTGTTTGCCCCGCACATCAAGGAAACGCTGGTGCAAGACATCAACCCGCTGCAAGAGGTGCACACGCGGGTGAAAAACCGGCTCGGGCAAGACGTGCCGCGCACCCTGGCCTTCCACTTCAACCGGGTCTTCACGGGGTCGGGCACGGCCATCGCCCATGTGCTGGTCACGGTGCAAGACATTTCCGACCGCACCCTGCTGCACACCCAGTTGCAGGCCGAACGCCTGCGCTCGCAAAAGGAAATCGCCCTGCTGCTGGCCGCCTGCGAAGCCGACCCGGCCTTGCTGCGCCAGTTTGTGGCCCGCTCCGAGGCCGCCCTGCTGGAGATCAACGACCTGCTGCGCGCCGGCGGGCACAGCAAACCGGCCACCCGCAACGCATCCGGCCACGCACTGGACCAGGCCGTGCGCCGCATCCACGCCTTAAAGGGCGACGCGGGCGCGCTGGGGCTGGATTCGCTGGTGCACCAGGCCCACGCATTCGAGACCGCCCTGCTACAAGCCCGCCACCACTCCCGTGACGACAGTGGCGACCCGCTGCTGGCCTTGCCCGTGCCGCTAGAGGCCTTGCTGACCAAGATGGCGGCGCTGAAAAGCCTGGCCGGCTTGCAGCGCGACAGCCACCCATCGGGCACCGTGCTGAACGCCGCGCTGACCCGGCTGGCCCAAGACACCGCCAGCGCCCACGGCAAGCGCGTGGCCACGGTCATGCAGATGGAGCAGCACAGCGCACTGGGCGCCGAAGCCGCCGATTTGGTGCGCGAAATCAGCACCCAGCTGACCCGCAACGCCGTGGTGCACGGCATCGAAGCGCCCGCCACCCGCCAGGCCTCTGGCAAAGCCGCCACCGGTCAGTTGGAGGTGCAATTGCAGCAAAACGGCACGGAATGGATCTTGCGTGTGCGAGACGACGGCCGGGGCATGAACGCCAGCCTGCTGCGGCAAAAACTGCTCGCCCTGGGCTGGTACACCGCCCGCCAGCTAGAGAGCTTTGACGACCGCCAGATCGTCGGCCACATCTTCAAACCCGGCTTCTCCACCGCCGAAGTCACTGGCGTACATGCCGATATCCACGCGGGGCGGGGCGTGGGGCTGGACGTGGTGCACGCCAACGTGCAGCGCCTGGGCGGGCGCTTGACGCTGGCCTCCACGCCGGGACAATTTACCGAAATAACCGTTCGATTTGAAGCATGAGACTCTTGGTTGTTGATGACTCCAACATGATCCGCACGCGCATCAGCAAAGTGGTGCAAGACGGCGGTCTGGGCAAGATTGCGCTCGTCGGCCTGGCCCGCAACGGGGTTGAGGCCCTGCGCATCGCCCAAGCCACCCAGCCCGATGTGGTGACGATGGACCTGACCATGCCCGAGATGGACGGCGTGGAATGCATCCGCGAAATGCTGCGCCTGCTGCCCACCACCAGCATCCTGGTGGTCAGCGCGCTGAACGACAAATCTACCGCCATCGCCGCCCTCAAGCTCGGCGCGCGCGGCTTTGTGGCCAAGCCATTTACCGACGATGAACTGCGTTTAGCGCTGCTAGACGTAATGGAGGGCCACTGACCATGCCAGCCCTCTCCGATGCCGAACTCAAGATTTTCGTGGACTCGGTACGCCGCTACTTCACCACCACCACCGCCCAGCCGCCCCACATCACCTCGGCCTTTTTGGGTACCGAGCCGGTGCCAGGCCACCAGTTCACCGGCTGCGTGCAGTTCTCGGGCAGCTACCACGGCCAGGTGCAGGTGTCCATGCCCGGCCAGTTACTGCGCGAGCTACTGGTGCTACAGCACGCCGCCGATCTGAGTGACGCCAACCTGCGCGATGCAGTGGGTGAAATCGCCAACACCCTGGCCGGCAACGCCCGCAAAGCGCTGGGCGACGGCCTGAAAATCTCCGTCCCCAGCACCCACCAAGGCAGCACCACCCTGCCCCCCACCGTGCGCCCCCACCCCTACGCCATTACCCTGCGCTGGAACCACCAACCGGCGCTGGTGCTGGTGGATATGGAGCGCAAAGGATGAGTGGGCACACCCCCAGGCTACAGCGCAAGCGCTTTTCGCCACCCCCCTTGCAGGGGGCGATGCCAGTGGCCCGGCAAAGCCGGGGCCAGCCATCCCTGGCTTACATCCGTTCTGGCTGAACGTTGGGAGCTGAGTCCTTACGCGGCATATGCATTTTAGGCCGCTAGCGCTTATGGAATATGCGCAAGTAGCTATTTATTTTGTAGCATTCATCGTCGCCACAAACACCTCGAACGCATCCACCGGCAGCGGGCGGCTGAACAAATAGCCCTGGTAGGCCTGGCAGCCTTGCTGGGCTAAAAACTGGCGCTGGGCTTCGGTTTCCACGCCTTCGGCGATCACGGCCAGGCCCAGGCTGCCGCCCAGGGCGATGACCATTTTGGCGATGGCAGCATCGTTAGGGTCGGTGAGGATGTCGCGCACAAAGCCCTGGTCGATCTTGAGCTGGTCCAGCGGCAGCCGCTTGAGGTGTGACAGCGACGAGTAGCCGGTGCCAAAGTCGTCCAGCGAAAAACCCACGCCCACGGCCTTGAGGGCGGTCATCTTGGCAATCACGCCGTCGATGTGGGCCACCAGCATGCTTTCGGTCAGCTCCAGCTTGAGGCGCTCTGGGCGGGCACCGGTACGCTCCAGCACAGCCAGCACCTGGTCCACAAAGTTACTTTGTTGGAACTGGCGCGGGCTGACGTTGACCGCCACGGTGAGGTGTGCCAGTGCGGGCTGGTGGGCCCATTGCGCCATCTGGGTGCAGGCAGTTTCCAGCACCCACAGGCCCAGCGGCAGGATCAGCCCGGTGTCTTCGGCCAGGGGGATGAACTCGGCCGGCGGCACCATGCCGCGCGCGGGGTGCAGCCAGCGCACCAGGGCTTCGGCGCCGGTCAGGCGGTTCTCACCGTCGACTTGCGGTTGGTAGTAGAGCTGTAGCTGGTGGTCCGCCAGCGCCTCGCGCAGGCCCACCTCCAGCGCGGCGCGGGCGGTCACCACGGCCTGCATGTCGGGGTCAAAGAACCGCAGGGTGTTGCGGCCCGCCCCTTTAGCCTGGTACATAGCCAGATCGGCGCGCTTCAGGGGTTCTTCGATACCTTCTTCGCGCTCGCCAAACAAGGTGATACCGATGCTGGGCGTGCTGTGGTGGACCACGCCCGCAAGAAGGTAGTTCTGCTGGAGCACCGAGAGGACTTTGTCGCCCACCGATTCAGCATGGGTCACGGCGACCAGGCTCAGTTGGCCCAGGTCTTCCAACATCACCACAAACTCGTCGCCTCCCAATCGGGCCACCGTATCCCCCTTGCGGATACAAGTGGACAAGCGACGCGCGACCTCTTGCAGCAGCAGGTCGCCCATGTGGTGGCCGTGGGTGTCGTTGAGGTTCTTGAAGTTGTCCAGATCGACAAACAACAGCGCCCCAAAGTGCTGGTCGCGGGCGTGGTTGGCCATAGTCAGGGTCAGCCGGTCCATCAGCAGGCGGCGGTTGGGCAGGCCGGTCAGCGGGTCAAAAAAGGCCAGGTTCTGGATCTGGTCTTCGGCGGCTTTGCGGGCGGTGATGTCGGTAAAGGTGTCCACATAGTGGCTGATCTGGCCGTGCTCGTCCTTGATGGCGGTGAGGGCAAACCAGCCGGGAAACAGCTCGCCGTTTTTGCGCCGGTCCCAGATTTCGCCCTGCCAGGAACCGCTGCGCCCCAGGCTGTCCAGCATCTGCTCGAAAAACGCCGCATCGTGGAGCCCCGAGCGCAGCAGGCTGGAGGGGGTTTGCCCCACGGCCTCTTCGGCCGAGAAGCCGGTGATCTCGGTAAACGCCTGGTTGACGCGCAGGATGATCCAGTTAGCGTCGGTCACCAGCATGCCCTGCTGCGACTCGAACGCAGTGGCGGCGATGCGCAGTTCCACCTCGGCTTTTTTGCGGCCGGTGATGTCGCTGAGCATGGTGTGTACGGCCTTGGCGCCATCGAACCGGATCGGCGTACCCTGCACTTCCACGTCGATCAGCGTGCCGTCGAGTTTGCAGAAGCGCAGCGCCACCACGCCCACAGACTCCCCGGTTTCGGCCACAAAGCGGGCCCGCTGGTGCGCCAGGGGCAGTGACTCGGGGTGCAGCAGCTGCGCCATCAGCCGCCCGGTCAAGTCGTCCGCCGAGGCCGCGCCAAACAGCCGCACCGCCGCCGGGTTGGCGTAGACGATGCGGTCGTTCACATGCACGATTACGGCCTCGGGCGACCACTCCACCAGGGTGCGAAACCGCTCCTCGCTATCGCGCAGGGCCTGTTCGCGCTGGCCCAGTGTGAACAGCAAATGGTTCAGCCCGCCAATCAACTCGCCCACCTCGTCTTGCTGCTGGATGGCCAGCGGCTGCAAAGGCAGGTTGCGTTGGGCCGGATCGGACAGGCGGGCCAGCGTGTTTACCGCCTCCAGCATCGGGGCCAGTTGGCGGCGCAGCATCCACCAGGTGAGCACCCCGGCCAGCAGGGTCAGGCCCAGCGTGGCCAGCAGCATGCGCTGCTGCATGGTGCGGATGGGAGCAAACGCCTCCTCGGTGGGCAGCACGGCGGCCACCGTCCAGTCCGACTCGGGAACCACTTTGGTGGACACCAGCACCTCCATGCCCTGGTGGTCCCGCAGCAGGCTAAAACCCTCTTGGCCCTGGAGCATGTGGTCGCTGACCGGATCCACACCGACCGCCGGTAGCCGCTCCAGAATACGCTGCCGATCGCTGGCCGTTACCACCTGGCGCGAGACCGGCTCGCTGACCACATAGCCCCCGGTTTTGGCGTAGCGGTTGTCGGTAATGCGGTCCAAAAAATTACGCAAATGCAGGTTGGTCAGGCCCACCAAAACGCCCACCACCACCCCATCGGCATCGACGATCGGGGCCACCACCGGAAACACCGCTGCCTGCAAAGGCGCATAAAAACTGGGCTGCCCCACACTGGCCACGCCGCCCTGCAAGGCCCGCTGGATGGCGTCTGTGGCCACCGGCAACCCCAGCGTTGGCCCCACGGGCAGTCCATCGGCGTGTACCAGCAGGCCATCCGCCCCATACACGATAAAGCCCCCGTTGAACAAACTGGCCAGCACCGGGCGGGTGTCCAAAATACCCTGCAACGCGCCCCACTCGGTGGCCGGAATATGCGTCAGCATCGCTGCCAAAATGCCCAGCGGACGCAGGCGCTGGTCCAGCTCGCTGCCGATCGCCGCAGCGGCAGCGCTGACCGCCGCCACCTGCTGCTCGCCCAAAATGACCGTCATCTCATCGCGCAGCACCGCGCTGGCATAGAAGGACAAAGACCAAATGCCCGCCAAAAAAATCGCCAACGTACTCAACGTCACCCGGGTTTTCAGCGACAGCCAATGGAACACACGGGGCACGGAGGATGCCTTCATCAACAGTCCATTCAAAACGTCTCCTCAGGGTACGGGCTGCGCCCGGCTCATACGCCGGACCTCACAAGCATCAGGGCTTTGGTAAGCCCTCACCATGGCTGTTACTGCATGTATCTGCGCCGGTACTGTAACTACATGGCACCAGCGACACCCAAAAGTCTAACCCTGCCACACATCAGCACGCCAGCGTACGCAAAAAATCGGCCAAGCTGCGGCCTGCCTCGGAGCGAAACGGTGTGTCCAGCACCGCCACGGCCTGCATGCGGTCGATCCGAAAACTGCGAAAGTCGTGTCGCGCCTCGCACCAGGCCACCAGCGTCCAGGTACGCCCCCAGTAAAAACACCCCAGCGGCTGCACCGTGCGCTGGCTCACGGCATCTTTGGCATCGCAATAATCCATCTGCACCTTGCGGCGCAGGCCAATCGCCTCGCGCAACAACTGCAAATCGGCGCGCACCGGGGCCGTCAGGCCGTTATAGCTGGCAGGCGGTGCGTACAGCGCCAGGCTTTCGGCCGCGGCACGGGCAGCGGCGGGCAGGATGGACAGCATCTTGCCCAGCGCATCTTCGGCGGCCAAGGCCAGCGGCGCATCCAGCCAGGGCTGCGACAGCCGCACCGCCGCCACCAAAGCCTTGGCCTCGTCCTGGCTGAACATCAGCGGCGGCAGCTCGAAACCCGCGCCAAAGCGGTAGCCCACGCCCGCCTCGCCCTCGATCGGCACACCCTGGCGTTGCAGGTCGGCCACGTCGCGGTACACCGTGCGCTCGGAGATTTCCAGCCGCTCGGCCAGAAACGCCGCCGTAGACAAGCGCCGCCCGCGCACCAGCTGCACCAGGTGAAAAAGACGGTCGGCACGGCGCATAATTTTTACAAGCTTTTTAGGCTTCTAGCGCATATTCCACATGCGCAAGCAGCTATTGAAAACATAGTGACTCACGCTGCATCCAGTACGCCGATATAGATGGCAATCCGCCCTTCCCCGGTGTATTCCTCGAAGTCACTGGCGTAGCGGCGCGGGTGGGCGGGCTGGTGTTGAAAGTACTGCCACACCTGCGCCCACAGCGCGATTACCGTGGCGGGCATCGGGCCTTGGGCCTCGAACATCAGGTAAGGCCCGGCGGGCAAGGTCACGGCCTTGAGCCCCTCGGGCACCTCGGTGGCCAGCACGGCAGCGCTGACATCGAACGGCCCCATCGCATCGGTTGCATAGCCGCTGTACACGCCGTACAAGGCCGATTGCGGCGTGTAGTCGGCCACCGCCTGCGCCACCCGTTCCGAAAAAAACCGCCCCCACAGCGGCGCAATTTTGGCCGTAGCGGGTGAAAACTCGTCCGCGTTGGTGGTGCGGGTGCTGATGCCCGCTAGGTGCAAAGGCTGGTCGCGGTGGACGAGGCGGGGTGCGGTTGGGGTCATGGCGGGGCCTTTTCAAACAGAGGGGGCAATTTACACCGCAGCAAGCCTCCATTCGCCCGCATGGTCTTGCCGTGACAGAAGCGTTGCATCGCGGAACTTCAAGCCAGCGCGTGCAAGCCCACGCGGTTGCCGTCGGGGTCTTGGATGTGGGCGATGAAACCCATGCCCGGTGGCAGCGCGGTTTTGGGTTTCAGCAGTTTGGCATCCAGCGCCTGGGCACGGGCCAGCGCGGCATCGATGCTGGGCGAGCAGTCCAGGTAGACCAGGGTGCCCTCGGTGGTCGATTGGGGCGTGTCGGCACCGCTTTGCAGGCAGCCTTTCACGCCCTCGTCCGGCGCGGTGAAGATGGCCAGGGTGTAGCTCTGGCCGCCCATCGGGAACGCCTCGCGGTGCAGGGTTTGGGCCAGCAGGGTTTCATAAAAAGGCTGGGCGCGGTCGATGTCGGTGACCGGAATTTCAAACCAGCTGATAGCGTTGATTGTTGACATGGGGCGGGCCTTTCGGTGCAGTTAAAGAGAACTGCATGGTGCGCGCCTGCTACTGACAACGGGGTGTCAGCAGACGCACATAGCCCCCATCTCCCTTGCGTCATCCCTGCATGAACAGCAGAAAAAACACCAGCAACACATTCAACAGAAGCGACACCCCCAGCGCCAGCTTCCACACCGATGTCGGATCGCGGTGCAGCAAGGCCGACGGGGCCGGGGCGCTTAACGGGCGGGACGCGCCGCGCTCCAGGGCCAGCAGGAATTCTTCGCCGGTTTCAAACCGCTGGCGTTGGTCGCGGGCCACGGCTTTTTGCACCACGTGGTCTAGCCAAATGGGAATTTCGGGGTTGTGGCGGCTGGGAGCGATGGGGTCGCGGTAGTAGCGGCCCACCTGGTAGGGCAATACGTCGCCATAGGGCAGCTTGTGGGTCAGCAGCTGGTACAGGGTGACACCCAGGGCGAACAGGTCGCTCTGGGTGGTGGGCAATTCCTCGGCCGCGTCACCGCCAAAGGCGTTAAAGCCCCATTGCTCGGGGTTGACGTAGCTGGGCGTGCCAGCGTGCAGTTTGCGCATGGCTTCGGGCTCGCGGCCGCTGAGAGCCACGCCCAGGTCAAGCAGGCGCAGCACGCCGTCTTCGCCCTGGTGCAGATTGGCGGGTTTGATGTCGCGGTGGATGACGTTTTGCTGGTGCAGCCGCCCCAGCGCCTGGGCCACCTGGCGGGCGGTGCTGACGGCCTGGTGGACGCTGAATTTGTGCTTGCGGTCCAGCATGTGCTGCAAGGTTTCGCCGCCATGCCAGTCGTACAGCAGATAGAAAGCGCGGGCGGGTTCGCCGGTCACGCTGTTGCGCGGATGCGTGTCGCGCAGCACCACCAGGTGCTCGGCGGCGCGGCTGGAGAACATGCGCTTGGCCAGCCAGGCTTCGTGGGCCAGCATGGCGCGCTCTTGTGGGTCGTGGGCGCGGCTGGGGTGCAGGGTTTTGAGGGCGTAGAGGGCCTGGGTGGCGGGATGGCGCACCTGCACCACCACGTTGATGCCGTTGTCGGCCACCGGGGCAGTCACCGTCAGGCCGTCGATCACCTCGCCGACGCGGAACGGGCCGGGGATGGGCAGCTCGCGGGCGGCGCGGTTTTCGTCCTCCAGGGTGGCATCCAGCAGGCCCAGCACGCGCACCACCATCGCGGTGGCGTTGTCGCGGCTACCGGCTTTGAGGGCGGTTTGGACCATCGTTTCAGCAGCGGCTTTGGCACTGTCAGCACGGGCCAGGGCTGCCATTTGCAGGTCGTCCAGCACGCCGTGTACACCGTCAGTGACCAGCATAAACACGTCGCCCACCAGCAGGTCGCCCTGAAAGTAGTCCACCACCAGCCGGTCTTCCACGCCCACCGAGCGCAGCAGCTGGTGGCGCAGGTCGGGGTGGTCGGCCACGTGGTCGTGGCTGAGCTGGGTGCATTGGCCATCGCGCAGCAAATAGACCCGCGAATCGCCCACGTGGGCCACGGTGTACGACTGGCCGCGCAGCACCACGGCGGTGAGGGTGGTCAGGCCCATCGCCGGTTTGCGGCGGCGGTTCATGCCGGTCAGCCAGGCGTTTTGCGCGCCGATGACGCGGTCCAGGGCCACGGTGGTGTCCCAGGTTTCGGGCGTGCTGTAGTAGTCGCGCACCAAACTGGTGACTGTGGTTTGGGCGGCTTCTTTGCCCATGCCGCCGGTGCTCACGCCGTCGGCCAGGGCCACGATGCAGCCCATGTCCACCTGGCCCGCCTCGGGCAGCATGGCCGCGCAGAAGTCTTCGTTAACGGGCTTGGTGCCCGCGAGAGAGGTGAAACCGATGTCGAGTTGAAATGCCATGCACCGTGGCATGCAAGTTTGATGCCCAATTTGGTGCATTAAGGTTTACCCCAATCCCAAAAACAGAACGTCCCCTCCCGGCAGGCAATGCCGAAGGCTAGCGTATGCACACAAGTCACTGATGCCGTGGTGGGCCTTGCAGACCCCCACCCCAACCCTCCCCCGGAAGGGGAGGGAGTAATGCGGGGCCCGGTGTTACCCCTCCCTCTTCGGGGGAGGGTTGGGGTGGGGGCGGGCAGCCATCCACGATGTGTGCATACGCCAGCCCTCGCAGGGGGTTAGGAATCAGCGCTTGCGCTGCAGCCTGGGGGTGAGCCAATCAGCCCATGAGCATCTGCATGCTGGTTTCAAAATGCACAGACAGTTGCTCGAACACATCCAACAAATCCTCGCTGGCCTGCGCCAGCCGCTCCTGGCCAGCGGGGCGCTGGACTTCGGCCGTGCCCGCCAGCAGTTGCTGCCAGCCCTGGGCGGCGGCCTCCAGGGTGCGGCGGATGTCCGGGGTGCTCAAAGGCACTTGTTGCAGGTGGCTTTGGGCCTGCTCAAAGGCGGCCCGGGTGTCCGCCATCGCCGCGCTGTGGCTGGGGCCCAGCAGCGCGTATTTGGCAAAACGTTGGCTCAGCATGCGCTGGCGGCCTGCGGTGTTGAGCATGTGCAGCGGGGCCACGCCACCGGCTTTCTCCAGTGCGGTGGTCAGGCGCTCGGCCTCGGCCAGCAGTTGCTCGGCCAGGTCGTCGATGGGCTGCATGTCGTCCGCCAGGGGCTTGGCTTGCAGGGCCCGCTTGAGGCGGCTCCAGGGGCTGGCCACGCGCTCGACCAGGTCGCCAAAGTTGGGCTGGGACAGGCTTTTACCCAGCAGCAGCAGGTTGGTGTCGATGCGTTTTACCGAGTCTTGCAGCAAGTGACGGTACGGCTGCGCACCGCCGCTGGCACGCAGCAGCAGGTACAGCTTGACCAGCCGCTGCGACAGCATGCGCAGCTGCCCGGCACGGTTCACGCCGTCGGCATACAGGGCCGAATGGACGATGCTCTCTGACACCTGGCCCAGGCGCTGGTTGGTGTGCATGGAGGCGGTGCGCAGGATGCGAAAGGCGTCGTCGTCCGACAAATGCCGGGCCCGCATCAGGATGGCCTTGGCGCGGTCCACCACCTTGCGCTCCTCCAGGCGGATGGCGGCATCGGCCAGGGCCACACGCAAAGCCCGCTCGTGCTTGAAGCGGGCCAGGGCCAGTTGCACCAGGGTCCGCAGGCGGTGCGGGGCGTAGCCATCGACCACATAGGCATGGACCCCCGCCGCGATAGCCTGGTCGATGTGCGCGGCATCGGTATCGGTGGTCAGCAGCAGCACCGCACACGGGGCGGTGTCGGCCAGGGTGTGGAGGAGCTTGAACAAGGCCGCGTCCGGCCGGGCAACCGCGCAAATCAACACGTCTGGTGCATGCAGAACCACGCCATGCACCAATTTATGGCGTTCTGTGACCTCGCCCAGCAGGTCCAGGCTGGCGGCTTGCAGGTCCGCGCCCGACACGGCCACCGCACCGAACCCAGAACCGTAATACACCACAGATGTCATGCAAATCAACCACTTAGAGAGGATACGAGGCCGAACTCCGCACTCGGGCCGCAGCACAGGGCGGACGGACCGGAGCGAAGCCGCTGGATGCCCATCATATGGCACAGGTTTTGCATTAGCTTGTGCGGGCGTAACGAAGCGCCCACCCGCCGCCACTGCGCTGCGGAGCCCGCACACACCGCTGTGTGCCCAGCAGACTGTTCTGCCCGATGCCCACTTGGCATCAGGCATTCGTATCCACCACCGCATCCGAATGTTCTGGCACACAGTTTGCGCCTTGGCATCTGCGCCCCTACAACGCCCCAATGGAGTTACCCACAATGAAAAAATCTAAGCTAGTGTTGGTCGGCAACGGTATGGCGGGCGTGCGCACGCTGGAAGAACTGCTCAAAATCGCCCCCGGCATGTACGACATCACGGTGTTTGGCGCCGAGCCGCACCCCAACTACAACCGCATCATGTTGTCGCCCGTATTAGCCGGTGAGCAAACGCTGGGCGAGATCGTGCTCAACTCCCGCGAGTGGTATAGCGACCACCACATCACCCTGCACACGGGCACCAAGGTCACCGCCGTCGATCGGGTGAAACGCATCGTGCGCGCCACCGCGCCAGACGGCAGCGTGGTGGAGGCCGAATACGACCGCCTGCTGATCTGCACCGGCTCCAACCCCTTCATCCTGCCCATCCCCGGCAAAGACCTGCCGGGCGTGATCGCCTACCGCGACATTGCCGACACCAACGAGATGATCGACGCCGCCACCAAGTTTAAAAACGCGGTGGTGATTGGCGGTGGCCTGCTGGGCCTGGAGGCGGCCAACGGCCTGATGCTGCGCGGCATGACGGTCACCGTGGTGCACGTCAACGACTGGCTGATGGAGCGCCAGCTCGACAGCGTGGCCAGCCAGATGCTGCAAAAAACCCTGGAAGAGCGTGGCCTGCACTTTCGCCTGGGCGCGCAAACCCAAGAGCTGGTGGGCGGCCCCGACGTAGATGGCAAGCCGGGCCGGGTCACCGCCGTGCGCTTCAAGGACGGCACCGAAATCGCCGCCGACCTGGTGGTAATGGCTGTGGGCGTGCGCCCCAACACCGCACTGGCCGCCAGCATGCGCCTGCACATCGAACGCGGCATTGTGGTCACCGACACCATGCAAACCGTCACCGATGGCCGCATCTACTCGGTGGGCGAATGCGCGGCGCACCGGGGCATTGCCTACGGGCTGGTGGCCCCGCTGTTCGAGCAGGGCAAGGTAGCAGCCAACCACCTGGCCGAGATGGGCATCGGCCGCTACATGGGTTCGCAAACCTCCACCAAGCTGAAGGTCACCGGCATCGACCTGTTCAGCGCGGGCAACTTCACCGGCGGCGAAGGCACCGAAGAAATCACCATCAACGACCCGTTTGGCGGGGTGTATAAAAAGCTGGTGATCCAGAACGACAAGCTCGTCGGCGCCTGCCTGTACGGCGAAACGGTGGACGGCAGCTACTACTTCAAGCTGCTGCGCGAAGGCCTGAGCGTGGCCGAGATCCGCGACCGGCTGATCTTTGGTGAACCGGCAGACGACTCCGAGCCGCCCGTAGAGCCAGAAGAGTCCGCCTCGTAAATTTATAAAAAATAAGCCTCTAGCGCATATATCACCTGCGCTAGCAGCTACAAATTAAATAGCACCCCACAGCCATGACACTCCCCTCAGAAACCAAGTCCACCTGCCCCTACTGCGGCGTCGGCTGCGGCGTGATCATCACCGCCACGGGCAACCAGATCACCGGCGTGCGGGGCGACCCGGACCACCCGGCCAACTTTGGCCGCCTGTGCACCAAGGGCTCCACCCTGCACCACACCGCCACGGCCGCCGTGACGCTGCAAACCCGCCTGCTCTACCCCATGCAGCGCCTGCAACGCGGCCAGCCCGCCAAGCGCGTGTCGTGGGACCACGCCCTGGGTATGGCCAGCCGCAAGTTCGCCCAGGTCATCCGCGACCATGGCCCGGACGCAGTGGGCTTCTACATCTCCGGCCAGCTGCTCACCGAGGACTACTACGTCTTCAACAAACTGGCCAAAGGCCTGATCGGCACCAACAACGTCGACACCAACTCCCGGCTGTGCATGAGCAGCGCCGTGGCGGGCTACAAAACCACGCTGGGCGCAGACGCGCCCCCCGCCTGCTACGACGACGTGAACCACACCGACTGCATCTTTATCGTCGGCTCGAACACCGCCTGGGCCCACCCCATCCTGTTCCGCCGCATCGAAGACGCTAAACGCGCGAATCCGGCGATGAAGATCATCCTGGCCGACCCGCGCCGCACCGACACGGCTGAAATCGCCGACCTGCACCTGCCCCTCCAGCCCGGCACCGACGTGATGCTGTTCAACGGCATGCTGCACCTGATGCTGCGCGAGGGCTGGACAAACGCCGCCTACATCGCCGCCCACACCAACAACTTCGCGGCCATCGAAGCCACGGTGCGCGACTGCACGCCCGAAGTGGTGGCACAGGTTTGCGGCATCAGCATGGAAGCGCTGTACCAAGCCACCCAGTGGTTTGCCACCAGCAAAGCCAGCCTCAGCCTGTACTGCATGGGCCTGAACCAGTCCAGCAGCGGCACGGCCAAAAATGCGGCCTTGATCAACCTGCACCTGGCCAGTGCGCAGATCGGCAAGCCCGGTGCGGGCCCGTTTTCACTCACCGGCCAGCCCAATGCGATGGGCGGGCGTGAAGTGGGTGGTATGGCAAATTTGCTCAGCGGCCACCGTGACCTGGCCAACCCCGAGCACCGCGCCGAAGTCGCTGCGCTGTGGGGTGTGAATGAGGTGCCCGCCAAGCCCGGCAAAACCGCCATCGAGATGTTCCAGGCTGCGGCCGACGGCGAAATTAAGGTGCTGTGGATTGCCTGCACCAACCCCGCCCAGAGCATGCCCGACCAAGCCACCGTGCGCCGCGCCCTGGAGCGTGCCGAGCTGGTCATCGTGCAAGAAGCCTTTGCCACCACCACCACCTGCGAATACGCCGACCTGCTGCTGCCCGCCACCACCTGGGGCGAAAAAGTCGGCACCGTGACCAATTCCGAGCGCCGCATCAGCCGCGTGCGCCCGGCCGTGGCAGCGCCCGGCGAGACCCGGCACGACTGGTCGATTGCGGTGGAATTTGCCCAGCTGCTGGAGGCCGAACTGGCGCTACCGCCCAAACTATTCGACTACACCACACCCGAATCCATCTGGAACGAACACCGCGAATCCACCCGGGGCCGCGACCTCGACATCACCGGCCTGAGCTACGCCATGCTGGATGCCGCGCCACAGCAATGGCCGCTGCGCACCGGCGAAACGGTGGGCCAGGCGCGCCTGTACGAAAACGGCATCTTCCCCACCGCCGACGGCAGAGCCAAGTTCGCCAACACCGTCTACCAGCCGGTGGCAGAGCCGCGCGAGCCGCGCTACCCGTTCTCGCTCACCACCGGACGCCTGCGCGACCAGTGGCACGGCATGAGCCGCACCGGCACGCTGGGCCGCTTGTTTGGCCATGTGGCCGAACCCAGCATCCAGATGCACCCGCAAGACATGGCCCGCCGCGATCTCAAAGAAGGCGACCTGGTATTTGTGACCAGCAAGCGCGGCTCCATCGTGGTGCCGCTGGTGGCCAGCGCGGATGTCGGCCTGGAGCAGGCCTTCATTGCCATGCATTGGGGTGAAGAATTTTTAAGCGGTGTCAGCTCCAGCGGCCAGCGCCTGATGGGTGTCAACGCGCTGACCAATTCGGTGTTCTGCCCCACCTCCAAGCAGCCCGAGCTCAAGCACACCGCCGTCAAAATTTTGAAGGCCGACATGCCCTGGTCGCTGCTGGGCGTGGCCTGGCTGCCCGAGGCCGAGGCGCTGGTCGCCCGCGAAAAGCTCAAAGTGCTGATGGCCCAGTTCCCGTTTGCCAGCGTGGTGCCATTTGGCCGCGAGCGCACCGGCCTGCTGTTCCGCGCCGCCAGCCATGATGCTGCGCCCGACGAAGTTATTGCCCAGATCGAAGCCCTGCTGGGCCTGGGCGGGGTGGATGTGCTGCGTTACGCCGACAAAAAGAAGGGCCAACGCCGCGCCGTGAAGTTAGAGCGCACGGCCGACAACGCGGAACTCACCGGTTTCGTGCTGGCGGGCGACACCAGTGCCGAGGTCTGGATCAAAACCCTGCTGCAAGACCAGCTACCGGCACAAGCCTATGGCCGCCTGCTGCTGGCCCCCGGTGCCAAGGCCCCGGTGGCGGTCAAGGCACGCGGCAAACAGATCTGCACCTGCTTCAACGTTAGCGACGAGGCCATCCGCACCGAACTGGCGCACTGCCGGGGCTTTGAAGACGAGCGCCTGGGTCAGCTGCAAACGGCCTTGAAATGCGGCACCAACTGCGGCTCTTGCCTGCCCGAAGTGCGCAAAATGGTCCGCATCAGCATGCCCGCCAAAGTGGCGGCCTGAATCCCGGGTTATTTCTAAGACAATCGCCCTATGGGAATCAGCCAATACATCAAAGAAATCGGCCGTGGCAAAGACGGCGCACGGGCCTTGTCACGCGTGCAAGCCGCCGACCTGTTCGGCCAGGTGCTGGACGGTACCGTCACCGACCTGGAAATCGGCGGCTTCTGCCTGGCCATGCGCATCAAAGGCGAAACCGAGCTGGAAATGGCCGGTTTTCTGGACGCCACCTACGCCCGCTTAGCCCTGGTGCCCGCCTGCGACCGCCCGCTGGTGGTGCTGCCCAGCTACAACGGCGCCCGCAAGCTGCCGGTGCTGACCCCGCTGCTGGCCCTGCTGCTGGCGCGTGAGGGCCTGCCGGTGCTGGTCCACGGCACCGCCACCGAATCGACCCGAATATCAGCACAAAATGTGCTTCTAGCGCTTGATATACCTGCGCTTAAAGCTATTAAAAAAATAGCAAATGGCGAAGTCGCTTTTGCCACCACCGAACTGCTCTGCCCCGGTCTGAAGCGCCTGCTCGACGTGCGCCGGTTTGTGGGCCTGCGCAACCCGGCGCACAGCCTGGTCAAGCTGATGGCCCCGTGCAGCGGCCCGGCACTGGTGGTCAGTAGCTACACCCATCCCGAATACGCCATTTCCATGGCCGCCACCTTCGCGCTGATGCAGTCCAACGCCCTGTTGCTGCGCGGCACCGAAGGCGAAGTGGTGGCCGATGCACGCCGCGCCCCGCAAATGACCGGCTACCTGCGCGGCCAGCCCCGGCTGATGCAAGAAGCACACATCGGCCCACTGGCCGCCGTGCCCGATCTGCCCAAAGAAATCGATGCCGACAGCACCGCCGCCTACATCCGCGACGTGATGGCCGGGCGCAAACCCGTGCCCGCCCCCATCGCCCAGCAAGTGGCGCACATCTTGCACTTGACACAACACATCCACGAACCCAGCCCGGCCACCGTATGACGCCCACCGACACATCCTCCCTCCAAGCCTTCCAGGGCGGCCGCTGCACACTGGTGGGTGCCGGCCCAGGCGACCCTGAGCTGCTGACGCTCAAAGCCTTGAAAGCCATCCAGGCCGCCACCGTACTGCTGGTGGATGACCTGGTCAGCGACGAAATCACCGCCTTTGCTGCGCCCACGGCCCGCATCGTCTATGTAGGCAAGCGCGGTGGCTGTAAATCCACCCCGCAAGCCTTCATCGAAAAACTAATGATCATGGCCGCCCGGGAAGGCGAAAACGTGGTCCGCCTCAAGGGCGGCGACCCATTCATCTTTGGCCGGGGCGGCGAAGAGGTCGAACACCTGCAAGCCGCAGGCGTGCAAGTCAGCGTCGTCAATGGCATCACCTCGGGGCTGGCGGCCGTCACATCGCTCAACATCCCCCTGACCCACCGCGAATACGCCCACGGCGTGGTGTTCGTCACCGGCCACGCCAAACCCAATGACGCAGGCACCGACTGGCAAGCCCTGGCCGCCACCGCTTTCAGCGCCAAACTCACGCTGGTAATCTACATGGGTGTCAGCGGAGCGCAACGCATCCAGAACGAACTACTCACCGGCCTGCCCGCACACACCCCCGTGGCGGTAGTACAAAACGTGTCACTCACCACCCAGCGCCACGTGGTCACCACTTTGGGCGCATTGTTTGACACCATCGTGCGCGAACAGCTCGGCAGCCCCTCCATCATGGTCGTCGGCGACGTGGTGCGCGGCATCCAAGCCGCAGCACAAGGCACACAGGCGCAGGCGGCTTGAACATCCCGGAGCACCGCCCACACGTGGCTGCTTTACCTGCAGCAACAGAGGTGTCGATTTTTTTTACAGTGTTCGGACTTTTTGCACACAATTGAAGCATGGAAGCCTACGTATGGCCTGTAAGCTGTTGAATTATATGGATATTTTTTTATAATTTATACAAGGCACAATATTTGCAGCGTTTGGGCTATCAGCCCAAATTCAGCAGTCGCACACAGAACGCTCAGGACTACCTATGTCAAAGAATCTACACACTTCAATGCCCGAAACAGAAGCAGCCGACACGCATTCCACGCAGTGCGACACCTCCGGACTCGCACCCGATGCCATGGCCCGCCGTCGCATGTTGTTGAAAAGCTTGGGCAAAGGCTCGTCTGTTATTGCTGCAGCAGCAATACCAATGCACACTTTGGCTACTACGCGTTCGCTATCGCTGACCTCAGCAGATGGCAAGGGCAAGCGCTGCACAATCTCAGGAACGATGTCGGGGGTACATTCCAAAGAGACCATCACCGCCGTTTGCGGTGGCTTAAGTCCTGGTTACTACCATAAGATTGAGCACTGGCCAAATTACAATGGCCAAACCGGTATTGCCACCAACTATATTAACTCCAAAAAATTCACGCAAAATAACACCTTTACTTCTGTGTTTGGTGGTAGCAGCTCGGTAGGTAACAAAACACTTATCTACATCATGAACAATGAACAAAACTCAGCCGAGTTTCATTGGATTGCGGCGCTATTGAATTCTTTATCAGCTTCAAAAGCCACGAACTACCCTTACTCGCCAACGGAAGTCATCGGTTTTTTCAATTCAACTTCTGGTACTACATACACAAATGCGCTGAACTTCTTTAAGGGCTACATGGAAACACTCTAGTCTGATTGATTTTCTGCGCAAAAACCAAGTGCCCGCAGTATTAACCCAGGCTTATCAACTTAACTCCGCAGTCCGGTTGCACTGGGCTTCGTGGGTTGACGAGTATGTAGTTTTTGACGAAGGCTCCGGCCAAACGCATCAGATGGATCCGGTTCGGGCTTTTGTTCTTAACATGTTGTGTTACCGTGCAACCAATTTTGAAAATCTATTGCATGAACTCTCCGGCATTTCCTCTCTGGCCGAAGCCTCCAATTTGAGAGAACTGCTTGATACAATTTTGAATGAGTTCGGCGCGCAAGGATTAGTAGAAATGGCTTCCTAGTGAAATTAGCAGAACTAACCACTACCGCAATTCTCAGTAGACTCACAAGTAATGGGCTGATTTTAAAAATCGGCCCATTTTCATTTCGAATCATTTCGCCCATAGCCTCCATTGCCGCTGGCATAGTCAGCTTATACGCCGATTATGTGGTTTTGGATGACAGCCACTTCGTAGACTACACCGTCACCATTGCGTCGGGCACGGGTTTGCGACGCTGGACGCGGCGCCAAGCAGTGTTCATATTCGATGGTATGGAGCCGTTCATTCCATTGCCCGAAGACCACGCGTTTCCATTGCTGGAATGGTCGATGAACTGGTGCATTGCCTTGCACGCCCACCACTACCTGCTGCTGCATTCCGCCGTGATCGAGAAAGATGGCTGTGCCGTGGTCATGCCCGCCCCGCCCGGCTCGGGCAAAAGCACCCTGTGCGCAGGCCTGGTACACCGCGGCTGGCGCTTGCTGTCGGATGAGCTGGCGCTGATTTCCCTCACCGACACCACCATCACGCCACTGGGCCGCCCCATCAGCCTCAAAAACCAATCCATCGAGGTAATGCGCAACTTCGTGCCCGGTGCCGTGTTCAGCAAGGAGGTGCACGATACCTCCAAAGGCCGCGTTTCGCTGATGAAAGTGCCCACGGCCCATATCGAGCGCATCAACGAATCCGCCCAGCCACGCTGGGTCGTCTTTCCGAAATACGTGGCAGGCTCGCCGCCCCAGATGGTCCCGCGCTCCAAGGCTAACAGCATGCTGGAACTGGGGCGCAACTCGTTCAACTACATGGTGCTGGGGCTCAAGGGGTTTGAGGTGCTCTCCAAGGTGATCGATACCAGCGATTGCTATGATTTTCAGTACAGCCAACTCGACGATGCCGTAGCCGCATTTGATGCATTGGCCGCCAGGAGAAACGATTGAGCACCAACCTGCTAACAGCCGCCTGGGCGACCCCTGGCTGGCAGCCAAACTTATCGGTCCGCGAGTGGGAATCTTTGGTGGGCCAAGCCCGCCAGTCCAGCCTTTTGGCGCGACTGGCCTACCTCCATGCCGATGCAGGCGTTCTGAACTCGGTGCCAGACGGGCCACGCCCCCACCTAGAAGGGGCTTTACGGCTTGCCGACCGCCAACAGCATGAGGTTCGGTGGGAGGTCGACTGCATCCGCCGGGCTTTGCGCCTTATCGACACTCCGGTGGTATTGCTCAAGGGGGCGGCGTATCTGATGGCCAATCTGCCCTGCGCCCGTGGCCGACTGTTTGCCGATATCGACATTCTGGTTGCCCGTGAAAAAATCGAAGCCACTGAAAGTGCCTTGTTCGGCGCGGGCTGGATTTCGGATGAGCAGGATGCCTACAACGAACGCTATTACAGGCAGTGGATGCACGAAATTCCACCGTTGCGCCACGTGCACCGCAGTACCTACATCGACCTGCACCACACGATTACGCCACCGACCTCGCGCTTCAACGTCGATGGCGCGGCGCTGTTGCGCGACATCATTCCTTTAGAGAATTACCCCGGACTGTATGTGCTGTCGCCTGTCGATATGGTGCTGCACAGCGCCGTGCATTTATTCCAAGAGGGTGAGTTCGGACATGGGTTGCGCGATCTGCTGGACCTCCATGATCTGCTGCAAAATTTCAGCCAAAAAACAGACTTTTGGGAGCTCCTGCTAGCCCGCGCTGGCATCCTCGGCTTGCAGATTCCGCTGTTTCACGCACTGTTTCACCTTCGCCGCCTGTTTGGCTTTGGCCCTCCGCCGGACGTGCAAAACCGCGTGGACCAGATGGGCCCCCACCAGGTCGCCCGCGCGGCCATGGCATGGATGCTGGGCCTGGCACTGCAACCCAAGCACCCGAGCTGCCATACGCGCTGGACGGGTCTTGCCCGCTGGATGCTGTATGTGCGCTCGCACGCTTTTCGCATGCCCATGCATCTGCTGGTTCCGCATTTGGTACGCAAATCATGGATGCAACGCTTTCCGAAAAAGCCCTGAACCGGTAGCGCAGAAAAAGTCGGGAGGCGCATCGGCAAGCCACTGCTGCCAGAATCGCGTTATTTCACACAACGCTCTGTCCATGCATAAAACCCTCTTCCACGCTCTACTGGCGCTATCGCTGGTCGGCGCACCCGCCCTGGCCCAAGACACCCCACAAACCAGCCTGCCGCGCACTACGTTGACGGCGGGCATCCACCAGATCGACACCCAGCTGGCCCTGACCCCGGAACAACGCCAAATCGGACTGATGTACCGCCGCGAGATGCCGCAACAAGAGGGAATGCTGTTTGTTTTCGAGCAACCCGGCACCCAGTGCTTCTGGATGAAAAATACCCTTCTGCCGTTAACCGCAGCCTTTGTGGACGATCAGGGCATCATCGTCAACTTAGCTGACATGAAGCCGCAAACCACGGACTCGCACTGCTCAACCAAGCCGGTGCGCTATGTGCTGGAAATGAATGTCGGCTGGTTTACCAAAAAAGGCATCAAAGCGGGCAGCAAACTCGGCGGAAAGCCGTTTGACGTGGCCAAATGAAAAAAGCCCGTCCAAGACGGGCTTTTTTCTGAGCGCTAGAACTTCAAGCGAAGTTGGCTTCTGCGAATTCCCAGTTCACCAGCTTTTCCAGGAAAGTCTCAACAAACTTGGGACGCATATTGCGGTAGTCGATGTAGTAGGCATGTTCCCACACGTCCACGGTCAGCAGCGCCTTGTCGGCGGTGGTTAGGGGCGTACCGGCAGCGCCGGTATTAACGATGTCTACCGTTCCGTCAGGCTTCTTCACCAGCCAGGTCCAACCAGAGCCGAAGTTGCCCACGGCAGACTTGACGAAAGCAGCCTTGAATTCAGCGTAAGAGCCGAACTTAGCGTTGATGGCTTCCGCCAGCGCGCCGGTGGGTTCGCCGCCGCCCTGGGGCTTCATGCAGCTCCAGAAGAAGGTGTGGTTCCAGATCTGGGCCGAATTGTTGTAGATGCCGCCGCTGGACTTCTTGATGATTTCTTCCAGCGTCAGCGCTTCAAACTCAGTGCCTTTTTGCAGGTTGTTGAGGTTGACCACGTAAGCGTTGTGGTGCTTGCCGTGGTGGAATTCCAGGGTTTCTTGCGAGTAAGCGGGGGCCAAAGCGTCAATCGCGTAAGGCAGTGCGGGCAGGGTATGTTCCATATTTTTCCTCGTGGGTGGGTGGTGATTTATTGGCTAACGGATGAATTGTAGAAACTAATTGCGGCGCGTCTGTAGGACGTGGAGATCAACCTCACCGTCCGCCAGGACGGCCGTGGCCGACTGGCCCGCTGACGCCTGTGCCACACGGGTCATCGGTACGCCATCAGCGGTGCGCAGCAAAGCGTAGCCGCGTTGCAGCACCAGCAGCGGGTCGAGCAAGGCCAGACTGCGGCCCGCCCGCTCCAGGCGCGTGTGGTGCTGGTCAATGCTTGTTTTAAATTTACGGGGTAAATTAGCCTCTAGCGTAGACAGTGCAAGGGCCTTTAGCTGCATATTCGATAGCACCGCATAGCGTAGCTGCTGCGCCTGCTGGCCCAGCTTCCACTGCTGGCGTGCAACCAAACCAGACGGGCGGCCCAGGCGCTGCGCTGCACCATCCAAGCGCTGGGCCTGGGTATCGAGCTGGCGCGTTACGGCATCTTGCAAGCGCTGACCCGCCAGGCCCAAGGCACCCAACCAGACATCGCGTGGCTGGGCCGCCAATTCGGCGGCCGCCGTGGGCGTGGGGGCACGCAGGTCGGCCACAAAGTCGGCAATGGTGAAGTCGGTTTCATGCCCCACGCCGCTAACGATGGGCACTGGGCTACGGGCAATGGTGCGGGCCAGGTGCTCGTCGTTAAAGCCCCACAAATCCTCTAACGAGCCGCCGCCACGCACCAGCAAAATCAGATCGATATGCACACCTTTTTTAGGCACCAAATCGGCCTCTGGCGCATATTCTGCCTGCGCATACTGGTATAGATTTAATAGCGCTTTGACCAGCTCGCCCGGTGCCGCCGCACCCTGCACCAAGGCCGGGGCCAGCACCACCGGGATATGCGGCACGCGGCGTTGTAATGCGGCCACCACATCATGCAATGCAGCCGCGCCCAGGGAGGTAACCACGCCGATACCGCGCGGTAACAGCGGCAGCGGGCGTTTGCGCGACGGGTCAAACAAGCCCTCGGCCTCTAGCTGCGCCTTAAGCCGCAAGAACTGCTCGAACAAAGCCCCCTGCCCTGCCCTGCCCATGCTCTCCACAATCAGCTGTAGATCGCCACGCGGCTCGTACACGCCCAGGCGGCCACGCACCTCCACCAGCTCACCATCGCGCGGTGCAAAGTCCAGCAGGCTGGCAGCGCGACGAAACATGGCGCAGCGGATTTGGCCTTGCGCATCCTTGAGGTTGAAATAGCAATGCCCGCTGGATGCGCGCGAGAAACCCGAAATCTCCCCGCGCACCGCGACAGGATTGAAGCGCGCCTCCAAAGCATCAGCAATGGCGCGGCATAGCGCCCCAACTGGCCAAATTTGCGGCCCCAATGCTGGGTTTACGTGGCCAACCATCAGGTTTGGCGCGCCAAAGCGCAACATTTGGATACGGAGTGCTCCACAGGCGCGGAGTTTGCCTTGCAGGCATCCAAAATAGACCCATCCTTCCCCAAGGGCGTTGATTTAGTGTGGTAAGTGCTTGATTTCAATTGGATTTTTTCTGCTTAATTTTTCATCGAAGTGTCACGAGCCCGCATGGGCGCTGGATTTCCAGCGCTCGCGGCCAAGTTCTTCACAAAGTTATCCACAGGAAATGTGGGTGAAAAGCGGGTTGGATGGGCCGCGTGAACAAAGCCCGAGACGCATGGGCGGCTAAGCCATAATCACTATGCATCTATCAACCATAGGACTGACGCAAGTTCCTCCGTGCGCCCAGCGGGCAAACAGAGGGCGCAGCATAAGTCCTCAACCTAAAACAACTTGTTTGCCCGGCAGCACCCGCTGGCAAGGCCGACAGGTTCGTGCGGAGAGCTATATTGTTTTCGATCATACAAGCCGCAGGCTGGCCGATTTGGCCCTTGGTTGCCTGCTCCATCCTGGCCGTAGCCCTGGTTATTGAACGCTTTCTGAGCCTCAAAACCATCAAAATTGTGCCGCCCAAGCTGCTCAACGAGGTGCTGACGGTATCGCAAACCAGCATTCCCGCCCCCGGCATCGTCAACCAGCTGTCGCAAAACTCCAGCCTGGGTGAAGTGCTGGCCAGCGGCCTGCGGGTGCTCAACAGCCATCCCCAATGCAGCGACGAGGATGTACGTGCGGCCATGGAAGGAACCGGCCGGGCCGTGGCGCACAAGTTGGAGAAATACCTCAGCGCGCTGGCCACCATTGCCTCGGCGGCTCCCCTGCTGGGCCTGCTGGGCACGGTGATCGGCATGATCGACATCTTTGGCTCGCAAGGCAATGGCGGCGGCATGGGCGGCAACCCCGCACAGTTGGCGCACGGCATCTCGGTGGCGCTCTACAACACCGCGTTTGGTTTGATCGTGGCGATTCCCTCGCTGATCTTCTGGCGCTACTTCCGGGCCCGGGTGGATGCATATCTGCTGACCCTGGAGCTGGCTGCCGACCAGTTTGCCCGCCACCTGAACGCCGTGCGCAAACGGGGCTAGGGCGCAGCATGAACTTTCGCCACCGTTCCCGCGAGGAGCCCGAGATCAACCTCATCCCGTTCATTGACGTGCTGCTGGTGGTGCTGATCTTTTTGATGCTGTCCACCACCTACAGCAAGTTCACCGAGATGCAAATCACCCTGCCGGTGGCCAACACCGATGCCCAGCGTGACTACCCCAAAGAGATCATCGTGGCGGTCAGCAGCGATGGCCGCTACGCCGTCAACAAGGGCCCGGTCGATGGCCGCAGCATCGAAGCCCTGTCTCTGGCCCTGGTCAACGCGGCACACGGTAGCAAAGACATGGTGGTCATCATCAGCGCCGATGCCAGCGCCACCCACCAGTCGGTCATCACCGTGATGGAAGCCGCCCGCCGCGCCAACCTGAACCAGATCACGTTTGCCACCCAGTCCACCCCCCCATAGCGTGGAACAAGCCCTGCTGCGCATCTGGAAACGGCGCGGCTGGCAGGCTTGGCTGCTGTGGCCGCTCTCCTTGCTCTACGGCCTGCTGGCTGGGCTGCGCCGCCTCCTGTACCGCTTGCACATCAAAAAATCGGGCCGCGTCGCCGTGCCCGTCATCGTGGTTGGCAATGTGGTGGCCGGCGGCTCGGGTAAAACCCCGGTGGTGATGGCCCTGGTGCAGCACTGGACGGCACGTGGCGTGCGGGTGGGCGTGGTCTCGCGCGGCTACGGCCGCAGCAGCACCGATTGCCGTGAAGTACGGCCCGACAACCTGCCATCGGAAGTGGGCGACGAGCCCGCCCTGGTCCAACGCAGCTGCCAGGTGCCGGTATTCGTGGCCCGCCAGCGCCTGCAAGCCGCCCAAGCCCTGCTAGCCGCCTACCCGGCCACCCAGCTCATCGTTTGCGACGACGGCCTGCAACACCACGCCCTGCACCGCGACCTGGAGATTTGCATCTTTGACGACCGGGGCGTGGGCAACGGTTTTTTGCTGCCCGCCGGGCCGCTGCGCGAAGCTTGGCCGCGCCCGGTCGATCTGGTGCTGCACAGCGGGGCAAACCCGGCGTTTGCAGGATTCAGAGCACAGCGCACGCTGGCCGACTACGCGGTGCAGGCCGATGGCACGCACGTCCCGCTAGCCTCTCTGCACGGCACCTCGCTACTGGCCGTGGCCGCCATCGCCCAGCCAGACCATTTTTTCAGCATGCTGCGCTCAACAGAGCTCACACTGGCAGAAACACGGGCCTTGCCGGACCACTACAACTTTGATAGCTGGCAGCACTTACAGAATATGCGCCAGACCGTTATTTGCACTGAAAAAGATGCCGTCAAACTCTGGCAGCACCAGCCCGACGCGCTGGCCGTGCCGCTGGTGCTGGCAATCGACCCCGGCTTCTGGGCCGCCCTCGACCAGCGCGTCGATCCCTGGCTATCATCCCCACCCCAACCTGATTGAGAATTCCCCATGGATAGCAAACTTCTAGAGCTGTTGGTCTGCCCCGTCACCAAGGGCCCGCTGCAATACGACCGCGAACGCCAAGAGCTCACCTCACGCAGCGCCCGGCTGGCCTACCCGGTGCGCGACGGCATTCCCATCCTGCTGGAAAACGAAGCCCGCACCCTCAGCGACGAGGAGCTGGGCCTGTGAGCTTCACCGTTCTGATCCCCGCCCGGCTGGCCTCCACCCGCCTGCCCAACAAGCCACTGGCCCTGCTGGGCGGCGTGCCGATGGTGGTCCGAGTGGCCCAGCGCGCCCAGCTGTCCCAGGCCCAGCGCACCGTGGTGGTGGCCGACAGCCCGTCCATCCTGGAGGCCTGTGCCGCACACGGCATTGAAGCCATCCTGACCCGCGACGACCACCCCTCCGGCAGCGACCGTCTGGCCGAAGCCTGCACCCTGCTGGGACTGGATGGCGATGACCTGGTGGTCAACGTCCAGGGCGACGAGCCCTTGATTGACCCAGCACTCATCAACCAGGTCGCCGCCCTGCTACAACAGCGCCCCCTGGCCAGCATGGGCACTGCGGCCCACGCCATCGCCACGCTGGCCGACTTTTGCAATCCCAACGTCGTCAAAGTGGTGCTTGACGCGCAGCAACACGCGCTGTACTTCAGCCGCGCACCGATTCCCTGGTGGCGCGACGGTGCCACGGCAGACAAAAGTTTCCAGCACCTGCCCAGCCCGGCCCCGCTACGCCACATCGGTATTTACGCTTACCGCGCCGGGTTTTTACGCCTGTTTCCCACCCTAGCGCAGGCCCCGATCGAGGTCAGCGAAGCGCTGGAACAGTTGCGCGCCCAGTGGCACGGCTACCGTATCGCTGTACACGTCACCGAGCATGCCCCGGGTGCGGGTGTGGACACGCCAGAAGACCTGGAACGCGTCAGCAAACTGTACTAAAGCCTCTGGTATCCTCACGCGCAATGAAGCGTTGCGGAAGGCGGTGCATAGCACAAGCCCGCCAGCAACGCCGCGCAGTTTTAAACACTTCGAGGATATTTCCATGAGACTCATTTTGTTGGGCGCACCCGGCGCCGGCAAGGGCACGCAAGCCACCTTCATCTGCCAAAAATACGGCATCCCCCAAATCTCTACCGGCGACATGCTGCGCGCCGCCGTCAAGGCCGGTACACCGCTGGGCCTGCAAGCCGATGCGGTGATGAAGTCCGGCGGCCTGGTCAGCGACGACCTGATCATCAACCTGGTCAAAGAACGTCTGGCCCAACCCGACTGCGCCAATGGCTGCCTGTTCGACGGCTTCCCCCGCACCCTGCCCCAGGCCGATGCCATGAAGGCCGCCGGTGTCAAGCTCGACTACGTGCTGGAAATCGACGTACCCTTTGACGCCATCATCGACCGCATGAGCGGCCGCCGCTCGCACCCCGCCTCGGGCCGCACCTACCACGTCAAGTTCAACCCACCCAAGGTCGAAGGCCTGGACGACATCACCGGCGAAGCCCTGGTGCAGCGCCCTGACGACCAGGAAGAAACCGTGCGCAAACGGCTGGAGGTGTACAGCGCCCAAACCCGTCCGCTGGTCGATTACTACTCCGGCTGGGCCGAAAACGAGCCTAGCGCGGCCCCCAAATACCGCGCTATCAGCGGCACGGGCAGCGTCGACGAAATCACTGCACGGGCCTTTGCTGCACTTGCAGCCTAAGCCTGACCTCCTCTAAAAAAACCCGCCCGGCGGGTTTTTTTACGCCTGCTGGGCCAATAGCTCCAGCATCAAGGCAATCCGCGCCTTCACTGGTGACAAGCCCTGCGCATCGGGAATCACGTCCGCGCCTGTACCCAGCACCCGGCCAAACACACAGCGCGTAGACCGCAGCACCCGCACGCCCACCGCCATAGCCCGCAGCAAAGCCGCTTGCACATCGGCATGCAGCGTGCCATTGCCGGTGCCCGCGACCACGATGCCCTGCACGCCCTGGGCCACCAATGCATCCACCAGCAAACCGCTGGCACCCGCGTAGTTCAACACGATCTCCACCCGTGGCCAGTCGCTTGCAGACCAAGCGCCCAACACTATATTTTTAATAGCTGCTTGCGCAACTAACATATGCGCTAAAGGCTTATTTTCCTCATAAAAATCAAGCGCCGACGGCCAGGGCCGCAGCAGGCGCACCCGGCCCTCCTCTACCAAGCCCACCAGCCCCGCGTCGCCCGAGGCAAACGCGTCTACCTTGTAGCTGTGCACCTTCTGCACATCGCGGGCGCTGTGGATATTGCCCGCGCACACCGCCACCACGCCGTGTGCGCCAGGAGTGCTAGCCACGGCCACAGCATCCAGCAGGTTTTGCGGCCCGTCGGGCACCAGGGCCGTGGCCGGGCGCATGGCGCAGGTCAGTACCACCGGTTTGGCCGGGTTCAACACCGCCTGCAAAAAATACGCGGTTTCTTCCAGCGTATCGGTGCCGTGGGTAATGACGATGCCCGCCACATCCGGCTGCGCCAGCCAGTGCTCGCAGCGCTGCGCCAGCTGCTGCCACAGGGCAAACCCCATGTCCTTGCTGTCCACCTGCGCCACCTGTTCGGCAATGAGATCCACATCCGCAAAGCCACCCAGCGACTCAAGCAACTGCGCCACACCCACCTCGCCAGCGGTATAGCCCAGGTTGTCGCCCGCCCGGCTGGCCCGGCCCGCAATCGTGCCGCCGGTGCCCAGCACCACAATCTTGGAAGTCATTGAATCGACAGACATGCTTGCAAACTTTCAAAAACTGGTTAAAAATACAGTCACTGGATATTAAAACAGCCCAGCAACTTTGCCAAGCACCGGAGTCATCCTATGGATCTGCCCTCGTTTCCCGCCAAACTCACCGCCCGCCAGCAGCAGATTCTGGAGCTGATCCAGTCCGCCATTGCCCGCACCGGTGCACCCCCCACCCGGGCCGAAATCGCCAACACCCTGGGCTTCAAATCGGCCAACGCCGCCGAAGAGCATCTCCAGGCCCTGGCCCGCAAGGGTGCCATCGAACTGGTCAGCGGTACCTCGCGTGGCATCCGCCTCAAAAGCGAAACCCTGCGCTCCATCCACGAATCGCGCTCACAGAACCTGCTCAGCCAACTCGCCCTGCCCCTCATTGGCCGGGTGGCAGCAGGCTCCCCAATTTTGGCGCAGGAACACGTAGACCAAACCTACCACCTAGAAGCCAGCATGTTCCGCCACAAGCCCGACTACCTGCTCAAGGTACGCGGAATGTCCATGCGCGACATCGGCATCCTCGACGGCGACCTGCTGGCCGTGCAGACCGCCACCGATGCCAAAAACGGCCAGATCGTGGTGGCCCGGCTGGGTGACGATGTCACCGTCAAACGCTACCGCCGCACCAAAAACCTCATCGAGCTGCTGCCCGAAAACCCCGACTACCCCACCATCGTGGTCGATCCGGAAGAAAGCTTCGCCATTGAAGGCCTGGCCGTCGGACTCATCCGCAACACCTTGCTGATGTAGCCACGCCACCGGCAGCTGCGCAGCGTCAAACCTAACGGTCATGGGCTCGGGTGCAGAGCACCCCGAGCCATGAAAGTTGTTGCACGTTCATTCCAGGTAAAGCGCAGCCGCATGCGGGAGCATCCCGCCACATCCACCATCTGCCATCCGCGTATATCTGCGCATATAGCCACCGTTTCGTCCGTATTCAACACCGCTTGTTGGGGAGGTCCTATGGGAATCGCATCGTTTTCGGCCACGGGTTTACTAGGTTCATTCCAAGGCTCTTTCCTGGGTTGGATGGGCTGGCTCACCGCCAGCGCATCGGGCCCGCACGCACCGCGCACACCCCAGGCACCGCACTCTACCGCCGCGTGGTCGCCCAGTTGTGCTAGCCCCCCCAGCCGTCCCAGCGGCACCGCCCCGCCGCCGGCCATAGCACGCCGCCCGGTGCGTGTATTGCGTGTCATAGAAACGCCCCCATCGGCCGCCAGTGCCGGGCGTATGCGCATTTCGGGCCGCATGGCCGATGTCTGTGCCGAACTGGAGCGCCTGGCCGCACTGGAATCTACGCCCCGCAGCGGCGCAATGCTGCAATAAGCTTGGCCCCAAAGTTCGGCAGGTACTGGCAGGTAAGCCTTGGCACCAAGGCACAATCAGGGGATGAATATTGTGATCCTCGATGACTACCAAGATGCAGTCCGCAAATTGGACTGCGCCAGCAAGCTGGAGCCCTATGCGGCCAAGGTCTACACCAACACCGTCAAGGGCCTAGGCCAGTTGTCGGTACGCCTTAAAGATGCCGACATCATCGTATTGATCCGGGAGCGCACGCAGCTCAACCGGGCGGTGATCGAAAAGCTGCCCCGCCTCAAAATGATCGCCCAAACCGGTCGCATCGGTGCCCATGTGGATGTCACTGCCTGTACCGAGCGCGGTATTGCTGTGGCCGAGGGGGTGGGTTCGCCCACCGCCCCTGCCGAGCTGACCTGGGCGTTGATCATGGCCTCCACCCGGCGGCTGCCACAGTACATCAGCAACCTCAAGCACGGGGTATGGCAGCAGTCGGGCATGAAAACCGCGTCCATGCCACCCAACTTTGGCATGGGCACGGTGCTAAAGGGCAAAACTATGGGCATTTGGGGCTATGGCCGGATTGGCCAGATCGTGACCACCTACGCCCGCGCCTTCGGCATGAAGGTGCTGGTCTGGGGCCGCGAAACCTCCCGCACCCGCGCCCTGGCCGACGGGGTGGAAGTGGTTGATAGCAAGGAAGCCTTGTTTGCACAGTCCGATGTGTTGTCGCTGCACCTGCGGTTGACCGACGAAACCCGGGGCATCGTCACCTTGGAAGACCTGTCGCGCATGAAGCCCACCTCTTTGCTGGTCAACACCTCAAGGGCCGAACTGATCGAGCCCGATGCGCTGCTGGCTGGCCTGAACCGGGGCCATCCTGGCATGGCGGCGATTGACGTGTTTGAGAGCGAGCCAATTTTGCAAGGCCATGCCTTGCTGCGGCTGGAGAACTGCATTTGCACGCCCCACATCGGTTATGTAGAGCAAAACAGCTATGAGCTGTACTTCAATGCGGCGTTTGACAACGTACTGAATTTCATCAAAGGCACGCCGACCAACATCATCAATCCGGGTGCATTACAGGTTCGGCGCTGATCCTGCACATCCGCTCTCTATTTTGAAAATTATTTTGTAGCTCCTCCCGCAGGTAGAAACTGCGCTAGTGGCCTAAAACGGCATGTTTTTGCCGCTTTTTTTGCCTACCTCACCGCCAGAGCACGCGGCATCCAGAAACACCTCAGAGCTGGCTTTGCCAGACTGCGCCCCTCCGCAAGGGAGACTGCGCGAGTCTGGGGCTTAGTCTTTTTTCGGGGAAATTTTGGCTTCGACCTTGGGGTCAAACAGGTCAAATTCCAGCATATGGCTGTCGATGGTCTGGGCTATCGGCGAGGTCGGTTCGGTTTCCAAGGGGCTAGCACTGGGCGCAGTACCCAAGTCCAAGTCCAAGTCCAGGTTCAAATCAAGGTCCAGCACTGTCGCTGCCAATGGAGGCATGGGAGCTGGCGCAATCACCAACGGCGCGGTTGGCAACTCTTGCATCGCCATCAGCTCGGAATTGGAAAAATCCAGATTCAAGTCGAGGTCCAGGTCAAGATCCAGCGGCTGGCGGTATGCCGGTGACAAGGCCTCGGAATGCGTATCTTGCCCGTCTAGGGGGGCCATTTCCGACATTAACGCCATCGGCTGGGTAAAGGTGGTGTCGCTCGGCGTGGCGACATCCAGCGGAGCAGGCCGGGAGAGATCCAGCTCCAGCTCTTGCCGACGGCTGACTCGCCCGCCGCGCACCTGGGGCATGGTGTCGTGCAATGTGCCATCCGCTTGGCGCACGGTGCCCTGGGCCACCGCGTAGAGCAACAGGAGTTCACGGTAAGCGGCCAGGTCGAAGGGTTTGCCAGCATCGAACGTGGCATCACGAAACAGGCAGGACGCGATGAAGACCAGCGCTTTAGCGGTTCCCCAGTGGCTTTCGATGCTGTGCAGCACGGCTGGGTACGCCTCCAAGGTCTGCCCTTCCTGGGTAAACGCAGGAAACGCCGGGATATGGCTATTGAACTGGCGGTTGAACGTATCGCGTTCCTGCTGGTATTCGGCCTGGCGGCCCAGCGTGTGGTAGATCTTGAGCAATTCCAAATAGGCCAATGGGCTGGCATCGGCATGGATGCTCTTTTTCAGCACATCAATCGCTTGGTCGTATTGCCCCAGAGACACAAAGAACTCGGCATGCTGCTGCACGTCGAGAAAATCTTCGGAATACATGCTTCGCGCTGGCAACGCAGTGGCAGCAGAGCGGGGCGTGGGCACCAAAGGTTTGGTGGCCATGGTCATGGCCGTTAATTTTTTCAGGTCGTCAAAGAGCGACTCGTCCACGTCGGCGTCATGGTTCGGGCCGGGCAAGGTATTGGGCGGCAGCTGGGCGGCCAACGAGGCGGGGCGGCTCATCGGTGCGGCGGCAGCGCCTAACTCTTCGGTGCTGGGCTCGCCGTGGCGCGCCCAGTCGGTGGGGGGAAAGTGGATGCGTTGCCGTGCCCGGTTCCAGAAGAAGGCGGCGGCGGCAATGGCGGCCAGCAGCAAGCCCAGCAGGCCGTACACAAAGCCTTCGCCATAGTGGTTGTTTTCCAGCTTTTCTAGGCGCTGCTTGAAGTCGGCTTCGTTTTTGGCCAACAGGGCCTTGAGTGTTTTGGACTCGGCTTCCAACGCCATCCAGCGCTGTTTTTCTTGGGCATTTTCAACCGGCAGATGGTTCAATTCGCGCCAGGCAGCGGCCGCAGCTTCACGCTTTTGCGGGTCATCCGTGGGCGCCAGCAACAGATCGCTGGCGGATTTGAGCTGGACCAGCCGTTCGTCAGGTGCCTCGGGGGCATCCAGCTTCAGGCGGGGCTTGTTGTCGGGCGCTTCCGCCTTGGTGGTCAGCGGCTTGGGGGGCGCTACCGATTCTTTAGGCTCTTTCGGTTCTTGGATCTGGATGGGCTTGGGCTTGGCCACCGGCTTGGGGGGGCGCACCACGGCCACGGGAGGGGTGGTGCTGCGGATGGGTGCAGAGCGCACAGCAGATGCAGGGGCCGCCTGGGGTGCTTCGGCAACCGAGGGTGCCGTGACCACGGCGGGAATGATGGTCGGTACGGTTGCTGCGCGGGTTTCTACCGCGAAGTCGGTTAAAAAATCGTATCGGCGCGAGGCTTTTTGACCACAGATGGAGCGCAAGACCACGCCTACCACCGGTTCATCCACGATGGCCGAAGAACGAATCCGCACCACCGCATCCTGCCCTTGCCCGCCCGACATCACGATGACCCGCACGCGGTTGGAAGGCACTTGCCCGTCACCGTGGAATACATCGGCTTCAAAACAGGCATTGCCACTGTCGTCAGCAGAATCGAGACGGACATCAACAGCCAAGTCCAGAGGCTGGCCCAACACCACCGCACCCCGCGCACGGCCGAGAGACAGGGCGGAGCTACCAAATGCGGCGACCAAGAGGGTCGATCCAAGAAGGGTGTTGCGTAGTTTCACTGCAATTTTTTACTTATTACGTTTTGGGGGATTTATCCAGACCATACCATTGGATGTCCGCCAGTAGCCATTAAAACAACAGGAATTATCGTGCTATCTGTGGGGATTACCGGTAGAAAAACACCGGTGAATACCCAACCCCGGGTGTCTCGATCAGACACGCAGGCGACACAATTCAGGGTTTTTTGCGTCACCTAGGCGACGCTAGTCTGACAATACACGGCTCACCAGCCACCAGAGACAGTCCATGGACGAACCTATTCTGACAATTGAAGAACGCGCCGCCATCAATTCCGGGCACTGGTTTGCATCGCTGTCCCCGTCGCTGCGGCACGACATCCTGCGCTGCGCCTACGTCAAGCGCTACCAGGACAATGGCCTGATTGCCGCACGCGGCGAGCCACCCGAGGAATGGGTGGCCTGCGCCAAAGGTGCGGTGCGGGTAAGTTCCACCTCGCTCTCCGGCAAGCAGATCACCCTGACCTACATGGAGCCCGGCACCTGGTTTGGCGATATCGCCATTTTTGACGGCGACCGCCGCACCCACGATGCCTACGCCCACGGCGAGACCACCTTGCTGTGCGTCGCCAAGGCCGACTTCAAAAAAATCCTGGCCACGCACACCGAGCTGTACGAAGCCATGCTGCGCCTGCAAGCCCGCCGCATCCGCCAGCTGTTTGGCCTGGTGGAAGACCTAAACACCCTGCCCTTGCGCGCCCGGCTGGCCAAGCAATTGCTGCATCTGGCGCGCAGCTACGGCATTCCCAACCTGGCCAACGCCAACGAAATCCGCATCAGCCTGCAACTGGCACAAGAAGAACTGGCGCAATTGCTGGGCGCATCGCGCCAGCGCGTCAACCAGGAGCTGAAAGCTATGGAGCGCGAGGACGTGATTGCCATCGAAACGGCGGGGCTGATGATCCGCGACCGCACGGCACTGCTGCGTATCGTGGATGCGGACCACTAATTTGGTTTTGCGTTAACGGTCAAGCGTTTGCGAGCAACTGTGCCGATACACAGGCCTGGGTAAACACCGCCACCGCATGCCGCAGCGTTGGCATATCGGCCTGCGCATACTCCATGCGCAGATAGATCCGGCCACGCTGCACTTGCAGAATAAACGGCGTGGTGGGCTGCACCGCGCTGGTCGGCCAGGCCTGCAATAACTCCATCAATGGCCCCTCCAGCCACAGCTGGGCATGGGCGCGGGTGTCGGCAACTAGGGCGTAATGCTCCCAAAATGCCATCGGCGCAGTGTTCCAGCCCACCTGGTCGTACAGCGACAGCCAGCGCGCTTCTTCGGGCAAATCCACATCCACCGAGGTTTGCACGCCGTGGGTGGCCTGCTCGTAGACACGCCGCTCCAGCGACTCTTTGAGCGGGCGGTTGATCAGCATGATGGCCAAATCTTCGGGCAAGCCCAGCTCGGCCCGCGCCCGCAGCTCGGCACCGGCAATAAAGTCCCGGCCCGACGGGCTCTGCTCCATCCGCCAAGGCCGCCCACCCACCGTGCCGATCAGGGAAAAGCCCCCCCCGTCGTCCAGCAGGTTAAACGCCAGCCCCCGGGTGTTCGCCCAGCCACTAACGGCCTCCAGATCGGACGGGCTGGGGCCTTGGCCCGAAGTCCGTCCGAGCCAGTTTTTGATGCGCTTGAACATGCGCGCCTGCTTTCTATTTAGGTGCGTAGGTGTATTGAAATGACCCACGCGGGTACGGGACGATGTGCACCATCCATCCGCAGCGACACAGCGCGCGCGATGTTGTTTGGCAAAACACAGTACCCAAAACGGCAAAGGGATGGTTGCTACACTATGTATAGCTGCTTGCGCATACAGAATGAGCGCTATAGGCCCATTTGATGCCTAAAATTTCTTACAGCAATAAGACATGCTGTGGTCTACCCAACAGGGATCGAACCTGTGACCCTCAGCTTAGAAGGCTGATGCTCTATCCAACTGAGCTATGGGTAGCCTTTAAATGCTGGCGTTATTGCCAGCATTTTTGACAATTTGCGAAGCGCTCCGCAAATCGACATTCAGAAAGTCTTCGATGATAACGGCACATCCGCTACTTCCACACCCCTAACGGCACAATCCCCGTATGCCCAGCACGTCGCCACCCACCCGCCACGCCATCGCCGCCTGGGTCGATGCGCTGCGCCACCAGGCCGACGCAGCCACGCTCAAGGGTCTGCCCACCCTGGCCGATGCCGATGCGGCCCGGGTTATGGCCTTGCTGCGGATGGACGAAGCGCCAGAACACGCGGCACCATCCCCACCAGAGCGCGACATCGACATCGGCCACTTCCGCCCCCGCATCACCCTGCAAACCCTGGGCCGGGGCGACGGGTTGCTGGGCCTCAAACCACAAGGCAAGCTGGGCCCGCGCGGCGACAGCGTAACGCTGGCGCAGATCGATTGGACCTACCGCACCACCGCAGGCCACCACTGGAGTACACCTGCGCCCACCTCCATCCTGAACAACCGCCCCGCCGCCGTGCAAGAACTGTTCGACACCGGCGGCCCGGTGGTGCAGATGCAGCGCAACCTGGCGGCCGAAGCCGATGCGATGGACCAGGTGTGGGAGCTGGGCCTGGTGCCGGTAGCCGCGCACAGCTTCCAGTGGCGCAACCGGGATGACCGCCCCACCCTCGGCCCGGTGTGGACGCTGGTGCAAGAGGCCTTTTTTGGCGACTTCTGGGCCGACCAGGTGCCGCGCTTGCAGGCCCAAGGCTGGGCGGTGGCCGTGCAACCCGGCTTTGCGCATGAAAGCGTGCCGGTGCAGCGTTGGCGGCTGCACATCCACCCCGACACCGGCGACATCGCCAGCAAAGAACTGGCCGAGCCGCTGCGCAAGCCCGAGCGCGGCGTGCAAAAGCTGCGCCTGCCCGAGCGCGAAGGCGCGTGGCTGCTGAGCTTAGGCATCGAGATCGACGGCGAAACCCTGGACCTGGCCCCCATGCTGGCCGACCTGCTCCAGCGCGACAGCCGCTGGCTGCACGCCGACCAGATCGCCGCCATCGACGACCACGCCACCATCCGCCTGCGCGCGCCCGGTGGCCGACGCATTGACGCACCCGCCGCACCGCTGAAGGCCATCGTCGGCGCGATGGTCGATTTGCTGACCGACCCGCTGCGCCACCACAACAACGGCCTGCTGCGCCTGGGTGCGTGGGAGGCGCGGCGGCTGGAGTCCCTGCGCGCCGGGCTGCTGGACGCGCACCGCGTCGGCCCGCACAACGCCTGGCAGCTAGCAGGCGACCTGGGCCTGGCCAGCCTGGCCAAACGCCTCACCGCGCTGGGCGTGCCGCAGCCTGTGGCCACGCCCGAAGGCCTGCAAGTGCAATTGCGCCCTTACCAACTGGAAGGCCTGGCCTGGCTGCAATACCTGCGCACCCACAGCCTGGGCGGCATTCTGGCCGACGACATGGGCCTGGGCAAAACCGCGCAGGCCCTGGCCCATGTGCTGGTGGAGAAACAAGCCGGTCGCCTGGACCTGCCCGCACTGGTGGTGCTGCCCACCTCGCTTATCTTTAACTGGCAGGCCGAGGCCCGCCGCATGGCCCCCGGCCTGCGCCTGCTGACGCTGCAAGGGCCAGACCGCGCAGATTTGTTTACGCAAATGCCCCAGCACGACCTGGTGCTGACCACCTACCCGCTGCTGTGGCGCGACATGGATGCGCTGGCGGCGCAGCACTTTCACCTGGTCATCCTGGACGAAGCGCAGATGGTCAAAAACGCCGGCAGCCGCAGCGCCCGCGCCCTACGCCGCCTGCACAACCGCCACAGCCTGTGTCTGACCGGCACGCCGCTGGAGAACCACCTGGGCGAGCTGTGGGCGCAGTTCGACTGGCTGATGCCCGGCTTTTTGGGCGATGCACGCAGCTTTGCCGCACGCTGGCGCAAGCCCATTGAAGACAACGGCGAAACCCTGCGCGCCGCTCTGCTGGCCCAGCGGGTGCGCCCCTTCATATTGCGCCGCCGCAAACAGGACGTAGCCAGCGAACTGCCCCCGCGCACCGAAGTCATCCTGCGCGTACAGCTGCAAGGCCAGCAGCGCGAGCTCTACGAAGGCGTGCGTGCCGCAGCCGACCTGCAGGTGCGCCGCGTGCTGGAGCGCCAAAGCTTCAACGGCGCGCAAGTGACCATCCTCGATGCACTGCTCAAGCTGCGCCAGGTCTGTTGCGACCCGCATCTGCTCAAGGGAAAGAAGCCCGCCAAAACCATGGAACGCGCCAAGCTGGCGCTGCTGGCCGACATGCTTCCCGAGATGGTGGCCGAGGGGCGGCGGGTGCTGGTGTTTTCGCAGTTCACCGAGCTACTGGTACTGGTGGCCGAACAGCTGGAGGCTTTGGCGTTGCCGTTTTTGAGCCTGACCGGCAAAACCCCACCGAAAGAGCGCGGCAGCGTGGTGCAACGCTTCCAAGCCAAGGAAGTACCCGTGCTGCTGCTGAGTTTGAAAGCCGGTGGCGTGGGCCTGAACCTCACCGCCGCCGACACCGTCATCCACATGGACCCGTGGTGGAACCCCGCCGTGGAGGAACAGGCCACCGCCCGCGCCCACCGGATCGGCCAGGACCAGCCGGTGTTTGTCTACAAGCTGGTGGTGGAAGGCAGCATCGAAGAGCGCATGCTGGAGCTGCAAGCCCGCAAGCTGGCGCTGGCCAACAGCGTGCTAGGCGTTGATGCCCAGGGCGGGCTGAAGTTTGATGCGGCCGATCTGGATGCCCTGCTGGCCCCGTTAGGCAGCGGGGCCATCACGCAATCCCCCGAGCAAGCCGCCCGCCGTTGGGGCCGCACCAGCAGCCGCGCCGCCTGAAAACTATCAAAACAATAGCTGCTTGCGCCCATGTGATGGGCGCAAGCGGCCTATTTCTTATATATGCAACGGGCGGGCCGCCACCATCGCTGCAACCATGTCAGCCGTCACCGCCGACAGCGTCAAACCCAAATGCCCGTGCCCGGTGTTGTAGAACACGCCGGGCCGCTTGCCCGGGCCGACGCGGGGCAGCATGTTCGGCATCATGGGGCGCAGCCCGGCCCAGGGCACCACGTTTTCGGTGCGCACGCCGGGAAAGCACTGCTGCACCCATTCCACCAGCGGGCGGATGCGGTCGGCCCGGATGTCGCGGTTGTAGCCATTGAATTCGGCCGTGCCCGCCACCCGAAAGCGCCCTGCCCCCAGGCGGCTGCTGACCAGCTTGGTTTCGTCGTCCAGCAGGCTGACCATGGGGGCCGATGCCTGGCTGTGCGCGTCGTCCAGGTGCACCGTGATGGAATAACCCTTGACCGGATAGATGTTGACCCGGTCGCCCAGCTGGGCGGCAATGTCGCGGCTCGCTGTGCCCGCACACACCACCACGCCGTCGAACACGCCGGTGTGGGTGTCGTCACCGTCTTGCGCGGTGATGGTCACGGACTTGCCGTCGCTTTTGACGCTCTGGATGGCATGGCCGTAGCGGGTTTGCACGCCCAGGCGCTCGGCGGCGGCTGCGATGCCGGTGCTGAATTTGTGGATGTCGCCGGTGGTGTCGCTCTCGGTGAAGTAGCCGCCGTAGTAGTTGCCTGCCAAGGTGGGTTCGATAGCGCGCATCTCTTGCGGGGTGACGGCGCGGCGGTCCAGTCCGCCCTGGGCTAGCAGTTTGGAGACCTTGCCCGCATGCACAAAGTTGCCCTTGTCGCGGTAAATATGCAGGATGCCTTCGCGCTTGTGGTCAAAGTCCAGGCCCTCCTCGGCTGCCCAGGCATCCAGATGCTGGCGCGCAGCCATCGCCAGGCGGGTGGTTTGGATGGTATTTTTTTCGTACTGCGGTATGGCGGCAATGAACTCGGCAAACCAGGCCATCTTGTGCCAGCTGGGCTTGGGGTTGACCAGCAGCGGCGCATCGCTGCGCAGCATCCATTGCAGGCCCTTGAGCACCGTGGACCAGTGGTTCCACACCTCGGCATTCGACACCGAAAACTGCCCGCCATTGGCAAACGAGGTTTCCATGGCCGCGTAGCGGTGTTTTTCGAACAGAGTGACGGCAAAACCGCGTTTGGCCAAAGCGTAGGCCGTGGTAACGCCCGTGATACCGCCGCCGATAACGGCCATGCTGGTTGTAGATTTTTTCATGATGAGAGCTCCAAAACGTCACAGGGGGATAGCAACAACCATGCGCAGCTATCGCCCCCTCTGTTTTGGACCTGAGAGATTCACGGCAGGCATACTGCCAGGCCGCTTGCTCCTGCGGTGAGCCGGGTGACGAAACCCAGCTGCTCTTCAGATGTGTGTGGTGTGGATACCGGTCCTTTTGCCTGAAAGTTTCCGGGGCGGTTGCTCCTTCGGCGCTGGTTTTCCTGCATGCAGGGGGAGCAGTCTCTCCCGGTATCGACGCTGATTATCCCACTCGACTCACGCCGCCTTCCAGAAGATGTAGTCGGCCTGGTACTTCACGATTTCTTTGCTGCCCTTGTTGGCGGCGCTGCACATGCTGGCCGGGGCTACGCCGCCCACTGTGGCCACACGCTGGATGTGCGTGATGCCAGCCATCGCGCCCATGCCCATAGCCGGGTTGGCCTTTACCAGTTGCAGGGGGATATTGCCGGCGCCTGCCGGGGCCACGGCGAGTTGGGTGGCCGTGAGCTTGGAGCCATCCATAGATTCCCAGGTGGCAGGCGGGCCAAAGTATTTGCCCACTTGTTTGCCGCTGCGGTTGTTCAGCACCGCATTGGGGCCCACGAAAACCCATTCGGTCATGCCGGGGGCGTTGGCTTTGTCACGGCATTCGTAGGTGATCTCGCCCACGCCCACGGTTTCCATGGCCACGGCGTGGCCCATCGGCACTTTGACCGCCTCGGGCAGGTTGTTTTGGCTGAACATGGGTTGCATCGGGGCCATAGAGCCGCAGGCCGTCAACAACGTGGCAACTGCGGTGGCGGCAAAGGTGGAAATGCGTGTGGTCAACATAGGGGGCTCCAGTCAAAGAAGTTGGGTTCAAAAGCCGCAACACGCCAAGGTGCTGCCGCTCTATATACGCAGCCCCGTTGCCGCTGGATTCAAATCGACTGCATTTATTTAACATTCACTTTTTACAGAAGTATTCATCTCCATTAGTCTGCTTTTTATCCAGTATTTATGGGCTACGATCGTGGCCGCTTCTAATTCTTTTTCAACCGGAGAACACCATGAAAAAATTTCTGTCCATGTTGGCCGTCGTGGTCACCATCGGTTTGTCCAGCGCCCCGATGGATGCCGATGCCGCCAAGCGCATGGGCGCGGGCAAGTCGCTAGGCATGCAGCGCCAGGCTGCCACGCCTAACAAAGCTCCCACCGCCACCCCGAACCAAACGCCAGCAAACGCGTCTGCCGCCGCACCTGCGGCTGCCGGAACGGCTGCTGCGGCTGCAGCCGCGCCCAAGCGCTCGTGGATGGGCCCCTTGGCGGGCCTCGCCGCTGGCCTGGGCCTGGCCGCTTTGGCTTCGTCTATGGGGTTGGGTGGCGCACTGTCGTCGATGCTGATGTATGGCCTGCTGGCCGCAGCCGTGATGCTGGGCGTGGGCTTCTTCATGCGCAAACGTGCTGCGGCACGCCAGCAAGCGGGTGGCAACACCGTGGGCGGCATGCAGTACGCCGGTGCCGGTGCACCTGCGGATGCACACGCCACGCCTGCGGCGGATAACAGCGCCGCATTCAAGACCGCAGTGCCTGCGTCGGTAGTGGGTTCGGCCATCGGTTCCAGCATTGGATCCAGCATAGGTTCTGGCCTGTCCAGCCCCGTCGCCAGCCCGTCCATTCCGGACGACTTTGACACCGCTGGCTTTGTGCGCAACGCCAAGGTCAACTTCATTCGCCTGCAAGCCGCCAACGACGCGGGCAACCTGGAAGATATCCGCCAGTTCACCACGCCGGAAATGTTTGCCCAGCTGAAGATGGACCTGACCGAACGCGGTGCCGGGACCCAGCAGACCGATGTGGTCAGCATCGACGGTAACGTGTTCGAAGTGGTGGAAGAAAACGGCCACTACATCGTCAGCGTGCGCTTCACCGGCCTGATCCGCGAAGAAGCCAGCGCGCCGTCTGAATCGTTCGACGAAGTCTGGCACCTGACCAAGCCGCTGCAAGGCAACGGCGGCTGGGTACTGTCGGGCATCCAGCAGATGTAAAAATCTGCCGCGTTACTTGCAAAGCCCCGGCCCCACAGCCGGGGCTTTTTTCATGGGGCCCGGTAAACCAGCACCTTCAGCGCCCGCTCATCCGACACATCGGCAAACACCGCCGGGTTGGCCAGCCGCTCGACAAACGCCAGCGCAGGCGCCAGAACCCGCATCTGGTCTTGCAGAAACGCCACGCCCAGCTCCGGCGCGTTCAGGCACAGCAGCACATGGCCGCCGTGCATCAGCAGATCGGGCAGGCGGCGCATCAGGCGGGCGTAGTCCTTGGTGGCGATGAAGCTGCCTTTCTGAAAACTGGGCGGGTCTACGATAACCAGGTCGTACGGGCCGCTGCGGTTGATCTTGCCCCAGGTGGTGAAGATGTCGTGCGGCAAAAAGCTGGCCCCGGTGGTCAGGTTATTCAGCCGGTGGTTTTGCTGCCCAATGCCGATGGCCCCCTGGCCCATGTCCACATTGACCACCAGCTTGGCACCGGCCTGCAAAGCCACCACCGAGAAAGCGCAGGTGTAGGCAAACAGGTTCAGCACCCGAAAGTCCGGGCGGCCCGCCACGTGGGCCAAAGACTGCACATGGTTATGCACCCAGCGCCTGCCTTCGGCCATGTCCAGAAACAGGCCGTGGTTCTGCCCCTTGAGCACATGCACCCGGTAGCGTGCGCCCTGCTCCGTGACCACATGCGGGTCCGGCACTGCCCCAGCCATCAGCCGGGTCTCGGTGCGGCCATCGAAGCGGCATTGGTAGACCCAGTTCAGCGGTTGCTCCGGTGCCAGCTGTTGCCAGCGCGCGGCCAAGGCAGCGCCGATCGTGGCCAGTTCGTCATCGCTGGCAGGCTGGAAACTGGTCAACACCACAACCGGTGGAAAAGCATCCAGCGCCCAGTGCTCACAGCCCGGATACAGACCGCCCCGGCCATGAAAAATGCGCTGCGCATCGGTAGGCAGGTCCATCGAGGCGATGGCGTTGAGTAAGGCTTGCATCGGCGTACTATTTAAATATTTAAAGAAAAAAGCCCCGCAGCCCATATGGAATCTGCGCAGCCAGCTACTGAATTTGTAGCATTCGGATTTTAAGCCAAGCAGCTTACTGCGCCGCCGGGCAACCTGGCATACACACATCTGCCACTCCAGAGTCACGGCTTTGTCACGCCCCACTTCTAAGCTCATAGGCTTTGTCACCAAGGCCTACCCCATGCAGTTTTCTCCGCCCTCCTCCCACACTCTGCGTTCCCGCTGGGCACCGGCCACCCTGGCCCTGTGCATTGCGCTGGCGCTGGCTGCCTGCGGAGACGGTGACGGCGAAGAGGCCCCGCTGGGCACGCCCACCTTGGCCTTCGTGTCGCCCACGGAGAGCCTGGACCTCAGCAACTACACCCTGGCCGGCCGCTACACCCTGCCCGTTAACCTGACCGCCGGGGCCAACCAGATTGCCGCCGAAGTGTCCGCCGTAACCTACAACGCCGCCACCGACAGCCTGTTCATCATTGGCGATGAAGGCACCTACATCACCCAGATCTCCAAAACCGGCGCGGTCATCGACACCATGAACCTGCCCGCAGGCCTGTTTGCCGACCCCGAAGGTATTACCGCGATTGGCGGCGGCCAGTTTGTGGTGGCCAACGAGCGCCTGCGCACCGCCAACCTGCTGACCTACGCCGCAGGCACCACGCTGGACGCGGCCACCGTGCGCAGCGTCAAGCTGGGCACCACGGTAGGCAATGTGGGGCTGGAAGGCGTGAGCTTTGACCCGCTGACTGGCGGCTACATCTTCGTCAAAGAACTGTCGCCGCTGGGCATCTTCCAGACCACGCTGAACTTCAGCGCAGGCACCGCGTCCAACGGCTCGGCTACCACCGAAAACCCCACCAATCTGTTTGACCCTGCCCTGGCGGGCGTGCTGGACTTTGGCGACATCCACGCCCTGTCGAACACGCTGGCCAGCACGGCGGCGGACTACAGCCACCTGATGGTCTTGAGCAACGACACCGGCCGCATCCTGAAGATGGACCGCGCAGGCCGCATCTACGGCACGCTCGACATCCCCCAGGTCGCCGCGCACGAAGGCATCACCTTCGACAAGCAGCTCAACATGTACGTAACCAACGAAGCCGGTGGTGGCAGCCAGGCCCTGCCGCAACTGTGGGTGTACGCACCGACCCGCAGCAGCGCCGCCGTGGGCTTGGGCAGCAATGCCTACCTTACCTTCCCCGCCGCCGTGACCGCAGGCACCGGCAACATCACCCTGGTGGGCAGCGGTGGCGACACCCGCACCATCGCGGTAACCGACAGCACCCAGGTCAGCTTCAGCGGCAGCACCGTCAAGATCAACCCCAGCGCCGACCTGGCCCCCAACACCACGTACAGCATCCAGTACGCCAGCGGCGTGTTCCGCGCGGCCAGTGGCGTGGCCACCCAGGCCGTGGCCAGTGCACAAACCCTGGCCTTCACCAGCGTGCCCGACACCACCGCCCCCACCTATGCCAGCAGCACCCCGGCGGACAACGCCACCGGCATTGCCGAGGGCAGCAACATCACCCTCAGCTTGAGTGAGGCCGTGCGCGCCGGTGCGGGCAGCTTCACCATCACCAACGGCACAGACGACGTGCGCACACTCAGCGCCAGCGACACCAGCCAGGTCAGCATCAGCGGCAGCACCGTCACATTGAACCCCAGCAGCGACCTGCGCACCGGCACTGGCTACAGCGTGCTGGTATCGGCCACCGCCCTGGTGGATACCGCAGGCAACGCGTTTGCAGGCATCAGCGACAGCAGCCTGTTGAACTTCACCACCCTGGGCACCGCGCCACCCACCACGCTGGCTGCTGGCGACCTGCTGTTCATCGCCGCCAATGCCGACACGCCGGACGCGTTTGCCTTCATCCTGCTGCGCGCCATCGCCCCCGGCACCACCGTGTTCTTCAGCGACCGCGACAGCCTGACCGCCACCAACGAATCGGCCTTCCAGTGGACTGCCGACCGCGCCTACGCCGTGGGCACGGTGGTGAGCGTGCAGACCGACGCCGCCACCCCCACCACCGACAAAGGCAGCATCACCGGCCCCGGCGGCGGCATCAGCCCGAACAGCGAAACCATCTTCGCCTTCCAGGGCAGCATCGCCAGCCTGACCGCCACCACCGCCGGAAACCTCACCGTAGACCGCTACCTCGCCGCCATCAACCTCGGCACTGCGGGCCCGCTGGACACCACGCTGCAAGCCGCCCTGGCCAGCGCAGGCGCGTTCATCGCCTTCACACCCGAAGACAACGTGCGCTTTGCCGGTTCGCTGGATGCCACCGACATTGCCGCCCTGCGTGCCCGCATCGCCAACACCGCCAACTGGGCGCGCGACAACACCACGCCGTACCCGCTGACGGGCGGATCGCTGTTCCCCTGAAGTTGGGAAGCAGTCATGTAAAAAGCCCGGACATTTGCGTGTCCGGGCTTTTTTGATGGGTGCTGCAAGCAGCTACGCAGAAAACATGGCACCCACTTGCTGGAGCCAAGCTTGGCGTTTGGAATCCGTGGCATGGCTCACAGGTGACAGGGCGACCCACTCCACCTTGCGCACGCCGCATTTGCGCAGCGTGCCGCGCACCAGTGCGCGCTGCACCGCATCGCCATACAACCAGCGATAAGCCCATTTGGGCGTGTTCATGGTGGTCACGACGACGGCGCGCTGGATGTGGGTGAGCAGCCCCTTGACACCAAGCTTGGACGGTTCATAGGCCCATCCATTGGTAAACACCTTGTCGAGAAAGCCCTTGAGCAAAGCGGGCATAACCTCCCACCAGATCGGGAAAATGAAGACCACTTGCTGGGCTGCGTCAATACGTGCTTGGTAGCGCGGCACAGCGGGATCGGCACTTTGGCCTCGTGCATAAACAGCCAAATCTGCACCCCGCATGACGGGATCAAAGTCTTCGCCATCCAGATGCAACCGGTCCACGGTGTGGCCAGCTTGTTCGAGTTTCAGCACCACCCGCTGGTACAGCGCGTGGCAATAGCTATTGGAATAAGGGTGGGCCAGAATGACCAGGGTTTGCATGTGCGCTCCATCAGAAGTTGTGATGGAGCGATGGTGCTCGACGCATGCCGTACCGTCATTAACAAAGGTTCAGACGACGCGGGCGGACGGGGTTTCTTTCAATTTGCGCCGAATCCGGCTCAGGTGCACCGCACTCACGCCCAGGTAAGCCGCCAGAATGTGCAGCGGGATACGCTCCAGCCTCTGCTGGTGTGCCGCCTGCAACGCGAGATAGCGCTGGGTGGGCGAGTCGGCAATAGCGCTGGTGTAGAGGTTGGCGTAGTGGATGAGCCGTTGCTGCGTCAGCAGCTGTAAATCCGCTTGCAGGGCAAGGTCCGTCTGGGCGCGTGCATTGATGGCGCGCCGCTCCAGCACACGCAAACGGCAAGCCTCCATAGTGACCAAGTACAAGGCACTGGGACGTCCGGTCAAAAAACTCTCCAGCGAACTCACCACCTCGCCTTCAAAGAAAAACTGGGTACTGGTCTCGCGCCCCTCTGCATCCACCACATAGAGCCGAGCACACCCCTGCTCTACCAGATAGAGGCGTTGCGCCACCTCACCGGCACGCAGCAATGACTGGCGTGCATCCACCTGGCGGCAGGTGCCAAGTTCCAGAAAAGTGGTGTGCAGAGCCTTCATTGTGGGATAAGTCTATATCCAAAACCCCATTAACAAAAAAGCCGCGCAACCCTTAATGAGTCTGCGCGGCCAGCTACTGAATCAGTAGCAATTCGATAACTTACTTCTTCGCCGGCGGCAAGTCCGTGCAGCTGCCGTGCGCCACTTCTGCCGCCATGCCGATGCTCTCGCCGAGCGTGGGGTGCGGGTGGATGGTTTTGCTGATGTCCACCACGTCCGCGCCCATCTCGATGGCCAGCGCAATCTCACCGATCATGTCGCCTGCGTGGGTGCCGACCATACCGCCGCCGAGGATTTTGCCGTGGCCGTGGGCTTCTGGCGAGTCGTCAAACAGCAGCTTGGTGACGCCTTCGTCGCGGCCATTGGCGATGGCGCGGCCGGAGGCAGACCAAGGGAACAGGCCCTTTTTGACCTTGATGCCTTGGGCCTTGGCCTGGTCTTCGGTAAGGCCGACCCAGGCGACTTCGGGGTCGGTGTAGGCCACGCTGGGGATGACGCGGGCGTTGAAGGCGGCGGCGGCCAGCTCCTTGTTGCCTTGCAGTTCACCGGCGATGACCTCGGCCGCCACATGGGCTTCGTGCACGGCTTTGTGGGCCAGCATGGGCTGGCCGACGATGTCGCCGATGGCGAAGATGTGCGGCACGTTGGTGCGCATCTGGATGTCTACGTTGATGAAGCCCCGGTCAGTCACGGCCACACCGGCTTTGTCGGCGGCGATCTTCTTGCCGTTGGGCGTGCGGCCCACGGCTTGCAGCACCAGATCGTAGACCTGGGGTGCGGGGCAGGTACCGCCCTCTTCTGCGGGGGCAAAGGTGACTTCGATGCCCTCGGGCAAGGCGCGTGCGCCCACGGTCTTGGTCTTGAGCATGATGTTGTCAAAACGTGGCGCGTTCATTTTTTGCCAGATTTTGACCAGATCGCGGTCTGCGCCCTGCATCAGGCCGTCCATCATTTCGACCACGTCCAGGCGGGCGCCCAGGGTGCTGTAGACGGTGCCCATCTCTAAACCAATGATGCCGCCGCCCAGGATCAGCATGCGCTTGGGAACCTCCTTGAGCGCCAGCGCGCCGGTGCTGTCCACCACGCGCGGGTCTTCGGGCATGAAGGGCAGGCGCACGGCCTGGCTACCGGCGGCGATGATGGCGCGCTTGAACGCGATGGTTTGGGTTTTGCCGGTTTTTTCCTGGCCTTGGGCACCGGTGGTTTCTTCGACCTGCAGGTGGTTGGCGCCGACGAATTGGCCCAGGCCGCGCACGGTGGTGACCTTGCGCATCTTGGCCATGGCGGCCAAGCCACCGGTCAGCTTGGTGATGACTTTGTCTTTGTGGCCACGCAGCATGTCAATGTTGACGGTGGGCGCACCAAACTCAATGCCCAAAGCGCCAAGGTGGCTGACTTCGTCCATCACTGCCGCTACGTGCAGCAAGGCTTTGCTGGGGATGCAACCGACGTTCAGGCACACGCCGCCCAGGGTGGCGTAGCGTTCGACCAAGATGACTTTCAAACCCAGGTCGGCGGCGCGGAAGGCGGCGGAGTAGCCGCCAGGGCCCGCACCGAGCACCAGCAGGTCGCATTCCAGGTCGGCCGTACCGGCAAAGCTGGAGGCAGTGGGCGCGGGGGCAGATGCTACAACATTCGTAGCTGCTTGCGCAGGTGTTGCTTGCGCTGGAACCACTTTTGACTCTAAAACAGGGGCCACCGCAGCGCCCGCGACTTCCAGCGTCAAAACAACCGAACCTTCTTTGACTTTGTCGCCCAGCGCCACCGTGAGCGCGGTGACCACGCCGCCGTGGCTAGACGGGATTTCCATCGAGGCTTTGTCGCTCTCCACGGTCAGCAGGGATTGGTCGGCTTTGATGGTGTCGCCCACTTTGACCATCAACTCGATGACGGTGACTTCGGCGAAATCACCAATGTCGGGGACTTTGATATCTAGGGATGCCATTGGTTTGATCTCCACTTATTTCTTTAATTTGAGCGTAAAAACTTCCACCGGCCCGGCAGAGTTCTTGTCGAATTCACAGGCGGCTTGCACGCTCAGTACGGCCAGGTCGCGGGCCGACTTGGCGCTGCCCCAGCTCGCGTGCAGAGCGCCCAGCGCAAAGCTGCGCCCCGAGCCTATGCCCCAGAATTCTTTGAACTCGAAAACTTCGCGGTAGCTGTACAGGCCGTAGATGCCGGTGGCGTTGGCCACCACCACGCTGAACTGGCTGGACTCGTAGGGGTCGTTGTCGTCTTCTTTGGTTTGCAGAAAGAAGGCTTCTTTCAGCACCGGGTGCAGCTTGGTGAAGGTGCTGAACACCTCGTCTTTGCTGCCCAGCAAGAGCTGCTCGGGCGGCAACCCGGCCATCGCCAGGCGCAGCGCGGGGAAGTGCGCCACTGTGCCCGCCATGCCAATAAAGCTGGGGCCCGCCGGGGTGTCCACTTTGAAGATTTTGCTGTTGTCTTCAAAGCGGTTGCCCAGGCGGGTGTCGCCGAAGGTCACCAGCGTGTCGGCCGCGATGGCCACCACACCGGATTTTTTAACGACGACAACCGTTGTCATTTAGAGCAGTACCCGACGGAAGTCGGTCAACACCTGGCCGAAATAGACGTTGAAGCGGGCAGCAGAGGCACCGTCGATGACGCGGTGGTCCCAGCTCAGCGACAGCGGCAGCATCAGCTTGGGCACAAACGCCTTGCCGTCCCACTTGGGTTCGATCTGGCTCTTGCACACGCCCATGATGGCAACTTCGGGGGCGTTGATGATGGGCGTGAAGTAACGCCCGCCAATGCCGCCCAGGCTGGAGATGGTGAAGCAGGCACCGCTCATGTCGGCGGGGCCGAGCTTGCCATCTCTAGCCTTCTTGGCCAGCTCGCCCATTTCGGTGCTGATCTGGACCACCCCCTTTTTGTCGGCATCCTTGATGACCGGAACGACCAGGCCGTTGGGTGTGTCTGCTGCGAAGCCGATGTTGAAGTACTGCTTCATCACCAGTTGGTCGCCGTCCAGCGAGCTGTTGAACTCGGGGAACTTCTTGAGCGCGGCCACGCTGGCTTTGATCATGAAGGCGAGCATGGTGAGCTTGATGCCCGCCTTCTCGTTTTCCTTGTTCATCTGCACGCGGAAGGCTTCCAGCTCAGTGATGTCGCAGTCGTCGTGGTTGGTGACGTGCGGAATGATGACCCAGTTGCGGTGCAAATTAGCGCCGCTGATCTTCTTGATGCGCGACATGTCCTTGCGCTCGACCGGGCCGAACTTGGCAAAGTCCACCTTGGGCCAGGCCAGCAAGCCCAGACCCGCACCGCCGTCGCCTGCGGGGGCAGACTTGGCTTGGGCTGCAGCGATGGCCACCGTTTTGACCGCGCCAGACATGACCGAAGCGGTGAAGCTTTGCACGTCGGAGTCGGTGATGCGGCCCTTGCGGCCCGTGCCTTTGACTTCGGCCAGGGGCACGCCAAGTTCGCGGGCGAACTTGCGCACCGAGGGCGAAGCGTGGGGCAGCGCGCCGGTGGGGGCCACGGTGGGGTTGTGGGCGGCAGGGGCCGCAGCAGGCGCTATGGCTACGGATGCAACGACAGCAACCGGCGCAGTAGCCGCGACGGCAGCCACGGGTGCAGCGGCAGCGGCAGCGGCAACAGGCGCTGCAACCGAGGCCACGCCTTCCAGAATTGCCAGCAGGTCGCCGATGTTGATGGTGTCGCCCATCTTGACCTTGAGCTCTTTGAGCACACCGGCCGAAGAAGAAGGGATTTCCATCGAAGCCTTGTCGCTCTCAACAGTGATCAGCGACTGCTCTTGCTTGATGGTGTCGCCAACCTTGACCATGACTTCGATGACGACCACGTCTTTGAAGTCGCCAATGTCGGGCACGAAGATTTGGACCGGGCCGGAGGCCGTAGGTGCGGCGGCGGGTGCTGCTACAGGAGTTGTAGCTACCGGCGTAGGTGCTGCCTGCGCTGGAGCCGCTTTTGATGCCTCAACTGGGGCCGCAGCGGGTGCGGCGGCGTCGCCAGCTACTTCCAGCATTACCACCAATGAGCCCTGCTTGACCTTGTCACCCAGGGCAACCTTGATCTCTTTGACCACACCGGCGGCGCTGGACGGGATTTCCATCGAGGCTTTGTCGGATTCGACGGTGATCAGCGACTGGTCGGCCTTGACGGTATCGCCGGGTTTGACCATCAGCTCGATGACGGTCACCTCGTCAAAGTCCCCAATGTCGGGGACATGAATTTCAATCAATGCCATGTTTGTGTCTCCAAAATTGCGCGCAAAACCGATCTCGTCGGTTTTGCGCGCTGGGGGTTTTTATGCGTAGAGCGGGTTGACCTTGTCGGCCTGGATGCCGTACTTGGCAATGGCTTCAGCCACTTTTTCGACGGGCACAGTGCCGTCTTCGCTCAGCGCCTTGAGGGTGGCGACCACGATGTAGTGGCGGTTGATCTCGAAGTGCTCGCGCAGCTTGCTGCGGAAGTCGCTGCGGCCAAAACCGTCGGTGCCCAGCACTTTATAGGTGCGACCCTTGGGGATGTACGGGCGAATCTGCTCGGCGTAGGCCTTCATGTAGTCGGTAGACGCGATGACAGGGCCGGCGTGGCCCGCCAGTTGGTCGGTCACGAAGCAGCTACGGGGTGCCTCCAGCGGGTGCAGCAGGTTGTAACGCTCGGCATCCTGGCCGTCGCGGGTCAGCTCGTTGAAGCTTGGGCAACTCCAGACGTTGGCGGCAATGCCCCAGTCGGCTGCGAGCAGCTCTTGCGCGGCCATGGATTCGCGCAGGATGGTGCCGGAGCCCAGCAGTTGCACGGTGCCTTGGCCGTTGGCGGCGGGTTTGCACAGGTACATGCCCTTGATGATTTGCTCTTCCGTGCCAGCGGTGAGGCCGGGCATGGGGTAGTTTTCATTCAGCAGGGTCAGGTAGTAGTAGACGTTGTCCTGCTTTTCGACCATGCGTTTGAGGCCGTGGTGCAGGATGACGCCAACTTCGTGGGCAAACGTGGGGTCGTAGCTGATGCAGTTGGGGATGGTGTTGGCCAGGATGTGGCTGTGGCCATCTTCGTGCTGCAAGCCTTCGCCGTTCAGTGTGGTACGGCCCGAGGTGCCGCCCAGCAAGAAACCACGGGCTTGCATGTCGCCAGCCGCCCAGGCCAGGTCGCCAATGCGCTGGAAACCAAACATCGAGTAGTACACGTAGAACGGCACCATGATGCGGTTGCTGGTGCTGTAGCTGGTGGCCGCAGCGATCCAGCTGGACATGCCACCGGCTTCGTTGATGCCTTCTTGCAGGATCTGCCCGGCCTTGTCTTCGCGGTAGTACATGACCTGGTCTTTGTCGACCGGGGTGTACTGCTGGCCAGCGGGGTTGTAGATACCGATCTGGCGGAACAGGCCTTCCATACCAAAGGTACGGGCTTCGTCCACCAAAATCGGCACCACGCGCGGGCCCAGCGCCTGGTCACGCAACAGCGTGGTCAAAAAGCGCACGTAGGCCTGGGTGGTGGAGATTTCACGGCCTTCTGGCGTGGGCTCCATCACGGTTTTGAAGGTTTCCAGCGCGGGCACGGTGAACTGCTCGTCGGCCTTGACACGGCGGTGTGGCAGGTAGCCGCCCAGGGCCTTGCGGCGCTCGTGCAGGTACTGCATTTCGGGCGTGTCGTCGGCCGGCTTGAAGAACGGAATCTCGGCCAGTTGGCTATCAGGAATTGGGATGTTGAAGCGGTCGCGGAAGATTTTGATGTCTTCGTCGGTGAGCTTCTTGGTCTGGTGGACGTTGTTCTTGCCTTCGCCGCTCTTGCCCATGCCAAAGCCCTTGACGGTCTTGATCAACAGCACGGTAGGTTCGTCTTTGTGGTTGACGGCTTGGTGGTAGGCCGCGTAGACCTTCTTGGCATCGTGGCCACCACGTTTCAGAGCGAAGATTTCGTCGTCGGTCATATGGGCGACCATCTCTAAGGTGCGCGGATCGCGGCCGAAGAAATGCTTGCGCACGTAGGCGCCGTCGTTGGCTTTGAAGGCCTGGTAGTCGCCGTCCAGCGTGTCCATCATCAGCTTCTTCAAAGCGCCGTCTTTGTCGCGGGCCAACAGAGGGTCCCACTCGCTGCCCCAGAGCAGCTTGATGACGTTCCAGCCGGAGCCACGGAATTCGCCTTCGAGCTCTTGCACGATCTTGCCGTTGCCGCGCACCGGGCCGTCCAGGCGCTGCAGGTTGCAGTTCACCACGAAGATCAGGTTGTCGAGCTTCTCACGCGCGGCCAGGCCGATGGCGCCCAGGGATTCGACTTCGTCCATCTCGCCGTCGCCGCAGAACACCCAAACCTTGCGGTTGGCGGTGTCGGCAATGCCACGGGCGTGCAGGTATTTCAGGAAACGGGCCTGGTAGATGGCCATCAGTGGGCCTAGGCCCATAGATACGGTGGGGAACTGCCAGAAGTTGGGCATCAGCTTGGGATGCGGGTAGCTGGACAGACCCTTGCCGTCCACTTCCTGGCGAAAGTTCAACAGCTGCTCTTCAGAAAGGCGGCCTTCCAGGTAGGCGCGGGCATACACGCCGGGCGACACATGGCCCTGGATGTAGAGGCAGTCGCCACCGTGGTTTTCGTTCTCGGCATGCCAAAAGTGGTTAAAGCCAGCGCCAAACATGTGGGCCAGCGAGGCGAACGAGCCGATGTGGCCGCCCAGGTCACCGCCGTCTACCGGGTGGTGGCGATTCGCCTTGACAACCATCGCCATCGCGTTCCAGCGCATGTAGGCGCGCAGGCGCTCTTCGATCTCGATGTTGCCGGGGCAACGCACTTCCTGGTCGGTGGAAATAGTGTTGACGTAGCCGGTGGTGGCCGAGAAAGGCATGTCAATGCTTTTTTGTCGCGCATGTTCCAGCAACTGCTCTAAAAGAAAGTGGGCGCGATCGGGGCCTTCGCTCTCGATGACGGCGGACAGCGCATCCATCCACTCACGGGTTTCCTGGCTGTCTGCGTCGGTTTGCGCAGCTCCTGACAGGCTTTCGGGTACAGCTGACATGCTTTGTCTCCTAGGTTGGGTAGCGGTATTTTGATGGTTTGGCACAGCTTTTTTGGGCGGCACGTCTATTTTTGCACAAAAGATTCAAAATTTCAATATGTGATCATTCGTTTCATAATGTGGTTTATAAGCGCTTAGAACTGCGTAAAAACACGCATAGTCATTTGTGGTTTTGGGCTCTAGGCAGACTCTCCCCTACACTGCACCCATGCCCCAGCGACCGTCAAAAACCCTTCCCCCTTCTTCTTTAATAGCCCCTGCCCGCTGGTGGAAGCTCTGGTGGGGCCGCCAAACACCGCACCGGCAAGACCGCTTTGCCATGCTGGCACCGCTGATTGCGGTATTGATGTTTCTGGCCGCCATCGGCTCGGCTTTCATGTATTTGCGGCTGGAAGAAATCGACCGCGAACAAGAAGCCGTGAAGCGCGATGTGGAGTACACCCAGCAGCAAATCCGCCTGCGCCTGCTGGAGCGCCAAGAACAGCTCATGCGCATCGGCCGTGACATCTCCAACGAAGAGGTGGACACCGAAGAATTCATCAGCCGCGCCGAGTCTCTGGTCGCACAGCACCCGGACTTGCAGTCCGTCAGCTGGATCGACGAGCGCCGCCGCATCAAGGCCAGCTATGCCGCGCCCAGCCTGCCCACACCCCAGGTACGGGCGGTTGACACCGTGCTACGGCCCGGTGGCGATACCGAAAGCACCTTCAGCCTGGCACGCGACCTGCAACAGCCGGTCTACGCCCAACCGGCTGGCACGCAAGACACCGTGCCACTGCTGCAATTGCATATTCCCCTGGCAGACCGGGGCCACTTCGCGGGCGTTTTGCTGGCCGAATATTCCAATGAAAGCCTCTTGCGTTATGGTGTACCGGCCGAGGTTTTGGCCAAATACGCGGTAGCCCTGCTCAATGGCAATGGCCAGGTACTGGCGGGCAATGCCGCCCCCGTGCGCATGGGGGGTGCCCGCTTGCTACCGTGGTCCAGCCAATCAGAACCGTATGAAGTGTCGGTATCCCCGGTGGGCAACGGCTTGGTGCTGCGCGCCCAGGCCTACCGCACCTCGCAGGGCGTGGTCGGCACCGGCCTGTTCTGGCTGGTGGGCGCCCTGAGCATCCTGACCGCCTGGATGCTGATCGGCAACTGGAAGCACACCCGCCGCCGCCTGCAAGCCCAGCAGGCCTTGGTGTCGGAAACCAACTTTCGCCGCGCCATGGAAAGCTCGATGCTGACCGGCATGCGTGCGCTCGACATGCAAGGCCGCATCACCTATGTGAACACCGCGTTTTGCCGCATGACCGGCTGGAGCGAAGCCGACCTGGTGGGCCACACCGCGCCATTTGCCCACTGGCCCGAAGAAGACCGCGACTACCTGGTGGCCCGGCTGGAGGACGAACTCAATGGCCGCACCCCACCCGGCGGATTTCAGGTGCGGGTCAAGCGCCGCGACGGCAGCGTGTTCGATGGCCGCATGTACGTGGCACCGCTGATCGACGCGGTAGGCAAACAAACCGGCTGGATGACCTCGATGACCGACATCACCGAGCCGAACCGCATCCGCGAGCAATTATCTGCATCGTATGAGCGTTTTACCAAGGTACTGGAAGCGCTGGATGCTTCTGTTTCTGTAGCACCCATCAACAGCCACGAACTGCTGTTTGCCAACAAGCTGTACCGCCTGTGGTTTGGCGTGCAAACCGAGGGCCATGAAAAACTGGTGGCCGAAGCGGGAGTGCCCAGCATCCCCGTCAGCGACGAGGCGATGGACGATGACGTGGACGCGTTTGTCGGCCTGCCCACCGACAGCCTGACCGACACCCAGTCCGAAAGCACCGAAGTCTTTGTCCCCGAGCTGGGCAAGTGGCTAGAAGTGCGCACCCGCTACCTGAGCTGGGTGGATGCCCGCCTAGTGCAGATGGTGATTGCCACCGACATCACGCCGCGCCGCCGCGCCGAAGAGCAATCGGCCGCCCAGGCCGAGCGCGCCCAAAGCTCCAGCCGCCTAATCACCATGGGCGAAATGGCCTCCAGCGTGGCCCACGAGCTGAACCAGCCGCTGGCCGCCATCAGCAACTACTGCAACGGCATGGTGTCGCGCATCAAGGGTGCGGGCATTGCCGAAGCCGACCTGCTGGCCGCGCTGGACAAGACCGCCCGCCAGGCCCAGCGCGCGGGCCAGATCATCCAGCGCATCCAGTCGTTTGTGAAGCGTAGCGAGCCCAACCGCAGCCTGTCCGACGTGGAGCACATGGTGTCGGAAGCCGTGGAGCTGGCCAGCATTGAACTGCGCCGCCGCAACGTGCGCCTGAGCCATTACGTTGCCGCCCGCCTGCCCCGGCTGCTGGTGGACCCGATTTTGATCGAGCAGGTGCTGGTGAATTTGCTGCGCAACGCCGCCGAAGCAATTGACCTGGCCCAGCGCATCACGTCCAACCGCAACATCGAACTGCGCGTGGTCCCCAAACTGGTCAACGACAAAGCGGGCATCGAATTCTCGGTCGCAGACACGGGCAACGGCCTGGCCCCCGAAGTCAAAGAGCGCCTGTTTGAAGCCTTCTTTTCGACCAAAGCCGAGGGTATGGGCATCGGCCTGAACCTGTGCCGCACGATTGTCGAGTCGCACCTGGGCCGGATGCAGGCCGAGAACCTCTACAATGGAAACGAAGGCACAGGGTGCCGTTTTTCATTCTGGATTCCGTTGGCGCAAGTTTCTGTTACACAGAACAGCCCAGCAAACCCTACCCAAAACCCCGGAGTGACTGCATGAGTTTGATCCCCAAAAAAGGTACTGTGTATGTGGTCGATGACGACGAAGCCGTCCGCGATTCGCTGCAATGGCTGCTCGAAGGCAAGGACTACCGGGTTCGCTGCTTTGATTCCGCAGAATCTTTTTTAAGCCGCTTCGATGCCCGCGAAGTCGCCTGCCTGATCGTCGATATCCGCATGGGCGGCATGACCGGTCTGGAGCTGCAAGACCGCTTGATTGAACGCAAATCGCCCTTGCCCATCGTCTTCATCACCGGCCACGGCGACGTGCCCATGGCGGTGGACACGATGAAAAAAGGCGCCATGGACTTCATCCAAAAGCCTTTCAAAGAAGACGAACTGGTTGGCTTGGTCGAGCGCATGCTGGAGCACGCCAAAGAAGCCTTCACCGACCACCAGCAAGCCGCCAGCCGGGGCGCGCTGCTGTCCAAGCTCACCTCGCGCGAAAGCCAGGTGCTGGAACGCATCGTCGCCGGTCGCCTGAACAAGCAAATCGCCGACGATCTGGGCATCAGCATCAAAACGGTGGAAGCGCACCGCGCCAACATCATGGAAAAGCTCAACGCCAATACCGTAGCCGACCTGCTGAAGATTGCTTTGGGACAAGTTGCCCCCAAGCAATAACGCTACCGCTTTAATAGCTATATACGCCCGCTGCACCTGCGCTAGCGGGCGTTTTAATTTGAATTTTTGAAAAATGACCGCTCAACTGATTGATGGCAACGCCCTGTCCCAAAAACTACGCCTGGACGTAGCCGCACGCACCACAGCCCTGAAAACCCGTGGCGTAACCCCCGGCCTGGCCGTCGTCCTGGTGGGAGACAACCCGGCCAGCCAGGTCTACGTGCGCAACAAGGTCAAGGCCTGTGCCGATGCCGGCCTGCACTCGGTGCTGGAAAAGTACGACGCAGAGATGACCGAAGCCGCGCTGCTGGCCCGGGTGGATGCGCTGAACAACGATCCCCTCATCCACGGCATCCTGGTGCAACTGCCCTTGCCCGCCCACATCGACGCGCAAAAAGTCATCGAAGCCATTGCCCCCAGCAAAGACGTGGACGGCTTCCACATTGCCAGCGCTGGCGCACTGATGACCGGCGCGCCCGGCTTCTGGCCCTGCACGCCGTATGGCTGCATGAAGATGCTGGAGAGCATTGGCTATGACCTGCGCGGCAAGCACGCGGTGGTGATTGGCCGCTCCAACATCGTCGGGAAACCGATGGCCTTGATGCTGCTGCAAAAGAACGCCACCGTCACCATCTGCCACAGCGGCACGGCGGACCTGAAAGCCATGACGCTACAGGCCGACGTGGTGGTTGCCGCAGTGGGCAAGCGCAATGTGCTGACCGCCGACATGGTCAAGCCCGGTGCCGTGGTAATCGACGTGGGTATGAACCGCACCCCCGAGGGCAAACTGTGCGGCGACGTAGACTTTGACGGTGTCAAGCCAGTCGCCAGCTTCATCACCCCGGTGCCCGGCGGAGTCGGCCCCATGACCATCACCATGCTGCTGGTCAATACGATGGAAGCAGCAGAACGCTCTGTTGCCTCTTGAATCTACCGAGCCTGTCGCCACATCCACACCATGACCAATCCACTGCTCGACTTCTCCGACCTCCCGCTGTTTGACCAAATCCAACCAGAGCACGTAAGCCCTGCGATGGACCAGTTGCTGACCCAAGCCAACGCCGCGTTAGAGGCCGTGACCCAGCCCGACTTTCCCGCGCAGTGGACGGCCATCTCCAAGGCGCTGGACGTAAGCGCCGAGCAGCTGGGCCGTGCCTGGGGGGCCGTGAGCCACCTCAACAGTGTGGCCGACACCCCTGCCCTGCGGGCGGCCTACAACGAAGCCCTGCCCCGCGTCACCGAGTTCTGGACCCGCCTGGGTGCCGACGAGCGCCTGTACGCCAAGTACAAGGCCGTGGACGTTGCCAGCTTGAACCCCGAGCAGCGCCAAGCCCACACCAACGCCATGCGCAACTTCGTGCTCAGTGGTGCCGACCTGGTGGGGGCCGACAAAGAACGCTTCGCCCAGATCCAGGAGCGCCAGGCCGAAATCAGCCAGAAATTCAGCGAAAACGCGCTGGATGCGACCGATGCCTTTGCCTACTACGCCGCCGCTGCCGAGTTGGATGGCGTGCCCGCCGATGTGCAGGCCACCGCGCTGGCAGCGGCCCAAGCCGAAGGCAAAGACGGCTACAAGCTGACACTGAAAATGCCCTGCTACCTGCCGGTGATGCAGTTCGCCACCTCCAGCGCCCTGCGCGAACACCTGTACCGCGCCTACGTGACCCGTGCGTCCGACCAGGCCGAGGGCGATGCCATCCAATTCGACAACTCGGCCATCATTGCCGAGATCCTGGCGCTGCGCCATGAAGAAGCCCGGCTGCTGGGTTACGCCAACTTTGGCGAAGTCTCGGTGGTGCCCAAGATGGCGAAGTCGCCGTTGGAGGTGACCCGTTTCCTGCGCGACCTAGGCGTGCGCGCCAAGCCCTATGCCCTGAAAGACGTGGCCGACCTGCGCGCCTTTGCCGCCGAGCACCTGGCACTGGCCGACCCGCAGCCCTGGGACTGGTCTTTCATCGGCGAAAAGCTCAAGGAAGCCCGCTACGCCTTCAGCGAGCAAGAGGTGAAGCAGTACTTCACCGCGCCCAAGGTGCTGGGCGGCCTGTTCAAGATCATCGAAACCCTGTTTGAAGTGGCCATTCGCAAAGACAGCGCCCCCGTATGGCACCCGTCGGTCGAGTTCTACCGCATCGAGCGGGCAGGACAATTGGTGGGCCAGTTTTATCTGGACCAACCCGCCCGCACCGGCAAGCGCGGTGGTGCCTGGATGGACGACGTGCGTGCCCGCTGGCTGCGCCCCGACACGGGCCAACTGCAAACCCCGGTGGCCCATCTGGTGTGCAACTTTGCCGACGGCGTGGGTGGCCAACCCCCGCTGCTGACGCACGACGACGTGACCACCCTGTTCCACGAATTCGGCCACGGCCTGCACCACATGCTGACCCAGGTGAACGAGCGCGATGTCTCCGGCATCAGCGGTGTGGAATGGGACGCGGTGGAACTGCCCAGCCAGTTCATGGAAAACTTCTGCTGGGAGTGGGATGTGCTCAAGCACATGACGGCCCACGTGGTGACCGGCGAACCGCTACCCCGGGCCTTGTTCGACAAGATGACAGAAGCCAAAAATTTCCAGAGCGGCCTGCAAACCCTGCGCCAGATCGAGTTTTCGCTGTTCGACATGCTGCTGCACACCGAACACGACCCGTCGCAAGACTTCATGCCCCTGCTGCGCCAGGTGCGCGGCGAGGTAGCCGTGCTACTAGCCCCGGCCTTCAGCCGCAGCGTGCACACCTTCAGCCACATCTTCGCGGGCGGCTACGCGGCCGGTTACTACAGCTACAAGTGGGCCGAGGTGCTGAGCGCCGATGCCTACGCCGCGTTTGAAGAAACCGCTGGGGCCGACGGCCTGCCCAGTATCGAAACCGGGCGCAAATACCGCGAGTCGATTCTGGAAGCCGGTGGCAGCCGCCCGGCAATGGAATCGTTCAAAGCCTTCCGGGGCCGCGAACCGACTCTGGATGCACTCTTGCGCCACCAAGGCATGGCCAATTGATGGCTCACCCCCAGGCTACGCGTCGCTTCGCCAACCCCCTTGCAGGGGGCGATACCAGTGGCCTGGCAAAGCCAGTTCCACGGTATCTCTGAGGCGATGCGTTCCGGCTGTGGCATGGAGTTTTGTAAATACATCGAAGTTGTTAAGGATAAAACTGATGCGCCCCACCCTACTCACCACCGTTTTAGCCTGTGCCACTCTCACCCTGGCCGCCAGTGCCCAGGCGCAAACGGTGTACCGCATCGTTGGACCGGACGGCAAGGTGTCGTTCTCGGACCAGCCTCCGCCTGCCACCAGCAAAGCCAAAGTCACCACGGCGGCCGCCAGCGGCGGCAGTGCCAGCAACGCATCGCTGCCGTTTGAGCTGAAAGAAGTCGTGCAGCGCTACCCGGTCACGCTGTACACCGGGGCCAATTGCAGCCCCTGCGCCAGTGCCCGCAACCTGCTGACCTCACGCGGTGTGCCTTTCACCGAGCGCACCGTCAACAGCAATGAAGACGCTGATGCCCTGCAACGCATCAGCGGGGACACCACCCTGCCCTTTGGCACCATTGGCAGCCAGCAGCTCAAAGGCTACTCGGATGTGGAGTGGACGCAGTACCTGGACGCAGCGGCCTACCCCAAAACCTCGGTGCTGCCCGCCAGCTACAAGCCCGCTGCCGCACGCCCACTGGTGGCCACCAAACCCGCTGCGGAACCCGCAAAGGCCACGCCCGAAGCCGCCGCACCCGTTGCCGAACCCGCCCGCAAGCCCAACGGTTTCCAGTTCTAATTTTGCTGCAAATTTAATAGCATCTACCGCACATTCCATGTGCGGTAGATGCTATTTTTCCGCCTAAAAATCCAGTGTCTTCACACCCTGGGCTGTGGCCAGCAGGCACACATGGGCTTTTTGGTGGGCAAACACGCCCACGCAGACCACGCCAGGCCACTGGTTGACCTGGGATTCAAATGCCAGCGGATCGGTGACCTGCAAACCCGTCACATCCAGAATGTGCTGGCCGTTGTCGGTCACCAGCGGCTGGCCGTCTTTCAGGCGCAGCGTGGCGGTGCCGCCCATCGCCGCGAACTGGCGGGCAATGCGGTTGGCGGCCATCGGAATCACTTCCACCGGCAACGGAAACTGGCCCAGCGCCTGCACCAGCTTGCTCTCATCGGCAATGCAGACAAATTGGCGCGACTGGGCGGCCACGATCTTCTCGCGGGTCAGCGCGGCACCGCCTCCCTTGACCATGTGGCCCTGGTGGTCGATTTCGTCTGCGCCGTCGATGTACACCGCCAGCTCGCCCACGTCGTTGGCATCGAACACCGCAATGCCCAGCGCCAGTAGCCGCGCGGTGCTGGCCTCGGAGCTGGACACCGCGCCCTTGACCTGGTCCTTGATGGTGGCCAGCGCGTCAATGAACTTGTTGACGGTAGAGCCGGTGCCCACGCCGACAATTTCGCCGGGCACGACGTAGCGCAACGCGGCATGGCCGACCAGGGTTTTGAGCTCGTCTTGGGTGAGTGCGGGAATGGTGTTGGTCATCGGTGAAAATCCGGGGTTGTAACGAAGTGCTGAAACTGAGAATTATCCAATGCCCCTGATCCCCTACGCCCTGGCCCGCCCCTTTTTGTTTGGCATGGACCCGGAAGCCGCCCACGACCTGACGCTGAATGCCATCGCCCGTACCCAGGGCACGCCGCTGGAATGCCTGTACCGCCAAGCCAGGGTCCACGACCCCATCACCCTGGCGGGCCTACATTTCCCCAACCGCGTGGGCCTGGCCGCCGGGCTGGACAAGAACGCGCGCTGCATTGACGGCCTGGGCGCGATGGGCTTTGGCTTTGTGGAGGTGGGCACGGTCACGCCGCTGGCCCAGTCCGGCAACCCCAAGCCCCGCATGTTCCGCCTCCCCGCCGCCAACGCCTTGATTAACCGCCTGGGTTTCAACAACGGCGGGCTAGCGGCCTTTGTGGCCAATGTGCAGCGCGCAAATTTCCGCGCCAAGACCCAGGGCAAACCCATGCTGCTGGGCCTAAACATCGGCAAGAACGCCGCCACCCCGATCGAGCGCGCCACTGACGATTACCTGCTGGCGCTGGATGGGGTGTACCCGCATGCGGATTACGTCACGGTCAACATCTCCAGCCCCAACACCAAGAACCTGCGCGCCCTGCAAAGCGACGAGGCACTGGACAGCCTGCTGGGCGCGGTGGCGCAACGCCGCACAGCGCTGGCCGTGCAATACGGAAAACAGGTGCCCATCTTTGTGAAAATTGCGCCCGACCTGGATGAAACCCAGGTCGCCGTGATCGCCGCCACCCTGCTGCGCCACGGCATGGACGGCGTGGTAGCCACCAACACCACGCTGGCCCGCGATGCCGTCAAGGGCATGGCGCATGCCGAAGAAGCCGGTGGCCTCAGCGGCGCCCCCGTGTTGGATGCCAGCAACCGCGTGATCCGCCAACTGCGCAGCGCTCTCGGCCCGGCCTATCCGATCATCGGTGTCGGCGGCATTTTGAGTGCCGCCGATGCGGTAGCCAAAATTAAAGCAGGGGCCGATGCCATACAAATCTACACCGGACTGATCTACCAGGGCCCGGCCTTGGTACAACAGGCGGCACAGGCGCTCAAAAACATGTAGTTTGGCGCAGCGCCCGCTGTGTCGCCCATTGGACGCACAGGGGATATTGCCTAAGTTACGACCGTGGTCAAATAGGCATCCAGCGCTTATTCAATAAGCGCTAGATGCTATTATTTATATAGCAAACGAGATTCAAAAAGCGTGCGCTCTTTGTACTGTGGATCGGCCTTGATCTGCCGGTCCGTATAGGGGTGCTTGACCCACTCCCCTGCTGCATATTTACGGGTCTGGTCACTGAAGTGCACGCTGGTCGGATCAGACGACTGGCTGTAGGTCAGGATGCCCTCAGCCACCGGACCCGTGCTATCCCAGGTAACGAACTGGATGAAGCTATTGCCAAACGCGCCCGCATTGGTCGCGGGATCGGCGGTGTAGAGAACGCTGCCGGGGGCCACTTCGGTACGCACGCCGCCCCAGTTATTGAAGGTGGAGCGGCCGCCCGGCATTGCCAATACACCCTCGGCTCGTTGCAGCAATTGCACATCCTGGGTTCGGGCCCGGCGCTTCTGGGGGTCATTGAACTGGGAACTCGCCACCAGGGTTTCCAGTTGGGCCATCGCTGCGGCCAAGTTGGCCGTTCCACGCGGGGTTTCCTGCGGGTCGGCCGGGTTAAACGGCACGCTCCACCAAGATGCAGCATTCAGCTCGCCCAAGGCGGCGTACAGCTCGTCAAACAACACCACGCCTTGGCTGCTTGGCGTGTGGGCGATGTTCCAGCCTTGCAGCACGGCGCAGGCATCCAACGCCGCCGGCGTGGCGCTGCTGCTGGCCAGGCAACCCGAGACAAAGCCCGGCAACCATTTTTCGGCCTTGAAGAAACGGTTCTTTAGGTACAGCTGCTGTAGGTTGGCCATCGTGAAGCGGTAGCCACCTTGGCCATCGGTACCGGCCAGACGGTCGCGCACGATGGCGTGACCGGTGCGGGTACGGTTGTTTTGCGCCAGCGCTTCGGCGTTGGGGCCAGTGGCGATGATCTTGGCAAACCCGCCCAGATAGGTGTTCAGGCTGGGCCACCAGTGGCTGTCATTGGCATTCATGGCGTAGTCAGGGCGCTTGACCCAGGGCCGTCCAGCCGCCGGGATGCTCCCCGCCCAGTCGCAGGCGGCCGTCGTGCCAGCCATCACGACCACGCCGGTACTGGCCATCAATGGCTGGAACGGTGGGGGCACGCAGGCCGCTAATTGCGCATCGGGCACATTGGCGGCAACCGAGTAGTTCGCATACAAGGTGTCGCCGGCTTTATCAGCGGCAACGGTGTTAACCCAAGGCATGGCGTTGTGGGTGGCCAGGGCACGGCGCAAACCATCGACACTGGTGACCTTGCCATTCAGAATGATCTGGTCGATCAGCTTGTAGTTGCTGACATTGGCATCTTGCAGGGCATAGCCGCTGCCCGTGGTCCAGGCAAAGCTGCTGTCCGACAGCATGGGGCCGTACTCGGTGGTGTACAGGGTCCGCTGGATCTGCACCTGGCTGCCATCGGCTCCCAGTGCCGACACCGTCAAGGGCACGGCCTTCATAGCGATAGATTGGCCATCCTTGATGTAACGCGTGGGGTTGCTGGGGTCAATTGCCAGGTAACGCACGGTAAAGCGGTTATCGGTCGATAACGTGTGGCTCCAGGCCACTTTGTCGTTAAAACCAATCATGGGCACTGGCGCGCCCAAAAGCGTAGCGCCCATCACGTCATAGTTTTCGCTAGGCACGGTGATGTGTACTTGGTTCAAGCGTAAAGCTCCCCACCAAGGAAAGTGTGGATTGCCCAACAGCAAGCCTTTGCCGCTTTGGGTGGTTTCGCGGCCCAAACCAATGCTGTTGGAGCCAATGGTGTGGTTGCGCAGGGTTTGAAATGCCATCAGCATTGGCGAATGGGCCAAGTCAGCGGCAGGCGAAGCTTTGGCAACCGGCGCAACAGGCGCTACGGCACTGCCAATCGCACCGATAAACGCCAGCGAGCTGCCCGTCATGGTGAGTTGTGAAAAGCGCAAATAGGCATCATCTTCGGTCATAGGCCGGACCCAGGATTGCCCCCGGCAGGCCGTCGGCAGCTTGGCCAGGCCGGTATCGGTCAGATAGCGGTTGTAGCCGGTGGCAAAACCATCTGCCAGCGCCCGTGTGTCGCGGCTGGAGCCCGCCTTGAACCGCGCAACCTGGTCGGAATCCATCACCAGTTTGTAGAAGAAATCCGAGTCAATGTTGCCAAACACGGTGCCCAACTGGCCCAGGTAGCCCCCCGCAGCGCCGAAGTACTTGGCCCGCTCGCCGCGCAACGTGACCAACTCTTCGGCAAAGAGGCACACATTCTCTTGGGCAAACACATAGCCGTAGCCATAGCCCGCTCCGGTAAAGCTATCGGCCACGATATGTGGCACCCCGTAAGAAGTGGTGCGGATGGTGGCCGCATATTCGGTGGGCAAGCAGCCTGCAAGCAAGGACACAGCGACAGCGGCCAAAAGCCCTATGCGTACCGGTCGTGTGCAGAGCAATGTTGTCGTAAGTTTCATTTCTCTCCCTAATATTGAATTTAAGACCATTTAAATGCATCAATTGTTGCCTAAAACGGACTTATTCCATATTACTGTGCCACCTCCTCAGCCCTGTTAAAAATCAATTGAAACTCCCCTCTTTTTATGGATAAAAAATTTGCACCCACATGGTGCATGGATATAAAAATGGTAAGAACCGCATTGGAATGGGCCATCCCAACAAACCTGTGGTGCGAAAAACCACCCAGCTTATAGGCGATGATGAACAGACAATCGATCGAACCCGTACCCCATAGTCAGTTCAATGGTTCAACGGCACAGGATGCGATTGGGATGCGCGGGCGCGTGCAGAAGCTGCGCAGCTACGAATGCATCGTTTGGAGCCAGAGCTTCCAAGGTGATCGAAAAGACCGCAACTAGCCCGCATCCGACTTCAAAACGGAGAGAGCACCCGCGCGGTCAAAACGCAAGGAAATTTCATGCAAGCTGCTGCGCAGTTCGGCGCTGGCATTGGGCGGCAGGATGACAAAGCCCTCTTGCTGGTCACTGCGGGCCAGGCCCAGCTTGAGTTTGAGCTCACCCTCGGCCAACCGCAGGGTAGGCATGCCGGTTTCCAGTTGCTGCAAAAAGCCACCCATCAGATGCCCCACCTGGTCCGGGGCCAGCACCTCCAGCTTGCCCGCACTGCCAAGCTGGGTCGATAAGGCGGCAATGCGCGCCGCGCCCAGACGCAGGCTCTCGGCGGCGGCCTTGATTTTTACTTCTTGTTCGGCTTTTGTCCCCTGCACGGCAGCAGCTACGGCAGTTTTTTCGCGCTCGGCACTGGTGTCCAGGCGTTTGAACAAGGTCTGGTTATCCGCCTGCGCCACATCGCGCTGCCCGGCCAGGCGCTGATTTTCAACCAGCAGGCCTTCCATCTGGGTTTTCAGCAGACTGATCTGGACAGACAGGTCGTCCGCCTCCACCGGTGCACGCAATTGGGCTTGTGCGGCGGCAAGCTGCTGGCGCAGCGCATCGACTTCTGCGCTGGTTTTGAGTTCGCGGTCACTGGCAGCGGCAGCGGCCAGCTTCAGGCGCGACATGGTGTCCGCCGCTTCGGCCAGACTTTTACGGGCAGCGGCTTCGGTAGCGATAGCCTGGGCTTGGGCAGTTTTTAAGGCCACTTGCAACTGGGCTACGGTGAGGGGTTTGCTCGCCATGAAGGACTCCTTAATCGACCTTAATCTGCAACGAGCTGCTCGCGCACCACGCGGCCATCGGCATCCACGGCGTTGACCATCCAGCGTTTACTGCCCGGCACAAAAGTGGCCTGTACCTCCAGCGGCCCGATGACCCGTGCCAGCGCTACCAAGTCGTCACGCTGGCGAAAGTCTTTGATGATCTGGTCTTTACTCTTGACCGGCACGGTGGTGCCACCCGGGTTGCTGGCCACGGCGGGCGTGGCGGCGGTGGCCACAAAGTTGACGCGGATAGTGGATACCGCCGAGGCGTTGAGCGCACCACCCAAGTGGACGGACGACAACGGCTCGATCTCTAGCTCGCCGGTGCTGCTGCGGGACACGGCTGCCTTGATCTCCAGAGTAGCCTCGGACATCACCATGCCGCTGGCCAGACCCACGCCCAGCCCGAGGTCGGTTTGGGCGCTAGTCAAAGCAGCACCAGCATTACCCAGCAAGGCCCCGAGCGGGGCACGTTTCAGGTCGGTGGCGAGGGCCATAGCAAGGTGCTCCAGCAGTTAGCGCAGGCAAAGATTAGCCAGTCACGGTACGGCGCGGAATCTCCAGGCGCAGCGGGGCAGGCACGGGCACCAGGGTGGCGGTAATTTTGGAATGCACCGACACGTCACGGTTGAGCTTGCGCTCGAAGCGGATGTTGGCGGTTTCGGCAAACAAGCCCAAACCGCCCTTTTTACGCGTGCCGTCTTCATTGATCTGTTCTACCAGTTTCAGGTCCATGCTGACCTCGATGGTGGCCTGCGAGAACTGGTAGAAGGTGGGCTTGACCCCCAGCGCGAGCAGCGACACGATTTGCGCTTTGCCTTGGGTAAACGTAACGCTGCCGTCTGCTGCCACCTCTTCGGTAATGCTTGGCACCATCTCCACCGTGGTGTTGGCCAGCTCGGTCACCATCTCGGCGGCGCTGCGGTCCAGGGCCATTTGTGCGTCGGCAATGCCCTCGGCCATCAGCCGCACCAAGTCGGCAAACGAGGTGGATGCGGTTTCTTGGACCACCACCTCCGCCGGTACGATGGGCGTGCGAAAGGCCTTGGTTTTGTCGAACGTGGCCATGGTCAGGCAGGCACTTTGGGTGGACGGTTGTCAATCACATTGAACTGCGGTGCCAACCGGGCTGGCGGCGGTACGGGCACCATGCGGGTGAGCAGGCGGCTGGTGCCGCGCACCTCTTTACCAAACTTGCGGTTGTGCGACACATCCACCGAGACCGATGCACTCCAGCAAGCAAAACCCGCCTTGGCTTTGACACCCACTTTGAGACTGGTTTCGACCGAGGTGGTGGTTTTGATGTCCATCGTGACTTCGATGGTGGCCTCGGCGAACTGGTAAAAAGTGGGCAGCAAACCCAGTTGGATGAGCGACATCTCGGTGGTTGTATTGGTGGGAGCCGGAGAGCTTCCATCGGCGTTGATGATCTGCGTCACGCTGACCAAAATTGGTAGCTTGATGTCTGCCAGGGCCTGCGCCGTTTCCACCGAGTTTTCGTCCAGCGCCTTTTGCGCTTCGGCGATACCCAGCGCCAGCTTGAGCACCATATCGGGAAGAGGTACGTCAAGTAATTCTTGTCCAACACTACCGGCCATGGCTTTCTCCTTGAAGTGGACTGCACATTGAATGCAGCGGTTACAAAACCAAAGACGGCGGCTGTGCCTGAAAAACAGCCAGTACCGCCGCGAGTCTCTGTTGGTCTACGTTGACCGGTCCGATAAAACGCACCGCCCGCGATCCGCGCAAACCCATGTATGCCGTCAATCCCATCAGCACCAATGCTTTTTGTGCATCCAGCCGGGTCACCATCTGCCCGCCCGTACTGCGCACCAAAACATCCAGCCCGCCGGGCTCTGCGGCCACCAGCAAGAACATGCCACGTCCCGGCAGGCCGAGCGACACCTTGGCCCCAAAACGCTCTGCTGTCTGCATCTACCGCCCCCCAGATTGAACTGGCTTCATCATGGGCGATGCAAGCCAAATCCGCATCAACAAGTTTGATGAAGCAAAAAAATATCCCCCAACGCAAAAAGGCACCGAAACTCGGTGCCTTTTTGAAGGTGGCCGCAAGCGGCCGGTATGCAGAAAGATTAAGCGGCCAAGCCCTTGGCCTTGCGGCGACTAGTGCCCAACAACCCCAGCAAACCAAGCCCCATCAGTGCAAGAGAGCCTGGCTCTGGAACTGCATTGCCAGGCGGTGTCACCACCGTCCCTGCAACCGTCAGCAGCTTCACATAGTCAAACGCAGTTGCGGTACCAGTACTGCTAACACGGCCATTATTACAAGCCGTACTAGTCCCCCCGGTAGCACTCACACAGCCGACACCATACGTAGAGTTGTATGCACTCACCAACCACCAGCTCGAAGACAAGGCGGAGGCATTGAAACCTGTGAATGTTTGGCTTGCCGAGCCACCATTGATGTTCGCTACCAATTCCCAGCCTTTTTCAAGCAGCTGTGCAATCGTCTTACCTGCAATGGCAGCCTGGGACGTAGTGAAACCTTTCGTCGCATCAAAACGCAAAACGCTCAAATCTGAATCACCGCTGACCCAACCCGTGCTCAGGCTGTTCAACGCAACAGCAGCACCAAAATTCAGGGAGATCAGCTCTGTTCCATAGCGATTGTCAAGCGTGTGCTGCGGCTGAGCGCCTGCATCCTCATTTTTAGAAGTAACACCCAAGCCGCCGCTGTACTCGCCAATCGCAGCAGCGGCGAAAACAGTACCCGCAGTGGGTGCTGCAATCGTACCGGTTGCAGTGGAGTACGCACTGGTTGAGAGGCTGGCACCATCCGAGATTCCGCAACTGCCCGTGTTATCGCAGGCAGATGGCAGATTCCATGAAGCCGCTGCCCAACCAGACGACCCGAAACCCAACAACACGCAAGCGGCAACGGCCTGGATGGTGCGGTTTAAAGGGGTGATGTTCATATTCTTCTTCCTATTTATCTAAATTCAGCAAACGCAATCTTCTTAAAAAATAAAAAAGCACAATTCATACCATCATTAAATTTACTTTACAAATCAACAATTTAAACAAAAAAATACCAAAAAAATCATCGTATTTTGTAAACTATTCCGACAGCACTTTCAGCTTTTTGACGCAACTAGCGCAAAGTCTTCAGCAAAGCTTCAGCGGCGGCCTGCTCTTCAAAACTGCGGCCTGCTTTCAAAGCGGCCTCCACCTCGTCGCGGGCCTCGGTCTTGCGGCCCGACTGGGCCAGCACAGCCGCCAGGTGGTAGCGGATAGCGGGGCTGCCCGGCTCGCGCAAGCGGGCATCGCGCAGAAGTTGCAGCGCACGATCGGCTTGGGCGGGCTGGCCGGCCTGGAACAAGGCCCAACCCAGAGTGTCGATGGCATTGGCATTGGTCACGTCTTTGGCCAGCGCCTTTTCAGCCATGGGGATGGCACCAGGGTCTTTTAGGCGCAACAACACGTTGGCCAGATTGTTGAGCACCTCGGTATCGTCAGGTGCGGTTTTCAGCAGACTTTCGTAGTGGCTGCGAGCAGCAAGGAAATTGCCGATGCTGGCATAGCCATCCGCCAAATTTTTACGCACGCGGATGTCCTGCGGGCGGGTTTTAAGCCACTGCTCGGCGAGTTGCAAAGCAGGTTTTCCGCCGTCTTGGCTAAATAGCACCCGGTACAGGCGTAATAAGGTGTCAGCAGTGGGTTCTGCCTGGTGGGCGCGGCGGTAGGCATCAATGGCGGCAGGAGCTTGCCCTTTGGCCAGTGCCACGTCGCCCAGCAAGCTGTAGCCGATAGCCCGCTTGGGCGCTTGGGCCAGTACCTGGCGGGCACGTTGCTCAGCCTTGGCGGGCGCACCCAGGCGCAACTCGACATCGACCATGAGGGCCAGTGCGGGCAAAAAGTCTGGCCGGTTGGAGAGCGCTTTTTCTAAGCTGTAGGCTGCGCCAGGGGGGTTGTTGGCAGCCATTTGCAGGGTGGCGATTTGGGTTTGCTGCACAGCATCAAAGTCGGCAAAGCGGGTGGCCCCGGAAAAGGTGGACTTAGCCCCCCCCATGTCACCGTTGGCCAACTGGGCACGGCCATACACGAGGAGAGACGGGAGGTTGTCAGTGCCTTTGGCCAGCAGGCGTTTGGCAGCATCCAATGCCAACGCAGGAGCGCGGTTGCGCAGGTGCAGCTCGACCAACGTGGTGTCGGGGCGAAACTCACGCGGGCCAGCCATATCACTGGCTTTTTGCAGCCAGCGCAGGGTCTCGGCAGGCTGGCCACGGCGGTCTGAGAGGTTGGCCATTTCATACATCGCGTCGATATTTTTGTCGTCGGTCTTGAGAATGGTCAGTAAACGCGTATTGGCGCTGTCGTAGGCTTTGGCGGCAATATCTACCCGTGCAAGATTGAGCATGGGTTGCAGCAAAGTACCGTCAAGCGCAGTTGCGCGCTCGAAGGCGGCTTTGGCGGCAGGCAGGTTTCCCGCCTGGGCGTGGGACATGCCCAACAGGCTATAGAACCCCGCATTTGCAGGTTGCAGTTTGACCAGTTTTTCGGCCACCGCAGTGGCCTGGGCCACTTTTCCGTCACGCAGGTACAGGCCCACCAAGGCGGCACCGGCCTGGATTTGGCTGGGGTCTTTAAAGGCCGTTTCGAGCTGAACGATGGCATCGCCGGATTTGCCACCGCCCACCAGACTCAGGCCCAGGGCGGTTCGAAACTCGGGCGCGTCCCGGGTGGTCAGGGCTTGTTGCATCAAGGCCGTGGCTTTGGCGTGGCGGCCTTGGGCCATGTTGGCACCGGCCAACAAGGTGAGGGCTTGGCCGTCGCCGGGCTGGGCTTTGATGTAATTTTCCAGTAACTCGGTGGCGCTGGTGAAATTGCCTGCGGACATGTAAATCTGGGCCAGCAGTTTGGACACGGGACTGTTGCCCTGTACCCGCTGAATAGACTCCAGGTAGGGCTTGGCTTTTTCGCGTTCACCCAGACCAAAGTGGGCCAGGCCATTGAGCATGAGCAACTGGGGGCGGTATTGGATGAAGGTCACAGGCACCGGGTCTAACAGGCTGGTGACTTCCAGCAATGCGCCGCGAACAGCCGCAGTATTGCCGCTGCGCTCGGCCAGCAAGGCCTTGAGGTAGGCGGCGCGAGGCTCGCGGGGCGACAGGCGCTGTAGCTCGGCTACGTCTTTGGCAGCTTCGGCGTTTTGGCCTAAATCGATAGCAATACCTGCACGGGCGACGCGGGCCTCAATGTGTTTTGGGTCTGATTGCAGCGCCGCATCGTAGGCCGCTACCGCAGCACTCAGATTGCCTTGCACATGCAGCAAAGCGCCTTTTTGGTAGCGCACCTCGGTGGAGTTGGGGGCCAGCGCCAACGCACGTTCGATAGCGACATTCGCCTCGGCAAACTGGCGCGCACGGATGCGCACCGGCACCTCGGCCAGCCAGGCCTCGGGGGCGCGGCTGTCTATCGCACGGGCCTCTTCAATCGACTTCAAGGCAACGCGCACATCGCCCATATCGGCACTGGCTGAGGCGCGCAACAGCAGCATTTGCAATTGCGTGCCCGGTGGCAGACCGGCTGGACTGAATTGGCCCTGCTCCAGCACCAGTTTGTGCTTGCCCTGGGCAATGAAGGCCTGGGCCAGGGGGATGACCACTTCGGCCCGGTTCACACCCAAACGCAGGGCTTCCAACAGGGCGACTTCGGCGGTCGCTACCTCGCCGTTGGCTAACAGGGCTTTACCCAGAAGCACTTGCACGGGCAGCATGTTTTTGTCGATTTGCAAGGCGTTTTTCAGCTGGATGATGGCCCCCGGCATATCACTCTTCTCAAAGCGGCCTAACGCGTCCTCGTAAAAGCGAGCGGCTTTGCTGTCGGTGACAGCATGGCTGGCAAAGCTGGTGGCGCACACCACGGCGAGGAGCGTGGCGCGGCAAGCAAGGGGAAATGGCTTCATGGAAATGTCCGGCTACTGAACGCGCGCACTAAAACTGTGCACAGAGTTCAAATGTTAGCTGATGTAAAAAATGCAAATGTGCACGCCTCCACAAAGGACGGAATGAAATCGGTGATTTCCGTCACGCAGTTGTGTACGGCGTGCCGCAAACGGCGGTAACTTGCAGGCTAAGCCGCTGCTATAAATTTTTCAAACCCGCGCGCCCTGAGCACGCAGGCCGGGCACGTGCCGCATCCATAGCCCCAGGCATGGCGGTGCACGCGGTCGCCCAGGTAGCAGGTGTGGGTGTCTTCCACGATCAAATCCACCAATGGCTGCCCGCCCAGTTGCTGGGCCAGTTGCCAGGTTTGGGATTTGTCGATCCACATCAGCGGAGTTTCGATCAGGTAGCGTTTGTCCATACCCAGCGACAGAGCCAGTTGCATGGCTTTCATGGTGTCGTCGCGGCAGTCGGGGTAGCCGGAGAAGTCGGTCTCGCAGACACCGGTGACGATAACCTCCAGGTCGCGCCGGTAGGCCAGCGCGGCGGCCAGGGTCAGGAACAGCAGGTTGCGGCCCGGCACAAAGGTATTGGGCAGGCCGCCCTCCTCCATCTTGAAGGCCATGTCGCGGGTGAGCGAGGTCTCACTGACCTGGCCCAGCACCGACAAATCCAGCAAATGGTCTTCGCCCATCTTGTCCGCCCATTGGGGGAAGCGGGCCTTGATATTGGCCAGAACGTGCAAACGGGCGTCCAGCTCAACGTGGTGGCGCTGGCCATAGTCGAAGGCCACGGTTTCCACATGGGCGTACTTGGACAGGGCCAAGGCTAGGCAGGTGGTGGAATCTTGCCCACCAGAGAAAAGAACAAGGGCGCGGGAGTGCATGGTTTCAGAACAAATTCAGATTGGGGTACAACAATCGGGCAATTTACCACCGCCCCCATCACCCCACCGGACTCCCGCATGCAATTTTTAAGGCGATTTTTAAAGACTCTGTTCCACACCGCATTGGCGCTGGTGCTGATCTTTGGCGAGTGGGGCTGGGAGCCGCTGGCGCGGGCCATGGACCGCCTGGCGCGCTTGCCGGTCTGGTCGCAGCTGGAAGCCCAGATTCGGCGGCTGCCGCCCTACCCGGCCTTGCTGTTGCTATGTTTGCCGATGCTGACCCTGCTGCCGGTCAAGCTGCTGGCGGTGTACTGGATGACCCGGGGCCACTCCGTACTCGGCCTGCTGCTGGTGCTGGCTGCCAAGGTGGTGGGCACGGCCGTGGCGGCGCGCCTGTTTCAACTCACGCAGCCGGCCTTGATGCAGTTGGCCTGGTTCCGCCACTGGTATCCGCGCTGGCGGGTGTGGAAGGACGGGGTGATCGCCCGGGTCAAGACTGCGCGCCCCTGGCGGATGGCCCAGGCCTTGGCCCGCCGGGCTCGCCACACGGCACGGCGACTTATAAGCTTTTTAGGCCTCTAGCGCATATCCCACCTGCGCAAGAAGCTATTAAAACCATAGTAATGACTACTTACCCCAGCGCAGCACCAGCGGGTCGAGCCTGCGGGCGGTGTCCATCAAACCGGCACGCACATCGGGGTGCATGGCGGGCCAGGGGTGGCGCGGGGCTTCACAGGCGATCACACCGCCCTCGGCCATCAGCGATTTGGCGGTGAGGATGCCGCCCTGGCGGTTTTCGTAGTTGATCAGCGGCAGCCATTTTTGGTACAGCGCGTAGGCCGTGTCGCGGTCGCCCGCGCGGTGGGCTTCAAGGATGGGGCGGATGCCGTCGGGGTAGGCCCCGCCGGTCATGGCACCCGTCGCACCGGCATCCAGGTCGGGCATCAGGGTGATGGCTTCTTCGCCGTCCCACGGGCCTTCGATGGCTGCGCCGCCCACGCGGATCAGCTCGCGCAGCTTGGCGGCCGCTCCGGCAGTTTCGATCTTGAAATACGCCAGGTGCTCGATCTCTTGCGCCATGCGGGCCAGGAATGGCACCGACAACGGTGTGCCTGCAGCAGGCGCATCCTGGACCATGATGGGGATGTCAATGGCATCCGACAGCTTGGCGTAGAACTCGTAAATCTGCGGCTCGCCGACGCGGAACGTCGCCCCGTGGTAGGGCGGCATCACCATGACCATCGCCGCGCCCATGTCTTGCGCGCGGCGGCTGCGTTGGGCGCAGACGGTGGTGCCGAAATGGGTGGTGGTGACGATCACCGGCACGCGGCCATCCACGTGCTCTAGGATGGTTTTGGTCAGGATCTCGCGCTCGTCATCTGAGAGCAAAAATTGCTCGGAGAAATTGGCCAGGATGCACAGGCCGTCAGAGCCCGCGTCGATCATGAAATCGACGCAGCGCTTCTGGCTGGGCAAGTCCAGTTCGCCCGAGGCGGTGAAGGTGGTGGGAACGACTGGGAAGATGCCCCGGTAGCGGGGGTTGGATGCGTTGTGCATGGCGTTCAACAAGTAATTAATGGGAATGGCGGGGCACGGTGGAGCCACGGCAGCCGACCAGGAAGTCGAAGTCGCAGCCGTCATCGGCTTGCAGCACGTGGTCCACGTACAGGCGGGCATAGCCGCCGGACAGCGGCTTGGGCACGTCGCCTGCCAGAGCCGCCAGGCGCTCGGCCAACTCGGCATCGCTGATGTCCAGGTGCAGGCGGCCTTGTTCGCAGTCCAGCTCGATGAAGTCACCGTCGCGCACGGCCGCCAGCGGGCCACCGGCGGCGGCTTCGGGGGCGACGTGCAGCACCACGGTGCCATAGGCGGTGCCGCTCATGCGGGCGTCCGAGATGCGCACCATGTCCTTCACGCCCTGGCGCAGCAGCTTGGGCGGCAGGCCCATATTGCCCACCTCGGCCATGCCGGGGTAGCCCTTGGGGCCGCAGTTCTTCAGCACCATCACGCAGCTTGCGTCGATGTCCAGGTCTTCATCGACGATGCGTTCCTTGTAGTGCTCCAGGTTCTCGAACACCACGGCGCGGCCCCGGTGCTTGAGCAGCGCGGGGGTAGCGGCAGACGGCTTGAGCACGGCGCCGCGTGGCGACAAATTGCCGCGCAGGATGCAGATACCGCCGTCGGCAATCAACGGGTTATCAATAGTGCGGATCACTTCGTCGTTGTACTGGGGTGCTTCGCGCACGTTGTCCCACATGGATTTGCCGTTGACCGTGAGCGCATCGGGGTGCGGCAGCAGGCCGTGCTCGCCCAGACGGCGCACCACGGCGGGCAGGCCACCGGCGTAGTAAAACTCTTCCATCAGGAAGCGGCCCGAGGGCTGCAAATCGACGATGGTGGGCGTGCCCTTGCCAATGCGGGTCCAGTCTTCCAGATCGAGCTGCACGCCGATGCGGCCCGCGATGGCCTTCAGGTGGATGACCGCGTTGGTCGAGCCGCCAATGGCCGCATTGACGCGGATGGCGTTCTCGAAGGCTTCGCGGGTCAAAATTTTGGACAGCGTGAGGCCTTCGCGGGCCATCTGTACCGCCCGGATGCCCGACATGTGGGCCAGTACGTAGCGGCGCGCATCTACCGCCGGAATGGCGGCGTTGTGCGGCAGCGACGTGCCCAGGGCTTCGGCCATGCAGGCCATCGTGCTGGCCGTGCCCATGGTGTTGCAGGTGCCCGCAGAGCGGGACATGCCCGCCTCGGCGGCAAAAAACTGGTGCTCGTTGATCTCACCCGCCTTCAGCGATTCGTGCAGTTGCCACACCGCCGTGCCGGAGCCGATGTTTTTGCCATCCAGCTTGCCGTTCAACATAGGGCCGCCGGTGACCACGATGGCGGGAATATCGCAACTGGCCGCGCCCATCAGCAGCGCAGGCGTGGTTTTGTCGCAACCGGTGAGCAGCACCACCGCGTCGATGGGGTTGCCACGAATGGCTTCTTCCACGTCCATGCTGGCCAGGTTGCGGGTCAGCATGGCGGTGGGGCGCAAATTCGATTCGCCGTTGCTAAACACCGGGAACTCCACCGGGAAGCCGCCCGCCTCGAAGACGCCGCGCTTCACATGCTCGGCAATCTTGCGGAAGTGGGCGTTGCAGGGGGTGAGTTCGCTCCAGGTGTTGCAGATGCCAATGATGGGGCGGCCATCGAACTCGTGGTCTGGGATGCCCTGGTTCTTCATCCAGCTGCGGTACATGAAGCCGTTTTTGTCGGCGCTGCCAAACCATTCGGCGGAGCGCATTTTTTTAGGGGTATCGGTCATAAATAGTTTTCAGGGTTGGGGAGATTTATGTGCAGCAAAGACGCGCTGGAGCAGGCAGAACAGGAACAGCAGCGCACCTACCACGATGCGCGTCCACCAGGAACTCAAAGTGCCGTCAAAGGAAATCAGGGTCTGGATGATCCCGAGCATCAGCACGCCAAACAGCGTGCCCACCATGTAGCCGGAGCCGCCGGTGAGCAGCGTGCCACCGATGACCACCGCCGCAATCGCGTCCAGCTCCATGCCCACGGCATGCAGGCCGTAGCCCGAGAGCATGTAAAAGGTAAACACCACGCCTGCCAGCGCCGAGCAAAAACCCGACAGCGTGTACACGCCAATCACGGTGGCGCGCACCGGCAAACCCATCAGCAGGGCCGAATGCTCGCTGCCACCCACGGCGTACACCGTGCGGCCAAACGGTGTGCAGTGCGCCACAAACACGGCCACCGCCAGCACGATGAGCGCAATCACCGCGCCGATGGACAGCGAGGCATCGCCCCACACCGGGATGCGCATTTGCGAAACCTCGGAGTAGAAATCGTTGGTCATGCTGATCGAATCGATGCTGATCAGGTAGCACAGGCCGCGCGCCAAGAACATGCCCGCCAGCGTCACGATAAAGGGCTGGAGGCGAAAGCGCTCGATCAAAAAGCCCATGAAGGCACCAAACGCCGTGCCCATCAGCAGCACCAGCGGAATCACCACAGCGGGACTCCAGCCGTGCTTTTCCACCAACGAGGCCGACACCATCGTGGTGAACGCAATCACCGAGCCCACCGACAAATCGATGCCGCCGGACAACACCACAAAGGTCATGCCCACCGCCACGATCACCAGAAACGCGTTGTCGATCAGCAGGTTCAAAAACACCTGCAACGAAAAGAAACCGTCGTAGAACACCGAACCCAATGTCGCCATCGCGGCGAACAGCGATACGGTGGCCACGATGGGCAGGTGCTGAGGATTCAGTGTCTTCATGGCTGACCTTGCACAGGACGGACGACCCAGGTGCCCACGGTGGCACGAAACTCGGCGGATTGCAGCAGCATTACCGCAAACACCACCACGGCCTTCACCACCAGATTGATCTCGGGCGGAACACCCAGCGAATAAATGGCGTAGGTCAGCGTCTGGATGATCAGCGCGCCGATCACGCTGCCAAACAGGCTGAAGCGCCCGCCGGTCAGCGCGGTGCCGCCCAGGGTGACGGCCAAAATGGCATCCAGCTCCAGCAATTGCCCGGCGTTGTTGCCGTCGGCACTCTTGACGTTGGAGCTGATGAGCAGCCCGGCAACGCCCGCGCAAAAGCCGCAAAACGCATACACCCACACCGTCAACTTGCGCGCCTGGATGCCCACGCCGCGTGCCGCTACCGGGTTGATGCCCACCGCCTGGATGAATAGCCCCAGGGCGGTGCGCGTCATGGCCAAATGCAGCACGCCATACACCAGGGCCACGATAAACAGCGAGAACGGCAGGCCCGCCAGATAGCCGCTGCCCAAAAAGAAAAACGGTGCGTAGTAGATGGTGATGATCTGCCCGCCGGTGATGAGCTGGGCAATGCCCCGCCCCGCCACCATCAGAATCAGCGTGGCAATGATGGGCTGCATGCCGATGCGGGCCACCAGTAGTCCATTCCACAGGCCACAGACCACGGCCACACCCAGCGCGGCCAGAATCGCCAGCGGCATCGGGAAGCGGCTGGCGTGTACCGCCACGCCGTCTTGCACCACCAACGCGCCGCCAATCATCCAGGCGGCCAGCGCGGCCGAGATGGCCACCACCGCGCCTACCGAGATGTCGATGCCCCGGGTGGCGATCACCAGGGTCATGCCCAGTGACACCAGCACCAGCGGCGCAGCCCGGTTCAGAATATCGATCAGGCTGCCGTACAGGTGGCCGTCGCGCCACTCGATGTGCAAAAAGCCAGGGTTGAACACCACGTTCACTATCAAAAGTAATAGCAGCGTCAGCAAGGGCCACGCGCGCGGATGCCGTAAAAAGGTCTTAAACATGGTCGGCGGCAATCATTTCATAGACTTCGTCTTCAGAACTACCACCGGGCAGCTCTCCTACTTTGCGGCGCTCACGCAGCACGGCGATGCGGTCAGATACCCGCACCACCTCGCTCATTTCGCTGGAGATGAACAACACCGCCATGCCGCCGCGCGCCAGGCGCAGGATTTCTTCCATGATTTCCTGCTTGGCGGCTACGTCGATCCCGCGTGTGGGTTCGTCCAAAATCAACAGGCGCGGGTCGGTGGCCAGCCAGCGGGCGATCACCGCTTTTTGCTGGTTGCCGCCCGACAGCAGGCCGATGGGCGTTTCAATGCTGGCGGTTTTGATGCCTAAGGTTTTGACGAAATGCTCGGCCAGCAGGGTTTGCTCGGCAATGCTCAAAAACTTGCGCAGCCCCAGCCGCGCTTGCAGCGCCAGGGCAATGTTTTCGCGCACCGATAGCTCGGCGACGATGCCATCGGTTTTGCGCTCTTCGGGGCACAGGGCGATGCCTTGCTGCACCGCGTCTGCGGGGTTACTGAACTGCACGGTCTGGCCGTCGATCTGTAGGCTGCCTTTGTCGGATGTCTCCAGGCCAAACAGCAGCCGCGCCAGTTCGGTACGGCCAGCCCCCAGCAGTCCCGCCAGCCCCAGCACCTCACCCGCATGCAGAGTCAGGTCTACCGGCTGTAAGCGCCCGGCTTGGCCCAGACCCTGGGCTTGCAGCAGCACCACATCCTGGGTGCTGTCGCGCTGCTGTCCGGCGTGGGCGTTTTGCACTGCAAATTCGCGGCCCAGCATGGCGGAGATCAGGGCCTGGGGTGGCAAGGCATCGGCCATCCATTCACCCACCCACTCGCCATTGCGCAACACGGTGATGCGGTCGGAGACGGCGTAAACCTGGTTCAAAAAGTGCGACACAAACACAATCGCCAGGCCCTCGCCCCGCAGGCGGCGCAGCACCTCGAAGAGCTTTTGCACTTCGTCTTCGTCCAGGCTGGAGGTGGGTTCGTCCAGGATCAACACCTTGGACTCCACACCCAACGCACGGGCGATAGCCACCAGCTGCTGCACCGCCACCGGGTAGGTGGAGAGCAGCTGCGTCACGTCGATATCCAGCCCGATGCGGGCCAGCAGTTCACGGGCACGGCGGTGCACGGTGGCCCAGTCGATGCGGTAGCCCTGCGTCCAGCCCAGGCGCGGGAAGCGCCCGGCAAACACGTTCTCGGCCACCGACAGATTGGGGCAGAGGTTCACCTCTTGGTAGACGGTGCTGATGCCCAGCTTTTGGGCCGCCAGCGGCGAATCGGGCCGGATGGGCTGGCCCATCAACAGCATCTGCCCGCCGCTGGACTCCAGCACGCCGGTGAGCACCTTGATCAGAGTGGATTTACCCGCGCCGTTCTGGCCCATCAGCGCGTGGATTTCACCAGGGTACAAGCGCAGTTGCACGTTACGGAGCACAGGATTACCGGCAAATTGTTTGTCGATACCCGTGAGCTCCAGCACGGGCAGTGCGCTGCTGGAAATCATCCCTTGTTCTTGTTGTACACGTCCACAAACACGGCGGCCAACAGCACCAGGCCCTTGATGATCTGCTGGTAGTCGATGCCGATGCCCATGATGGACATGCCGTTGTTCATCACGCCCATGATGAAGGCACCAATCACCGCGCCCATCACCTTGCCCACACCGCCAGAGGCCGATGCCCCGCCGATGAAGCAGGCAGCAATCACGTCCAGCTCAAAACCCAGACCCGCCTTGGGCGTAGCGGTGTTCAGCCGTGCGGCAAACACCAGCCCGGCCAGCGCGGCCAGCACGCCCATATTGATGAAGGTGTAGAAGGCCAGACGTTCGGTCTTGATGCCGGAGAGCTTGGCGGCTTTCTCATTGCCGCCCAGGGCGTAGATGCGGCGGCCAATGGTGGTGCGGCTGGTGACGAAGTCAAACACCGCAATAAGCAGCGCCATGACGATCAGCACATTGGGCAAGCCTTTGTACGATGCCAGCAGGTAGCTGAAAGTGACCAGAATGGCCGAGAAAATCGCCATCTTGCCCCAGAAAAAAGCCGTGGGCTCCCCGGCAATGCCGTGTTGCTGCTGGTTGCTGCGGGTGCGCATGCCCGCCACCACCAGGGCAAAAGCCACCAATGCGCCCAAAAGCAAGGACGTGGTGCGCAGGGTTTCACTGTTGAAAATATCGGGAATAAACCCCGAACTCAGCGACTGGAAGGTCTCTGGAAACGGGCCAATCGACTGCCCTTGCAGCAGCGCCATCGCCAGCCCCCGAAACACAAGCATGCCCGCCAGCGTGACGATGAAGGATGGAATGCGAAAGAAGGCCACAAAGTAGCCCTGCGCCGCACCAATCAGCCCGCCCACCGCCAAGCAGACCAGTGCCGTGGGCAGGTAATGCCATTCGTAATTGACCATCAGCACCGCCGCCACCGCGCCCACAAAGCCGACGATGGAGCCCACCGACAGGTCGATATGACCGGCCACAATCACCAGCAACATGCCGAGCGCCATGATGACGATGTAGCTGTTTTGCAGCACCAGGTTGGTCAGGTTCAGCGGCTGCATCAGCGTGCCGTCGGTCATCACCTGGAAGAAAGCCATGATGGCCACCAGCGACAGCAGCATGCCGTATTCGCGCAGGTTGTTTTTAAAGAAGCTCAGGCCGGAAGCAGCCGCAGGGGTGGCAGGGGTTGTAGTTGTTTTTTCCATGATTCAAAAGCTCTAGTTGGCGCTGACGATGGCGCGCATGATTTTTTCTTGGCTGGCTTCGGTGGTGGGCATCTCGGCCACAAACCGGCCTTCGTTCATTACGTAGATGCGGTCCGACAGGCCCAGCAGTTCGGGCATTTCGCTGGAGATCACGACCACGCATTTGCCCTCGGCGGCCAGCTGCGCAATCAGGGTGTAGATCTCGAACTTGGCCCCTACGTCGATGCCGCGTGTGGGCTCGTCCAATATCAGCACTTCGGGGTTGGTGAACAGCCATTTGCTGAGCACCACTTTTTGCTGGTTGCCGCCCGACAGGTTGACCACTTTTTGGTCCACGCCCGAGCAGCGGGTGCGCATTTTTTCACGGAAGCCCTGGGCTACGGCGTACTCGCGGCCATCGTCAATGATGCCGTTTTTGGACACACCGGGCAGGTTCGCCAGCGAGGTATTCCACTGGATGTCTTCCCCCAGCACAAGGCCGTTGCCCTTGCGGTCTTCCGTTACATAGGCCAGGCCGTGGGCCACGGCTTTTTGCACCGTGGACACGTCGATTTCTTTGCCGTGCAGCAGTGCCTTGCCGCTGATGCGCTGGCCCCATGATTTGCCAAACACACTCATCGCCAGCTCGGTGCGGCCGGCGCCCATCAGCCCGGCAATGCCGACGATCTCGCCGCGCTTGACGGTGAGGTTGATGCCTTTGACCATCTCGCGGTCGGCGTGCTGGGGGTGGTAGGCGCGCCAGTCGCGCAGTTCGAACACGGTCTCGCCGATGTTGGGGGTGCGCTTGGGGTAGCGGTCGGCCATTTCGCGGCCCACCATGCCACGGATCACACGGTCTTCGCTGATGGACTCGGCGCGGCAGTCCAGCGTCTCGACCGTGGTGCCATCGCGCAGGATGGTGATGGAGTCGGCCACCTTGGCAATTTCGTTGAGCTTGTGCGAAATCAAAATGCAGGCAATACCCTGGGCTTTCAGCTCCAGCAGCAGCATCAACAGCGCATCGCTGTCGGTTTCGTTCAGGCTGGCGGTGGGCTCATCCAAGATCAGCAGTTTGACTTTTTTCGACAGCGCCTTGGCAATTTCGACCAGTTGCTGCTTGCCCACGCCGATGTTGGTGATCAGCGTGCTGGGGGATTCTTTGAGGCCCACTTTTTTGAGCAAGGCCTGGGTCTGGCTGTGCGCCGCCATCCAGTCAATGATGCCGTTGTGCGCGGTTTCGTTGCCCAAAAAGATGTTTTCGGCAATCGACAGCAGCGGCACCAGTGCCAGCTCTTGGTGGATGATGATGATGCCCTGCTGCTCGCTGTCGTGGATGCCCTTGAAGCGCTGCTCCTGGCCCATGTAGCGGATTTCGCCGGTGTAGTCACCATGCGGGTACACGCCCGACAGCACCTTCATCAAGGTCGATTTGCCTGCGCCGTTCTCACCCACCAGGGCATGGATTTCGCCCGCGCCCACGCGCAGGTTGACTTTATTCAACGCAACCACTCCGGGGAATGTCTTGCGGATGTCGTGCATCTCTAGGATCGTGTTCGCCATCAGCACCTCTTATTTTTATAAACCGTCGTAAAAAAAGGCCCCACACCTCGCAATGCAGGGCCTTTATCAAGTTCACTAGCTACACCCCAAGCCGTCCGCCTGGGGTGGGTGCTATCACTTGACCTGGGACTCTTTGTAGTAGCCGCTGCCGATCAAAATCGGGTTCCAGTTGGATGCATCCACCGCTACAGGTTTCAGCAGGTACGCGGGCACCACCTTGATACCGTTGTTGTAGGTCTTGGTGTCGTTGATTTCAGGCGCCTTGCCCGACAAGGTGGCGTCCACCATGTTGGCGGTAACCTTGGCCAGCTCACGGGTGTCCTTGAAGATGGTCGAGTACTGCTCGCCGCGCAGAATGGACTTGACGGAAGGCACTTCTGCATCCTGGCCGCTCACGATCGGGCACGCCTGGGTCTTGGTGCAGTAGCCAACGCCTTTGAGTGACGACAAAATGCCGATGGAAATACCGTCGTAGGGCGACAGCACAGCATCCACTTTGTCCTTGGTGTAGAAGGCCGACAGCAGGTTGTCCATGCGGGCTTGGGCTACCGCGCCATCCCAACGCAAGGTGCCCACTTTGTCCATGCCCACTTGCTTGCTGCGCACCACCAGCTTGCCGCTGTCGATGTAGGGCTTAAACACACTCATCGCGCCGTCGTAGAAGAAGAAGGCGTTGTTGTCATCGGGCGAGCCGCCAAACAGCTCGATGTTGAACGGGCCTTTGCCCGACTTCAGACCCAGCTTGTCCACGATGGTGCCGGCTTGCAACACGCCAACCTGGAAGTTGTCGAACGTGGCGTAGTAATCCACGTTTTTCGAGCCCTTGATCAGGCGGTCATAGGCAATGACCTTGACACCCTTGTCGGCCGCGTTTTGCAGCACTTTGGACAGCGTGGTGCCGTCGATGGAGGCAATCACCAGAACCTTCACACCCTTGGTGACCATGTTCTCGATCTGGGCCAACTGGTTTGGAATGTCGTCGTCGGCGTATTGCAGATCGGTTTTGTAGCCCCGGTCTTTCAGCACTTTGACCATGTTGTCGCCGTCGGCGATCCAGCGGGCCGAGGACTTGGTAGGCATCGAAATGCCGATCGAGCCCTTCTCTTGAGCAAAGGCCTGCGGTGCCACACCGAGTGCCGCCACAGCCACGCTGGCCAGCAGGGTTTTGATAAAGATGCGTTTCATTCCAAAGTCTCCGATAGTTATAAAAAGCGCACCAATCTCTGGCGCGCCATAGGGGGCAAGAATCCGTTGTTATCAGTACTTGCGTGAGGGAAACTCTTTGGCGGCCACTTCCATAGGGAAGATGCCTTCTTCGGTGACGATGCGCTTTTGCAGTGTTTTACCGGCCTTCAGGTCTTTCACAGCCGACATCAGTTGGGGGCCCAGCAGTGGGCTGCATTCGACCGACACGTTCAGCTTACCCGCAATCATGGCCTCGAACGCGCCCTTCACCGCATCAATGGAGATGATGATGATGTCCTTGGCGGGCTTCATACCGGCCTCTTCGATGGCCTGGATGGCACCAATCGCCATGTCGTCGTTGTGCGCATACAGCACGTTGATTTTTTTGCCTTCGGCCTTGAGGAAAGCCTCCATCACTTCCTTGCCCTTGGCGCGGGTGAAGTCGCCGGTTTGCGAACGGATGACCTTGAACTTCGGGTCGGCCTTGATGATTTCTTCAAAGCCCTTTTTGCGGTCGATAGCCGGGGCCGAGCCCACCGTGCCTTGCAGCTCGACGATGTTCACATCGCCCTTTTGGTCTTTCATCTTCTCCACCAGCCAGCGGCCCGCTTTGCGGCCCTCTTCGGTGAAATCAGAGCCCATGAACGACACGTAGAGCGAGTCGTCTTTCACGTTCACCGAGCGATCGGTCAGCACCACCGGGATCTTGGCGGCTTTGGCTTCGCGCAGCACGGTTTCCCAGCCGGATTCGACCACCGGCGAGAACGCAATCACGTCCACCTTTTGGGCGATGAAGGAGCGGATCGCCTTGATCTGGTTCTCTTGCTTTTGCTGCGCATCGGAAAACTTCAGCTCGATACCGGCCTCTTTGGCCGAAGCCTTGATGGACTCGGTATTGGCGGTACGCCACTCGCTCTCGGCCCCCACCTGGCTAAAACCCAATACGATTTTTTTCTGCGCGAACACCATGCCCGGCAGCAACCCGGCCAGAGGTGCAGCAGCCAGTGCGATGGCCAGAGTGCGTCGATTGATTTGCATCTTGTCTCCTAGTGGTTTAGTTATTTGCCCCGACCACCAACCCAATGGACAGTGGTTTAGAACGCGGTATTGGCTTATCTGGCCCGGTAGATGAATGCTTAATTAAAAATATGCGGTGAGTCTAAGTTCAAAATAGATATCAATCCAATGGTTTTTTAGACAAAATACATATCAATAATCACATTCTGGAAAACCCTCATGGCGACAAACACCCCCTGGTTCATCCGCGCACGGCTCAAAACCCGGCAACTGCTGCTGCTCCAGGCCCTGGCCGAAGAGGGCAACATCCACCGCGCTGCCGACGTGCTGAACATGACCCAGCCCGCAGCGTCCAAGCTGCTCAAAGACCTGGAAGACGCGCTGGAGGTGCCGCTGTTTGACCGCCTGCCGCGCGGCATGCGCCCCACCTGGTACGGCGAAACCATGATCCGCCACGCCCGCGTGGCCCTGGCCAGCCTGCACCAGGCGCACGACGAGCTGACCGCCCTGAAAGCCGGGCGCTTTGGCCAGGTCAGCGTCGGCGCCATCACCTCGCCGGGCCTGACGCTGCTGCCCACGGCGGTGGCGATGGTCAAGCAGGAGCAGCCCACGCTGCGCATCGGGCTGGAGATTGAAAACAGCCCGGTGCTGATCGAGCGGCTGCAGCAGGGCAAGCTCGACCTGGTGGTGGCACGCCTGTTTGCCGAGCAGGACAAAACCAATCTGCGCTACCAACCCTTGATTGAAGAACCGGTGTGCGCCATTGCCCGCCCCGGCCACCCCCTGGTCGGCATGGACGGCTTGGCGCTGCGCGACGTGGTGGCATCGGGCTGGATCGTGCCGCCGGCGGGCAGCGTGCTACGGCACCGGTTCGAGTTGATGTTTCAGGAGGTGGGGCTGGCACCGCCGATCAACATCATCGAGTCGGCCGCGCTGCTGTTCATCACCCGCATGTTGCAGCAGAGCGACATGCTGGCGGTAATCGCCGCCGACGTGGCGCACTACTACGCCGCCCACGGCCTGATTGCCATCGTGCCGCTGGAAATCCCCTGCCACATGGACGCGTTCGGCATCATCACCCGCACCGACCGCACCCCCTCCCCGGCAGCCAAAGTGATGCTGAAGGCCCTGAAAGCCGCCAGCCTGTCGCTATATGGCTGCACGCTGGATGTGGATATCTAGATTTAAAGGCTATTTTTAGACAATTAAATCAGCCTCCAGCGCATATTAAACATGCGCTATGCGCTATCAATTACTTCATTAAAAAGTATAGCAATACACCTCAGGCCCAACCCGCATCCACCTTGAACTCTTGCGCGGTGCACATGGCGCCGTCGGCCGAGGCCAGAAACAGCACCATCCGGGCGATGTCGTGCGGGCGCAGCTTGTCGGGCAGGCACTGGGTGCGCTGGATTTCGGCCTCGCCCTCGGCGTTCAGCCAGAGTTCGATCTGCCGCTCGGTCATCACCCAGCCGGGCGATACGGTGTTGATGCGGATGCGGTCTGCACCCAGGGTCTTGGCCAGCCCGCGCGTCAGCCCGTTCACCGACGACTTGGCAATTGCATAGCACGGGTAGCCCGCGCCTTTGGTCTGCCAGCCGGTCGAACCCAGGTTGACAATAGAGCCGCCGCCGCGCCGCCGCATGCCCGGCACCACCGCCTGGATGGCAAAGAACGCGGGCCGCTCGTTGATGGCCATGCGCTGGTCGTAGTAGTCGGGCGTGACGGATTCCAGCGTGTGCCGGTCGTCGCTGGCCACGTTGTTCACCAGCACCGCAAAGTCGCCCAGGGCGCTGGCCGCATCCGACACCGCCGTTTGCAGCGCCGCAATGTCGCGCACATCGCACTTGCACCACCACGGCGCGGGCAAGCCCGCATCCACCAGCTGCTGCACCAGCGCCTGGCTGGCCGCCTCGGCCACATCCACAAACGCCACGCGCGCGCCCTGCTGCACAAACGCGGTCACCATGGCCGCGCCAATGCCGCTGCCCCCGCCGGTTATAAAAACAGCCTGGTCGCGCAGGCTGGGGTAGGTAGAGGCCAGATTTGATTCGCTATTTGACATTGCAATTTTTGTATCAGTTAAAACAAAATAGAAATAATTTTGATATTAACTATACCCTGCGCACGCCAAGCACAGACAAACCCCGTTCGACCGAGAATTTATAAGAAATAGGGCTCTAGCGCATATAGCACCTGCGCTAGCAGCTACTTAATTAATAGCAAACGAATTTACGCAGTGCGCAATCCTTGCAGTACCGCATGCAGCGCCACCATCGCCTGCGTCAGCTTGTGCTGCGGGTCCAGGTAAATCATCGGCAACGACTGCTCGTGCGATTCGCGGATCTTCACCGATGACGGCAGATACGGTTGCAGCACCGGCAGGCCCTCGGCGATCAGCTCGTTCACCATGCGCTGCGGCAGGTTGGCGCGCGGCTGGAACTGGTTCACCACGATGCCGTCCACCACCAAGCCGGGGTTGTGGTCGGCGCGGATCTCGGCCACGTTGTCCAGCAGGGTGTAGAGCGCCTTGCGGGCAAATTCATCACAGTCAAACGGAATCAGGCAGGCCCGCGCACCAATGAGCGCCGAGCGGGTGTAGAAGTTCAGCGCGGGTGGCGTGTCGATGTAGATGCGGTCATAGGCAGCGCCCAGCAATTGCAACGCCTCGCGCAGCTTGTACAGCTTGTGGCGCGACTCCAGCTTGCTCTCCAGCTCGCCCAGCAGCGGGCTGGACGGCATCAGGTGCAGGTTGGCATGCGGCGTGGTGACGATGAATTCGGTGGGCAGCACGGTGCGCAGGCTGTAGCTCAGGCAATGCTCAAAAAACCCGGCCACCGTGGGTTGATCATCACGGGCCTGCGCCCCTAGCAGGTAGCTGCTGGAATTGCCCTGCGGGTCCAGGTCGACCACCAGCGTGCGCAGTCCCTGGCTGGCACTGATAGCGGCCAAATTGCAGGTGATGGTGGACTTGCCCACCCCACCCTTTTGGTTGAAAACGACAAGTGGCATACATGGCTCCTAGGGATGACAACTTTGCAAAATCTGTTGTGGCAACTGGTGTGCATTGTCAGCGCTGCACTGCATGCATTTTTCAGTCCAGCGGCGCGCAGACCTCCAACACGCAGCCGCGCAGCCAGCGGTGTGCGGGGTCGGCATGCAGCCGGGGATGCCACAGCAGCGACACGGTGAACGCGGGCACCGCCACCGGCAGGTCAAAGCTGTGCATGCCGTCGCGCAGTGTGCCGGTATGCCGCGCGGGCACGGTGGCCACCAGATCGGTGGCCCGGGCCAGCGCCAGCGCCGCCGGAAACCCGCTGACGGTGGTGGTCACCATCCGCTCCAGCCCTAGCGACTGCAAAGCATCGTCCACCGGCCCCCGGTCCAGCCCCTGCCGCGACACGCCCACGTGCCGCCCAGCGGCATACCGGTCGGCCGTGATCTCGCCCTGGCCCAAGGGATGGCCCGCACGCACCACGCCTACAAAACGGTCGCGGAACAAGGCCTGCACCCGCAACTCGGGCGCCGCCGCCTGCCCGACCACGCCGGTTTCCAAATCCACCGCGCCGTCCCGCAGCGGTGTGCTGTCTTTGTCCGGCTTGGACACAAAGCACAGCCGCACACCGGGAGCCTGCGCCTCCACCCGGGCGACCAAAGCGGGGCCGAAGTTCTCTACAAAGCCTTCGCGGGTGCGCAGGGTGAAGCTGCGCACCAACTGTTGCAGCTGAATGTCTTCTGCCGGGCGCAGCACCGCCGCCCCGTCCTGCACCAGCTGGCGCACCCGCTCGCGCAGTTCCAACGCCCGGGGTGTCGCCACCAGGCCACGCCCGGCCCGCACCAGCAGCGGGTCGCCCGTCGCCTCGCGCAAGCGCGCCAGCGCACGGCTCATCGCCGACGGGCTGAGCCGCAAGCGCTGGGCAGCGCGCACCACGCTGCCCTCGGCCAGCAGCACGTCCAGGGTGACCAGCAGATTTAGATCAGGAAGAGTCATGCTCCGACCATAGCGCAATCGGTGGTGGCATGGCGCTTGGTGCACGCATACAGTGCAAATGCTGCGCCTTCCGCTCTGGCCCGTAAAAAACTACGCTCCAGGCAACACTAAAGAAAGACGCATCCATGCCCCAGCCCCATCCAACCCATCCACCCCGCCAAGTCCCCTGGGCACTCGCCAGCCTGTCGCTGTGCATGCTGCTCGCATCGCTGGGCACCAGCATCGCCAATGTCGCCCTGCCCACGCTGGCGTTGGCGTTCAGCGCTTCCTTCCAGCAAGTCCAGTGGGTGGTGCTGGCGTATCTGCTGGCCAGCACCACCTTGGTCGTTAGCGCCGGGCGGCTCGGCGACATGCTGGGCCGTCGGCGCTTGCTGCTGGCCGGCACCAGCCTGTTCACCCTGGCCTCGGTGCTGTGCGGCATCGCGCCCACGCTGGAGCTGTTGGTGGCGGCACGGGCGCTCCAGGGCTTGGGCGCGGCCACCATGATGGCCCTGGCGATGGCTTTTGTCGGCGAAACCGTGCCGCCAGAAAAAACCGGCAGCGCAATGGGCCTGTTAGCCACCCTGTCGGCCGTGGGCACCGCGCTCGGCCCGTCGCTGGGCGGCGTGTTGATCGCCACGCTGGGCTGGCGCGCCCTGTTCCTGGTGAACCTGCCGCTGGGCATGCTGGCCGTGTGGCTGGCCTACCGCAGCCTGCCGGTAGATAGCCACAAGGCGCAGCCTGCCGGTTTCGACACCCTGGGCACGCTGCTGCTGGCGCTCACACTGGCGGCCTATGCGCTGGCCATGACGCTGGGGCGCGGCCACTTCGGTGCGCTCAACCTGGTGTTGTTGCTGGCGGCGGCCTGCGGGCTGGGTTTGTTCGTGCGCACCGAAGCCCACGCACCTTCGCCCTTGGTGCGACTGGCGATGTTTCGCAACCCCGTGCTGCGCGCCAGCCTGGCCACCGGCACGCTGGTCGCCACGGTGATGATGGCCACGCTGGTGGTCGGGCCGTTCTACCTGGCGCGTGGGTTGGGGCTGGATGCGGCGATGGTCGGCCTGGCCATGTCGGTCGGCCCCCTGGCCGCCGCGCTGGCCGGTGCGCCCGCAGGTCGCCTGGCCGACCGTTTTGGCGCACAGCGCATGGCCAGCGTGGGGCTCATGGTCATGGCCGTTGCGTGCCTGGCGCTGGGTGTATTGCCCGCAACACTGGGCATCCCCGGCTACCTCGCCCCGCTGGTCACCCTGACCATCGGCTACGCGCTGTTCCAAACCGCCAACAACACCGCCGCTATGGCCGATGTGCGCCCGGACCAGCGCGGCGTGGTGTCCGGCCTGCTCACCCTGTCGCGCAATCTGGGCCTGGTTACCGGGGCTTCAGTGATGGGCGCGGTATTCGCCTTTGCAGCGGCAACGGGCGACATCACCACTGCGCCCCCCGAGGCGGTGGCAACGGGCCTGCGCACCACCTTCGTAGTGGCAACGATGCTGGTGCTCGCGGCACTGGCCATTGCGGTGCAAGCTTGCCGCAGCGCTGAAACGAAAAAAGCGCCTGAAAAGGCGCTTTTTTGAAAATACTTGGAGGAAGAGGTGGGATTCGAACCCACGATAATCGTCCATTAAGTCTATATAAATCAACGACTTAGCGAATTAAATAACTTCCAACCAGTCACAGTTAAACGTCGCACACAAGCCGACACTGTACCCCAGCAAAGGAGCCCCACAGGCCCCCGCAAGGTCACTCCCAAGGGCAACCAAGAGAGCCCGCAGAAGGCCCCGCCACCGCCTCCGCTGCTGCCTCTACAGCCTGCTGTGCCTGTGCCTTCTTAGCTGCCCTCTTAGCCCTGTCGCGGTCCTTCTGGGCCTGCACCGCTGGGCGGGATGTTGTCTGGATGTCTGCCATAGGGCCCTGGGGTTACTTGATTACTTTGGTGGTAGCCAGCCGCGCCGTTTCGTCCCGGTACTGCTGGCCTTTGAAGGAGCCGTAAGACCCCGCAGCCTGTGCCCCCAGTTGGAGACCTGCTGCTAGGTAGTTAGGCTGCTGGATGGACTTGAGCTGCGCATTGGTGCGCTGGTTGGTCGCCATGCTGGCAAAGCGGTTCTCGCCCTGCGCGGTCATTGCGTTGCCCTGTATGGTGGCCAGGTTCTCTCCCGTCTGGAGGCCCGCCACGGTGCGTGCGCGGTCTGCGGTGTTACCCCCACCGAACTCCCCCGTGAGGGTGTCGAACAGGGAGGTGTCCTTAGCGGCCTGCCGGGCGTGCTCGTTCATCTCGCCTGCGGATGCCTCGGCCATCTGGTCACTCTGCCGGGCAAGGTCCATCTGGGCTAGACCGTTGGCCTCCTTGGCGGCATCCGCCTGGGTGTTGGCGGACTTCCGCTGGGCATCCACAGAGGCTGCTGTGGAGGCTGCTGTTGCTGCGAGTGTCATATAGGCCACGACTGTGGGCGTTATCACATCACACATAGTAGAGAAACCCCACTCGCATAGCGGCCACAGCCCACATGGCATAGGAAAAGATGCGTAGGCATTTGGTGGCACGCACTGAAAGGCAGGGGCGAAGCCGTGAGCCTTGAGAGGCTGGGCGGGGTGTGAATTGAGTGTCTGCCATGATTTTCTGTGTGTAGTGAATGAATAGGGAACGGGAATGGCGTAGCCATAGGGATTGCCTGCCGTAGGCCCCTTGAGGGACACAGCAAGCGCCTGGGAGTGGTGAAGACCACGGGGCAGGCAGTGCGCCACCTTGCAGGGATGGACCTTCACCCCTCTACGGGGGTAAGACCTCCTGCTGTGGAGCAATGGAATCAGTGGAGAGCAAGGCCCCTTAAGGTGGTCCAGTAGGTCACCTGTGATTACAGGGGCTGGCACTGGTTGCACCACGGTGGCCTTGGGGTGGTTGACCTTGATTGGATATTCCAATGTCATCACCAAAGACAGGCCACCTTGAGATTCCCCCGTAGGTCACCTGTGCCACAGGGTCAACTACGGCAGTACCTCAAAGGACCTTACAGTGGTAGACCTTGTTTGATTCAATCAATGGTCATACACAGTGGGCCCTTAAGGAATCAGGAAGGAGCCCCTTCTTTAGGTTAGGAATTTGAATCCACCTGTAAAGGTAGCCCTCCAAGGTCACCCTTCTTTAGGTTGCGGTTTTGAATCCACCCACCCGCTACATCAGCCCACGCGCCTTGAGTTCCGCATGGTAGGGAGCATCAAGGGCCTCTTGCTCTTGCCGAATGGTCAGCCTTTGGGGCACGGTGGGCATCCCTGCAATGAACCCTGCAAGGGCCTTGGAGAGCACACGGGCACGGGCTGCGTAGGTCTCATTGCTCTGCCGGGCATATCGGCCTGTGGTGGCCTCCTTGACCCCCTCCACGGTAACCGCTGGGCAACGTTGGAGGATGTGGAACAAGGTGCTACGGGACAGGGACCGGGTGGCGGTGTCCCCTGCTGTCTTTAGGGCCAGTACCCCGCTGAATAGGTCATCAATGGCGGGGTGGGCTGTGCATAGCTCCGACGCTGAGGAGTAAGGGGCCAGGAAGGCCCTCACAGGGGCGTTGTCGTGGGTCTTGGGCTTGTTATTGCTCACGCCGCAACACCTCCCACCACAGGCAGTGGCTGCGCTACAGGCAGTGGCTGCGCCACAGGCAGGTACTTGGAGGCATCCACCCGGCCCCCATAGGCTGGGGCAAGCATTGCCATCAATTTATCCCTGCGCGTTATGCCCGCCTGAATGAACGCCTGCGCCGTCTCATAGCAAGCTGCGTAGACCTTCACATCCTGCGTATCCAGCACATCCCTCACGCCCTTGGCGCCACCTAGGCAGGCCCTCCAGTGGCCCGCAGGGTGGCCTGTAACGACCTCACACACCGTGGACTTAAGCAACGCCTCCTTATCGTTGGCCTCCCTGCGCACTGCTGCCCTAGGGATTAGCCCCGCTTTGGCTCTGTCCCCGGCCTTCACGGTGAATAGGTGGGTCACCTTGTTGTCAATCTCCACCAGCACCACCGCACGCACCGCAAGATGCATGGAGAGCTTCATGGCGAGGTCTTCCATATCAAGGAAGTAGGCGCGGACCTCCTCCCCCTGGGGAGTGTTGGCCTGCATGGCGAGGTGGGCGGCAATGTCCCGGCTCAGGGTGTACTGCTTGGCGGGCTTGCCCGGTTTGCTGGAATCCTCAAACGCGCTTATTTCCGCGTTTAGGTCCTTGGCCTCAAATACAGGAATCTCTGTATTTAGGCGCTGCCCACGCAACAGGGGTTTGATGTACTGGTCTGCCCAAGCATTGAACCGCCCATGTGGCTTGCCAATCTTGGCCCACAGCTTACGGGCATCCACACAGGGGGCCTTACGGTCATCCATGAGGGGCAACGTGCGGCGCACTGCAATGATGCGCTTGGCCTGCGCCGGGGTGAACCCCACAGTAACCATAAGGGCCGTGGGGGCCGTGTTGATGGTCTTATGGAGGGATGAGCCTGTGCGCTTGGCTGCGCGGCTAACGGTGCGTTGTGTCATTGGATTTTCTTTAAGTTGATTCCCTTCCGTCCAAGTCCCTCCATACACAGCCCCAGTCGGGGCAATGACACCCATAGCCGTGTATGGCAAGGGCGGGAAGGAATCAGCGTAAAGAGACTGGGTGGGGTGCTAGCGCGGTGGCTGAACGCAGTGGCTAACGGGGATGAACAGGCGGGAACTGCTGGGAGACAGTTAGCGCCTGGGGGCCGCTGGGTGGCGGTGGGGCTGTGGTTTAGCTAGGGTCAGGGTTTAGGTGGCCCGTGCAGTGGCCCTAAAGGGTCTTTAGATTCACCTGTGGGGGCTAGGGTGGGGTTTTAGATTGGGGGCGCTATAGGGGGCCAGCCGGGTCCAAGCAAGAAACCCGTTGATTCCCTGAGCGATAGCACCGTGTGCATGCCTGCCGTTTTCACTATGATTTAGATAGCTGAATTGGCGCAGTGGGCGGGGCAACTTCACTGCGGCAGGGCCGCTCAGGGGGAGAATCACGGCACGGGCTGCACCTGTGCATTCAACATCTCCAGTGCCTGCCAGCGGTCGATGATGGCTGCACGCATGGCGACCGAGTAGCCCGACACGAGGATTAAGGTTTCCCTCTTGGGGAGCCTGTAGCCGGGCTGGGAGCGTCCGTAGGTGTCTGGGAGATTGGCTGAAAAGTCAGCCGATGTAATTTCAAGTCCATCCAGCATGATTCGGATGTCTGCCAGCACGTTCTTGTGCTCTTTCCCAGTGAGGTCCGCGATTTCCCGGCTGGTCATCACTGTGAGCGCCTCTGCGCGGCTGGCTGCGCCACTCACTGCGTGATTGGTCACGGTCTGGGTGTCAATTTCACCAGTGGGGTTGGTGAGGGTGGGGCCTTTGGTTTGCCCTTGAGGGCTGCGCCTACTCTGCGTGGTTGGCTTGCTGTGCGCCGTTGAGGGTCTGCCGTGCATCCCTGAAGAATGCGTATTCCACCCGCCCGCTGTGCAGGTAATAGACCTTACCGCCCTTGCCATCATCAACGGCCCACGCGCCTGTAAACGGCTTGCGCCACTCCTCCAACTGGAAATGCACGTCCCACGCATTCACGGTGAACCGGGAGGCCACCACAGCCGCAGCTTCCCCGATGGCGTTAAGGGCAGGCACGGTGCGCCCTAGGAGGTAGTCCCAAACTCTTCGGGCGGTGGTCGCGGGCGGGGTGGTGGCGCGGCTTGCTTCGCTGTGCATAGTCTTTGGTGTCCCTTAAGGTTGTGCGCCTAGATACGTCACTGACGTTAGCGGCGAATTGCAGGGCACTGAATGCGCCCTGAGTGGCGGACTGTACACGTAAAAACTATAGCTACACCGCAAGCACTGATATATATAAAACCTTCCTTTTGGCAACTATTTCCAATGGGAAACTAACGCACCCAGGCGGCCGCGTGAGGCCTCTTGTGGAGCACCTTGGGGCTCGGGGACACTCCTCCAAAAAACAGGTGCTGACACAGGCGCACGCTGCCCTCAACCTTTCAAGGCCGCATAAACCGTAGTCCGGGAGACTCCCAGCTTCACCGCCGCCTGCGCCTTAGGCATTCCACCCGCCACCAGCGCCCGCAGCTCCTCCACCTGCGCAGGCCCTAGCGAAGCCTTCCGGCCCTTGTAAACGCCCTTGGTCTTAGCAACGGCGATGCCTTCCCGCTGGCGCTCCAGAATCAGGGCACGCTCAAACTGCCCCACGGCCCCCAGCAGTTGCAGCAGCAGGGTATTCATAGGCGAATCCTCCCCGGTGAACGTCATGCTCTGGCTGACAAAGTGGACCGCAACGCCTTTGGCCGTGAGGCCCTTCACGATGCCTTCGAGGTCACCTAAAGACCGGGCCAGTCTGTCCATGCTGTGGACCAGGACCGTATCGCCTGCCCGCACATAGGCCAGCATGGCTTGCAACTGGGGCCGCTGGGTGTCCTTCCCGCTGGCCTTGTCCTCGAATGTTCTATCTGTGCGTATGCCGTCCAGTTGCCGGGCCGTGTTCTGGTCCACGCTGCTGACGCGGGTGTAACCCACGGTCTGGCCCTTGGCGGGGTGAAGGGCTGCGCTGGTCACTTCGTTGGTCGCTTCGCTGGTGGTGCTCATGGTCAATCTATCCGGTGGTTGTGTACAGATAGATTCTAAGACCCAATCCGCAAAGTGTCAATCAATACGTTTTCTGGCCCTAGACGCGCACAATTCCGGGGCATTCTGGCTGTGCAGTTGGGGCGTACTCCAGATGGACGGGGGCTGTAGTCCACATGCCTGGGCATGCATCCACCGTCCAGCGCTGTGGCTCACGGGGCGATGCTCATATCTGAGCAACGGTTGCGGCCACCTCCAGGCCCCGCCATAGGAACCCGTGGGGGGCATGGGGGGAAGTGGCCGCGCAGTGCTTATTAAATACCCCCAGACATTTTTTCAATGGAAATAAGGGGCGGGCTGTGGCCTAGAATCGTTACTGCATAACGGATTAAATAACGATGACACTCAACAAAGCCCCTGCTCTCAGCAACGCACAGCGACAAGCCGCCTACCGCACAAGGCACCTCAAGAGCCTTGAGGGCCAAGCAGCACGCCTAGGGCTGGTGGTAGACCAGTCTGCAAAGCTGGCCTTAGAGCGCCTTGCGGTGCATCACGGGGTAACTCAGCGGGCGATGTTGGCGCTGCTGGTTATGCAGGCTCAGGCGGTGGTCTTGGATGGCTTGGATTCAACAGGTCAGGCGGGCTACTACGACAAGCAGCCGCGCAGGGATATGCAGCCTGTAGGGCCTGTTACTGCATAACGGTTGGCAAGGGTGCAGGCAGGCGCTTGCAGGGCCACCAAGGACCATTTAGGGGCACTGTGGGGCACTGTGGGGCACTCCAGGCCGTTACCGTCTAACGGGGTAGCACCGCACCTGTGGCAGCTCAGGATAGGCCAGCTTCTCAAGGGTAGGCCGAAGGGTCACCACGGAATGGTCATAGACCTTGGAGCCTGTGGAGCCCCCCACGGTGTGCCCCAAGATCCGCGCACTCAGCACATCCTCCACGCCCTGGTCAGTCAGCCGGGTTCGGGAGGTATGCCGGAAGGCGTGAAAGTCTTTGTACCGCCCCGTTACGCCCTGGGCATTGCGGTACACGCTCCACCACTTGCTGAAATACTCCCCCATCGGCATACCCTCGGGGGGCTTTCGGACGTTCGGGAACAGTAGCACCTGCCCCGCATCTCGCATATCGGCCACATAGTCAGCAAAGCCTAGGCGTATCAGGTGCGAGTGAACGGGCACGCGGCGCTTGGAGGTTTCCCCCTTGGTGGTCGTGGATGGAATCCCCTCCTCTTCATCCCCCGCATCTGCTTGGATGCACAGCACTAGGCCATCGGCCATCGTGGTCACATCCTCAAGGCGCAACTGGCACAGTTCAGACTGCCGCGCACCTGTGAAGGGGGCCAGCAAGGGAACCCAATAGGCTGCACTGCCGCCCGCGCCCTTGATGGTGGGGAGGTCGTAGGAGCGGAACAGGGAGGAGTCGAAAAGCTGGGTCAGTGTTTCCGGCTGTAGGTCTTTGCGTGAACGGGCCTTCTTCACGGCCACCTTATGGCCCCTCCAGGGGTTGGAAGGTATCCATCCTTGCAGGTCAGCCGCAACATTCAGCAATGCATTCACCGAATCAAAGCGATTCTTGGCGGTCTTCTGTGAACCGCAATGTTCCAGCAGATAGGCGATTACCGTAGCGCCCTGGGGCTTGGTGAACTGCTCGATAGGCACAGAGCCAAGGCATGCATTAACCAACCGCACGCCGTAGCCCATCATCTTTTTGGAACTCAGCCCCGGCTGCTTGAGGGTTTCCCATACGGTCACCACATCGTCTAGCGTATGGGTGACTGCGGGGGCCTGAGGGACCACAGGCGCAGCGACTACAGGAGCGGGCGGGGTAGGTATGACTTCGCCTAGGTCACGCTCCACGCGCCCTCTATGGGCCTTGCGCAGTTCCTCAAGG
>NZ_JBWMAU010000010.1:484-164872 GCF_056521445.1 Rhodoferax sp. LB1P47 | reverse complement strand
GCATTGAGCCCAGGGCAAAGAAGCGAAGACCGAAGCCTTTGCCACTACTGAACACGCCTCGCACAGCAGCCAGGGCTGCGATTCGCATGCGACGGGGCTTATCCTAGTGGCATGAGGGTCAGAGCCGAAATGCGGGTGGGCAGGGTTAGCCGCAATTCACCCGCATCGCGCAATTCGGATCTGACCCCACCCGCCTCCACCCCGCTCTGTATGATCCGAAATTTTGTCTAAACCTAGCCCCCACACCATGTCCGCCGGAATGAACCCCGCCCAGCAAGAAGCTGTGAACTACCTGCACGGGCCCTGCCTGGTGCTGGCGGGCGCGGGCTCGGGCAAAACGCGGGTGATCACGCACAAGATCGGCCGCCTGATCGACGCCGGCGTGGCGCCCAAGAGCATTGCGGCCATCACCTTTACCAACAAGGCAGCGATGGAAATGCGCGACCGGGCCAAGGCGCTGATCGGGCGCGAGGCCAAGGACGTGGTGATTTGCACCTTCCACGCGCTGGGCGTGCGCATGGTGCGCGAAGACGGCAAGCTGCTGGGGCTGAAGCCGCAGTTCAGCATTCTGGATGCCGACGACGTAACCAGCATTTTGAAAGACGCGGGCGGCAGCGTCGATGTGGCCACGGCCCGCACCTGGCAGTGGACCATCAGCAAGTGGAAGAACATGGGCTTGAACGCCGAGCAGGCGGCGGCCCAGGCGGCCGACGACAGCGAAGCCATCACCGCCCGCGTGATGGCGCTGTACGAAGAGCGCCTCACCGCCTACCAGAGCGTGGACTTTGACGACCTGATCAGCCTGCCGCTGCGCCTGCTGCGCGACTTTGAAGAGGTGCGCAGCAAGTGGCAGCGCGTGTTGAACCACGTGCTGGTCGATGAATACCAGGACACCAACGCCACCCAGTACGAGGTGCTGAAGTACCTGGTGGGCGAGCGCGCGCACTTCACCGCCGTGGGCGACGACGACCAGTCCATCTACGGCTGGCGCGGCGCCACGCTGGACAATTTGAAGAAGCTGCCGATCGACTTTCCGCAGCTCAAGGTGATTACGCTGGAGCAAAACTACCGCTCCACCAGCGCCATCCTGCGGGCGGCCAACAACGTGATTGGCCCGAACCCCAAGCTGTACCCCAAGACCCTGTTCAGCGAACTGGGCGAAGGCGAGCCGGTGCGGGTGGTGGATGCCGACAACGAAGAGCACGAGGCCGAGCGCGCCGTGGCCCGCATCCAGAGCCTGCGGGCGGGCACCGCAGCGGTGGTGCAAGGGCCGCAGTACCAGGAGTTTCGCCATTTCGCCATCCTGTACCGCGCCAACCACCAGGCCAAGCCGTTCGAGAAGGCGCTGCGCAAAGCGGCGATTCCGTACAAGGTGTCCGGCGGCACCGGTTTTTTTGACCGGGCCGAGATCAAGGACCTGTGCGCCTGGTTCCGCCTGTGGATCAACAGCGACGACGACCCGGCGTTTTTGCGCTGCATCACCACGCCCAAACGCGGCATTGGCCACCAGACGCTGGGCAAGCTGGGCGAATTTGCCACGCAGTACCGTTTAAGTCTGTTTGAGTCGCTGTTTACCTCGTCGCTGGGCGCGCTGCTGCCCGCCAAGGCGCTGGACGGCCTGCACGAGTTTGGCCGTTTTATTACCGACCTGGAATACCAGGCCCGCCGCACCATCGGTGCCGAAGACGCGCTGGCCTTCATGCTGCAATGGTTGAAAGATATTGGCTACGAGAAGCACCTGTATGACGGCGAAGACAGCGAAAAAGTGGCCGCTGCCCGCTGGACCAATGTGCTGGAGTTTTGCGACTGGATGGCGGCGCGTGCCGGAGGCCAGGCCGACGAGGATTCGGGCGTGACGACCATGCGCGAGACCAAAAGCCTGCTGGAAGTGGCCCAGACCATCGCCCTGCTGTCCACCATCAACCAGCGCGAGAAGGATGCGGATGTGGTCACCCTCTCGACCCTGCACGCCTCCAAGGGGCTGGAGTGGCCGCACGTGATGCTGGCAGGCGTAACCGAGGGCATGCTGCCCTTCAAGCTGGACGACGACGAGGGCCGCCAGCAGGTGGTCAGCGACGACATTACCCAGCGGCTGCAAGAAGAGCGCCGCCTGATGTACGTGGGCATCACCCGCGCCCAGCGCAGCCTGGCCGTGAGCTGGACCAAAAAGAAGAAAAAAGGCCGCGAAACCGTGGCCGCCCAGCCCAGCCGCTTCATCAAAGAAATGGGGCTGGACCAGGCCACCATGAAAGAAGACCCGCGCGAAAAGCTCAAGGCCCTGCGCGCCGAATTTGCCCTTAAAGCCCAAGCCAATGCAGCCGCTGCGGCGCAGAAACCATGATCTTGCGATTTACTACATTTTTGATAGCTGCATGCGCAATAAGTACCTGCGCTAGCGGCCAAAATAGCTTAAAGAAAACCGTGGCCAACTGCCCCGCGCCTGCGGCCACCACCGTGCAGCAGCTCTACGGCGACTGGCGGGCCGAGATCGACGGCCAGCCCGGTGTGGCCCGCGTGCAATTGCAAAAAGAACCCACGCAAGACGATAGTCTGGTGGGCAGCATTACCCGCGCAGGCAGCCAGGCCAAACCGGCGCTGTTGGCCGGCGACGTGCAGGCAGGCGACTTCCAGCTGGAAGAATCCGACGACGGCGTGCGCATCAGCGCCACCTGGAGCGGGCGGGTGGTAGACAGCTCATGTGGCAAGGAAATCAAAGGACTATGGACCAACGCACTCACCGACAAAACCCAGCCCTTCACCCTGCGCCGCACCGGGGGCTGGCAATGAAACCCATCGCTCTCCTGCTGGCCGCCCTGTGCGGCAGCGCGCAGGCGCAGCTGGTCACCGCCACCGACGCGGCCACGGCCATTGCCAAGGCCACCGCGTCCGCGCCCTGGCTGGCCTGTAGCCGCTTGGTGGACGACAAGGTCGCCCGCCTGGCCTGCTTTGATGAGCTGTCCCAACAAACCACCGCGCCCGCCGCCCCGGCCCCCGCACCGCTGGCCACCGCCACCGCCGCGCTGCCGGTGGTACCGCCCCAGCCGGTCGCGGTAGCGCTGGCCATTGCCGCCGACCAGGGCTGCAAAGACACACGCTACTCGGAAACCTCGCGCTTCTGGGAGCTGGAAACGGGCAGCGATTGCGGCACTTTTGGCATACGCGGCTACCACCCGATCAGTCTGTCGCTGACCACCCGTGACCGCACCAACGCCCAGCCCAGCAGCCCCGCCGCTGGCCATACCGCCACCTCAGCCACCGACTTCAACCGCACCGAAGCCCGCATCCAGGTGTCGGTGCGGACCAAGATCGCCCAGGGCATGCTGACCAGCCGCAGCGGTGGCCTGAGCGATTCGCTGTGGTTTGGCTACACCCAGCAGTCGTACTGGCAGCTGTTCAGCCCCGACCTGTCGCGCCCCTTTCGCAGCACCGACCACGAGCCCGAGGCCGTCTACGTTTACCCCAGCACCCTGGCACTGCCGTGGGACTGGAAGCTGCGTTACACCGGCGTTGGCCTGGTCCACCAGTCGAACGGCCAAAGCCTGCCCCTGTCGCGCAGCTGGAACCGGGTCTACCTGATGGCCGGGTTTGAAAAAGCCGACCAGTGGCGGGTGCAGGCCCGCGCTTGGAAGCGCATCCACGAAAGCGACGGCAACGACGACAACCCCGACATGAGCGACTACATCGGCCGGGGCGAGCTGGCCGCTGGCTGGAATCTGGATAAAGACAACACCCTGGGCCTGACGCTGCGCCACGCACTGCGCCAAGACGGGCGCGGCTCGGTCCGGCTGGAATGGCTGAAAGCCCTGGGCAGCACCGGCGGCCACAAAAACGCTCTGCGCCTGCACACCCAGCTGTTCAGCGGCTACGGCGACAGCCTGCTCGACTACAACGTGCGTCGCACCGTGCTCAGCGTAGGGCTCAGTTTGGTGGACTTCTAGGCCCCTAGGCCAGCGCAGCGAAGCCCCCTCAAGAACAACGCAGGACTGGCTCCGCCAGACTGCTGCTGTTGCCCCCTGCAAGGGGGTTGGCGAAAAGCGCTTGCGCTGTAGCCTGGGGGTGTACCTATTTCCAACTCGCATTGAGCCGCTGGTGGGATTTGTCCATGTGCATGTGCATGGCAGCGCGGGCGGCGGCGGGGTCTTGGGCGTGGATGGCGGCCAGAATGGTCTGGTGCTCTTTTAAAGCGGTGCGCCAGGAGCGCGGCGTTTCAAAGTAGCCCCCCAGCCGGGTAAACAGCGGGCCACGCCGTGCATCCCAGAAGCGGTGCACGGTTTCCACCAGCACGATGTTGCCGCTGGCTTGCACGATGGCCGAGTGGAAGGCGCGGTCGCCCTGCAACGGGGGCTGGCCCAGGGCGGCCTCAATGCGCATGGTGTGCAGGGCTTGGGCCATGGCGGCCAGATGTTCGGGTTGGGCCAGGGTGGCGGCCAGGGCGGCGGTTTCGCCCTCGATGACCCGGCGCGCGCGGATCAGCTCCAGCGGCCCCCACTCGGCGGCGGCGACCGGCGTGCCCCGGTGGCCCGGGTCGCGTGCCAGCACGTAGATGCCCGAGCCGGTGCGGACTTCGACCCAGCCCTCCACCTCTAGCGCAATCAGCGCCTCGCGCACCGAGGGGCGGCTCACGCCCAGTTGCAGCGCCAGCTCGCGTTCGGCGGGCAGGCGGCTGCCCACGGCGTATTCGCCCGACAGCATGCCCGCGCGCAGTTGCTCGGCAATCTGGCGGTACAGGCGTTGGGGTTCTATCGTCAGCAGGGGCATAGGGTTAGCGTTAATTGGCCAAGTGGTAAGGCCACTTCATAATTCCACAAATGGCTGGGATTATCCATCCGGCCAAACCCCAACATCCCGGAGCACCCCATGCGACTTTCAGGAAAAACTGTGCTGGTCACCGCCGCCGGACAAGGCATTGGCCAGGCCGCTGCGCTGGCGATGGCCGCCGCCGGAGCCCAGGTGTGGGCCACCGACGTGAACCCGGCGCTGCTGGCATCGTACGAGGGCGTGGCCAACATTACTGCGCTGCCACTGGATGTGCTGGACCAGGCGGCGATCCAGGCCATGGTAGACCGCATGCCCCGTATCGACGTGCTGTTTAACTGCGCGGGCGTGGTGCACAGCGGCACGGTGCTGGAGGTGCACAACAGCGAGCTGGAATTTGCCTTTTTGCTCAACGTACAGGCGCAGATGTGGGCCATCCAGGCCGCCGTGCCGCGTATGCTGGCGCAGGGCGGGGGCAGCATTATCAACATGGCCAGTGTGTGCAGCAGCATCAAGGGGCTGGTGAGTCGCTGCGTCTACGGCACGACCAAGGCCGCCGTTATCGGCCTGACCAAAAGCGTGGCCGCCGATTACGTGGCCAAAGGCATACGCTGCAACGCCATTGCCCCCGGCACGGTGGACACCCCCTCGCTGACCCAGCGCATCAACGCCTTCCCCGACCCCGTGGCTGCCCGCCAGTCGTTTGTGGACCGCCAGCCAATGGGCAGGCTGGCGCAGGCCCATGAGATCGTGCCCATCGTGGTATTTTTGGCCAGCGATGAATCTGTTTTTTCTACCGGTCAAACCTATTCGGTTGACGGTGGCATGACCATTTAATTTTTCCAAAGGACAGCATGAAACTCGTTCGTTACGGCAAACCCGGCAAAGAAAAACCCGGCCTCATCGATGCCGAAGGCAAGCTGCGCGACCTCAGCAAAGAGCTGAAAGACATCGGCCCTGAACAACTCGGCGATGCCGCGCTGGCCAAGATCGCCAAGCTCAACCCGGCCAAGCTGCCGCTGGTCAAGGGCAAGCCCCGCCTGGGCAGCCCGGTGGCCCAGGTGGGCAAGTTCATCGCCATCGGCCTGAACTACGCCGACCACGCCGCCGAGTCGGGCCTGCCGATTCCGGCCGAACCGGTGGTGTTCATGAAAGCCACCAGCTGCATCCAGGGCCCGAACGACCCGATCATGCTGCCCAAGGGCTCAAAAAAGACCGACTGGGAGGTCGAACTGGGCGTGGTCATCGGCACCCAGGCACGCTATGTGTCGCAAAAAGACGCGCTCAACTTTGTGGCCGGCTACTGCACCATCAACGACATCAGCGAACGCGAATACCAGCTGGAGCGCGGCGGCACATGGGACAAGGGCAAAGGCTGCGATACCTTTGGCCCCCTCGGCCCCTGGCTGGTCACCCGCGACGAAGTGCCGAATCCGCAAAAACTCGGCATGTGGCTAGACGTGAACGGCCAGCGCGTACAGACCGGCAACACCAAGACGATGGTCTTCACCGTGGCCAAGATCGTCAGCTACGTCAGCCAGTTCATGACCCTGATGCCCGGCGATGTGATCACCACCGGCACCCCGCCCGGTGTGGGTCTGGGCATGAAGCCACCCCGGTTCTTGAAAAAGGGCGACACGATGGCGCTGGGGATTGACGGTTTGGGCGAGCAGCACCAGGTGGTTGTTGCGTTCAAGCTGTAGCAGCGGATTGAATGATTTTTAGGCTGCTAGCGCATATGTACCATGCGCTGGTAGCTATTAAATGCATAGCGTTTGAGGTATACGCTACCCACCAGACCGCCGCTTTGCTGCGGTCTTTTTTCGTGGCGCAAGCGTGGGTTTACCCTGTCGCACAGGCGCAAAAAATGCGGTCCCATCGGTAGACTTTCGCAATTAATATGTTTAAATTCGGAAAAATAGCACGATCGTTCTTATTTCCCAATTTAAACCTATGGCCCTGACCGAACATCCCGCCAAAACCGCCCGCGACGCGACCGTCGATGGCCGTGCTTTGCTCAAGGGCCGCCAAACCAAAGCTTCCATTATTGAAGCCGCCCTGAGCCTGGCCAGCCAGGTTGGGCTGGAGGGCTTGAGCATCGGCGCGCTGGCCGAAGTCACGCAGATGAGCAAGTCGGGCGTGTTTGCCCATTTCGGCTCGCGCGAGGAGCTGCAAATCTCCGTCATCCGCGAGTATTACCGCCTGTTTGAGGCCGAGGTGTTCTACCCCGCCATGCAGGCCCGGCGCGGTCTGCCCCGCTTGCAGGCGCTGTTTGCCAACTGGATGCAGCGGGTGGCCATCGAGCTGCAATCGGGCTGCATCTTCATCAGCGGCGCAGTCGAATTTGACGACCGGCCCGGCCCGGTGCGCGATGCGCTGGCCAGCTCGGTGCAGGCTTGGCTGGCGGCTTTTTGCCGCGCTGTGGTGCAGGCCAAAGAGGTCGGCGATTTGCGCGCCGATGCCGACGAACACCAAGTCGCCTTCGAGATACACGGTTTGATTTTGTCGTTGCACTATGAACACCGTTTTTTGAAAAATCCTGGCGCGCTAGACCGTGCCAACACCGGTTTCAACAACCTCTTGGCACGCTACGGACAGCCCGCCAAGTCCTGATAACAGTCCCCCTCAAAAATTCCAAGGAGTCACCATGCCTAACTACACCCCCCCGCTGCGCGACATGCAATTTGTGATGCACGAAGTGCTCAAGGTCACCGATGACCTGAAGCTCATGCCGCAGCACGCCGACACCGATGCCGACACCATCAGCGCGATTCTGGAAGAGGGCGGCAAGTTCGCCTCCGAGGTGGCTTTTCCGCTGAACATCAGCGGCGATGCCGAGGGCTGCAAGCTGGACCAAACCACCCACGAAGTCACCGCCCCCAAGGGCTTCAAGGCGGCGTATGAGCAGTACGTGCAAGGCGGCTGGGCGGCGTTGAGCTGCGACCCGGCCTACGGCGGCCAGGGCCTGCCGTTTGTGGTCAACCAGTGCTTTTATGAGATGCTGAACTCGGCCAACCAGGCCTGGACCATGTACCCCGGCCTGTCGCACGGCGCCTACGAAGCCCTGCACGCCCACGGCACCGACGCACAAAAAGCCCTGTACCTGCCCAAGCTGACCAGCGGCGAATGGACCGGCAGCATGTGCCTGACCGAGCCGCACTGCGGTACCGATCTGGGCCTGTTGCGCACCAAGGCCGAACCGCTGGCGGATGGCAGCTACGCCATCACCGGCAACAAGATTTTCATCAGCGCCGGTGAGCACGACCTGGCCCCCAACATCGTCCACCTGGTGCTGGCCCGCCTGCCGGACGCACCGGTGGGTAGCAAAGGCATCAGCCTGTTTGCGGTGCCTAAGTTCCACGCCGCCGCAGACGGCACGCTGGGCGCACGCAACGGCATTTACTGCGGTGGCCTGGAACACAAGATGGGCATCCACGGCAATAGCACCTGCCAAATGGTGCTGGACGGCGCCATCGGCACCCTGGTCGGCCAGCCCGGCAAGGGCTTGAACGCCATGTTCGTGATGATGAACGCCGCCCGCCTGGGCGTGGGCAACCAGTCGCTGGGCCTGACCGAGGTGGCCTACCAAAATGCCCTGGCCTATGCCAAGGACCGCATCCAGATGCGTTCGCTGTCGGGCACCAAGGCCAAGGACAAAGCCGCCGACCCGATCATCGTGCACCCCGACGTGCGCAAGATGCTGCTCACCGCCAAGGCCTACGCCGAAGGGGGCCGCGCCCTGGGCATTTACTGCGCCATGCTGCTGGACAAAGAGCACAGCCACCCGGACGAAAAAGTGCGTGCCGACTCTGGCGAAATGCTGGCCCTGCTGACCCCCATCATCAAAGCCTTCCTGACCGACAACGGCCACATCGCCACCAACGCCTGCATGCAGGTGTTTGGCGGCCACGGCTTCATCAAGGAATGGGGCATGGAGCAGTACGTGCGCGACAACCGCATCAACATGATCTACGAAGGCACCAACACCATCCAGAGCCTGGACCTGCTGGGCCGCAAGGTACTGGGCAACAACGGCGCCACGCTGAAGAAGTTTGGCCGCCTGGTAGCCGCGCTGGTGGAAGAAGAAGGCGTGAACGAGAAGATGGCCGAGTTCATCACCCCCATCGCCATTCTGGGCGACCAGGTCACCAAGCTGACCACCGAGCTGGGCTTCAAGGGCTTCCAGAACGCCGACGAAGTGGGCGCTGCCGCCGTGGACTACCTGCGTGTGGCCGGGCACCTGGTGTTTGGCTACTTCTGGGCCCGCATGGCGCAAGTCGCATTGCGCGAAATCGCCGCTGGCAACACCGACCAGTTCTACCTGGCCAAGCTGCAAACCGCCCGCTTCTACTTCGGCAAGCTGTTCCCTGAAACCGCCACGCTGATGCGCACCGCCCGCTCGGGCAGCAAAGTCTTGATGGATACCGACGCAGCCCTGGCCTGAAGCCCTTCACCCCGGAGACAACCATGAAAAAAACAATAGCACTCACCGCAGGCTTGCTGTGCGCTAGCGGCGTATTTGCCCAAATGACCCCCGAGGGTCTGTGGCGCAATATTGACGACAAGACCGGCCAGCCCAAGGCGGAAATCCGCATCGCGGCCAACAGTGCCGGCGTGCTCACCGGGGTGGTGGAAAAAGCCTTGATCCCCAGCCCCGAGCCGCTGTGCACCGCGTGCAGCGACGACCGCAAGGACAAGCCCAAGGTCGGCATGGAAATCATCCGGGGCGCAAAGAAGGCAGACGGCAAAGACCTGTGGGACGGCGGCAAGATCCTCGACCCCGAAAACGGCAAGAACTACACCCTGACGATGGAGCCCGAAGAGGGCGGCAAGAAGCTCAAAGTACGCGGCTACATCGGCCCCTTCTTCCGCACGCAAACCTGGCTCCGTGTGCAATAAACCCGAAAGAATGTGATGTCACGATTCCCGATTAAAAAAGTCGCCGTCCTCGGCGCAGGCGTGATGGGCGCGCAGATTGCTGCGCACCTGGTCAACGTCAAGGTGCAGGTCGTGCTGTTTGACCTGAAAGCCAAAGAAGGCCCGGCCAACGGCATCACCGCCAAGGCCATCGCCAACCTCAAAAAGCTCAAGCCCGCCCCCCTGGGTGTGGCGGACGACGCGGCCCTGATCCAGGAGGCCAACTACGACGACCACCTGGAGCAATTGAAGGACTGCGATCTGATCATCGAGGCCATTGCCGAGCGCATGGACTGGAAGCTCGACCTCTACAAAAAGATCGCGCCCTTTGTGGCCCCGCACGCGCTGGTGGCCTCCAACACCTCCGGCCTGTCGATCACCAAGCTCAGCGAAGCGCTACCCGAAGAGCTCAAGCCGCGCTTCTGCGGCATCCACTTCTTTAATCCGCCGCGCTACATGTATTTGGTGGAGCTGATCAACACCCCCACCACCCAGCCCGAAGCGCTGGACCAGCTGGAAGCCTTCGTCACCACCAGCCTGGGCAAGGGCGTGGTGCGGGCCAAGGACACGCCCAACTTCATCGCCAACCGCGTGGGTATCGCAGGCATGCTCGGCATCATCGGCGAGACGGAAAAGTTTGGCCTCACCTTTGACGTGGTGGACGACCTAACCGGCAAACGCCTGGGCCGCGCCAGCTCGGGCACCTTCCGCACCGCCGACGTGGTGGGTCTGGACACCATGGCCCATGTGGTCAAGACGCTGCAAGACAATTTGAGTTTGGCCACCGACCCGTTTTTTGGCAGCTACGGCACGCCGCCGGTGCTGGCCCAACTGTTGGAGATGAAGAACCTGGGCCAGAAAACCAAGGCCGGTTTCTTCAAGAAAGTGGGCCGCGATGTGCTGCGTTTCGACGCGGCCAGCGCCACGTATGTGCCCGGTGGCCAAAAGGCCGACGAGGTCTATGGCCGCATGCTGAAAAAGCCCGCCGGTGAGCGTTTGGCCCTGCTGCGCAACAGCGAAGGCCCGCAAGGCCAGTTCCTGTGGGCGATTTTGCGCAACAGCTTCCACTACGCTGCCGTGCATTTGGAGACGATTGCCGAGACTGCCCGCGATGTGGACTTGGCCATGCGCTGGGGCTTCGGCATGCAGCAAGGCCCGTTTGAGCTGTGGCAAGAGGCTGGTTGGCTGACCGTGGCGAATTGGATCAAGGAAGACATTGCAGCGGGCAAAGCCCTGTGCGACGCGCCGCTGCCCGACTGGGTGTTTAACGGCCCGGTGGCGGATGCCGGGGGTGTCCACACCGCCGAAGGTTCGTGGAATCCGTCTACTTCCAAATTTGTAGCGCGCCACGCACTACCTGTCTACGCCAGGCAGCTATTTCCTGAAAAAATCTCCGGCCACACCCAGGGCTTGGGTATCGGTGGTGGCTTCGAGACGGCAGGCACAACGCTGTTTGAAGACAAGGCCATCCGCCTGTGGACGCTGGACGGAGATGAGTGCCCCTCCGGTAGCGGAGTCATCATCGCCAGCATCAAAACCAAGATGCACGCCATCAGCCCCGAAGTGTCGGACGGCCTGGCCCGTGCGGTCGATATGGCCGAGAAGGATTACGCTGCTGTGGTGATCTGGTCGGGCGACGAGCCCTTCAGCGCCGGTGCCGACCTGCAAGCCATGCTGCCCGGCTTCATGATGGGCGGCGCAGGGGCCATCAACAAGATGGAAAAAGCGCTGCAAGCCGTGATGCTGAAAATCCGCTACGCCAACGTGCCGGTGGTCTCCGCCGTGCGCGGCCTGGCGCTGGGCGGCGGCTGCGAGCTGGCCGTGTACTCGGCCCGCCGCGTGGTGGCGATGGAGAGCTACATCGGCCTGGTCGAAGTCGGCGTAGGCCTGGTGCCCGGCGCGGGCGGCCTGACCTACATCGCCCGCCGGGCGGCCGAGAACGCGGCCCTGTCGGTCCACAAAGACCTGCTGCCCTTCCTGACTGAAGGCTTCACCGCCGCCGCGATGGCCAAGGTGGGCACCAGCGCGCTGGAATCCCGCAAGCTGGGCTACCTGCTGGACAGTGATGTCATCGTGCCAAACAAGGACGAGCTGCTGTTCGTCGCCCTGAACGAGGCCAAAGCGATGGCCACCAGCGGCTACCGCGCCCCGCACAAACGCCTGTTCCCCGTGGCAGGCCGCAACGGCAAAGCCACCATCCAGGGCCAACTGGTGAATATGCGCGACGGCGGTTTCATCAGCCAGCACGACTTCCACATCGCCAGCCTGATCGCCGGTGTGGTGACGGGCGGCGATGTAGACAACGGCACGCTGGTGACCGAGGAATACCTGATGACGTTGGAGCGCAAAGCCTTCTGCAGCCTGCTGGAGAACGCGAAGACGCAGGAACGCATCATGGGGATGTTGAGTACCGGCAAACCAGTACGGAACTGACCCCGACTTCCTCCTTCCCCCACCGGGGGAAGGCCGGGATGGGGGCCTGCACCATGCACAACCACGCCACACCTGCCGCCAACACACATGCCCGCTTGCTTCGGGCGGGAATGACCGATTCCGAGCGGCGGTTGTGGTCGCGTTTGCGCATGGAGCAGTTGGGTGTGAAGTTTCGCCGCCAGCATCCGCTGGGCAATTACATTGCCGACTTTGCGTGTTTGGCCTCCAAATTGGTGGTCGAACTCGACGGCTCTCAGCATGCCGACCAAGCCGCATATGACGCGCGCCGTGAGGTGTTTTTTCGCAGCCTGGGCTTTACCGTGCTGCGCTTTGCGACCGACGCGCCTTTTTCTAATCTTGATGGGGTGTTGGTGGTGATTTTGGATGCGTTGACTGCCGCCAAAGCCCTGCCCCCATCCCAACCTTCCCCCGAAGGGGGAAGGAGTAAAACCACAAGGAGCCCTCCATGAAGCAAATCCAAGACGCCTACATCGTCGCCGCCACCCGCACCCCCATCGGCCGTTCGCACAAAGGCTATCTGCGCAACACCCGGCCCGACGAGCTGCTGGCCACCACGCTGCGTGCCGCGCTGGCCCAGGTGCCGGGCCTGGACCCGGCCACCATCGAAGACGTGATCTGCGGCTGCGCCATCCCCGAAGCCCAGCAGGGCCTGAACGTAGCGCGCATCGGCGCGGTGCTGGCCGGGCTGCCGAACTCGGTGGGCGGCATCACCGTCAACCGCTTCTGCGCATCCGGTATCAGCGCGGTGCAGATGGCCGCCGACCGCATCCGCGTGGGCGAGGCCGACGTGATGTTTGCCGCTGGCGTGGAAAGCATGAGCATGGTGCCGATGATGGGCAACGGCCCCAGCCTGTCGCCCAACATCTTCACCAACACCGACGACGTGGACAACTACGGCATTGCCTACGGTATGGGCCTTACGGCCGAGAAGGTGGCGCAGCAGTGGAAGATCAGCCGCAGCGCGCAAGACGAGTTTGCCTACGCCTCGCACATGAAGGCGCTGGCGGCCATGCAAGCGGGTTATTTCAGCGACGAGATCACCCCCATCACCGTGGACGACCGCAGTGTCGATCTGGACACGGGCAAGGTCAGCATTAACCAGCGCACCATCAACCTGGACGAAGGCGTACGCCCCGAAACCACGGTCGAAGGCCTGGGCAAGCTGAAAACGGTGTTCTCGGCACGTGGCTCGGTCACCGCAGGCAATAGCTCGCAAACCTCGGACGGCGCAGGCGCGTTGATCCTGGCCAGCGAGTCGGCCATCAAACGCTTTGGCCTGACCCCGCTGGCCCGTTTCGTCAGCTTTGCCAGCAAGGGCGTGCCGCCGCACATCATGGGCATTGGCCCGATCGAGGCGATTCCCGCTGCGCTGCGCTACGCCGGTTTGAAGCACCAAGACATCGACTGGTTCGAGCTGAACGAAGCCTTCGCCGCCCAGTCGCTGGCCGTGATGCAAACCCTGGGGCTGGACCCGGCCAAGGTCAACCCGATGGGCGGCGCGATTGCCCTCGGCCACCCGCTGGGTGCCACCGGTGCCATCCGCGCCGCCACCGTCATCCACGCGCTGCGCCGCAACAATTTGAAGTACGGCATGGTGACCATGTGCGTCGGCATGGGCCAGGGCGCAGCCGGCATTTTTGAACGGGTTTAAGCTCCCCGTTTTTTGTAACTACTTAACCCCGGCTTGCGGGCTGAACGCATCCATTCCAGAGATAGCTGGCCCCGGCTTTGCCGGGCCACTGGTGTCGCCCCCTGTAGGGGGTTGGAGGAGCGACACGCAGTGCGCGCAGCCTGGGGGGGAACCTAATATGACCGACATCCTGACCCACACCGAAGACGGCATCCTGACCATCACGCTGAACCGCGTGGCCAAGAAGAACTCCCTCACCTCGGCCATGTACGCCGCCATCTCCGACGCGCTGGAGGCGGCAGCTGCCGACCCTTTGGTGCGGGTGGCGGTGGTCCAGGGGCACGAGACCATCTTTTCGGCGGGCAATGACATTGGCGACTTTTTGAAGGCTGCGCCAAACCCTGACGCTCTGGCCGAATCACCGGTGGTCCGCTTCCTGCGCGTCATCAGCAGCTTCCCCAAGCCGTTGATTGCGGCGGTGTGCGGCGCGGCGGTGGGCGTGGGCACCACGCTGCTGCTGCATTGCGATCTGGTGTATGCGGGCGACAACGCGGCGTTCTCGCTGCCCTTTGTCAACCTGGGCCTGTGTCCCGAAGCCGGTTCCAGCTACCTGTTGCCGCGCCTGATGGGCCACCAGCGGGCGGCCGAGGCGCTGCTGCTGGGCGACCCGTTCAGCGCAGAGACGGCGCTGGAAGTGGGCCTGATCAACCGCATCGTGCCACCCGCCGAGGTGCATGCCTTGGCGCACCGCCAGGCGCAGCGCCTGGCGGCCAAGCCGATGGGCGCGCTGGTGACCAGCAAGCGCCTGATGAAGCAAGAGCAAGCCGCCCCGGTGGCTGCGCGTATCGCCGAAGAAATCGTGCACTTCAGCCGCATGCTGGGCGAGCCCGCTGCCAAAGAAGCGCTCACCGCGTTCATGGAAAACCGCCGCCCGGATTTCACCGCCATGTGAAACAGTGCTGCATACAATTTTGGTTTTCAACCGAAAGTCACTATGCACACTAAGCAGCTGGGTCGTCGCGGTCTTCTAACTTGCTTGGGCGGTGTGCTCACGGGGCTTTCGCCCGTGCTGCACGCCCAGAGCGTAGCCTCGGTGAAAAAAATGACTGCCAAGCCGCTGGCGACCCGTTTGCGCATCGTCATCCCGGCCAATGAGGGTGGTGGTTGGGACCAGACCGGCCGGGCCTTGGGGGCCTCCATGCTGGCCGCCGGGGTGTGTGAGCAGGTGGATTTTGAAAATATCGGCGGCAAAGGCGGCACCTTGGGCCTGGCCGCGTATGTGCAGCACTACAGCCAGGACCCCAACGCCCTGTTGGTGGGCGGCACGGTGATGGTCGGCGCGGTGGCTTTGCAGCGGCCCGCAGTAGACCTGAGCCAGGTGCAGCCCCTGGCCCGCCTGACCAGCGACTACCTGGTGATGGTGGTCAGGGCCGATTCCCCGATTCTTTCTGTGGCCGATCTGGTGACGCTGGTGCGCAAGGACCTCAAAAGCGTGCCTTTGGCGGGTGGCTCTGCGGGCGGTATCGACCATATTTTTGCCGGTCTGTTTGCCCGTGCGGCCAGGGCCCAGGTGAGCGATCTGGTCTACCAGCCGTTTGCCGGTGGTGTGCAGGTGGCCGATGCCGTGCTGTCGGGCAAAGCCGTGGCGGGCATTTCGGGCTACAGCGAATTTGCCGATCTGCTGGTGGGCGGCAAGTTGCGGGCGATTGGCGTGTCGGCGCGCAAAACTTCGTTTGGCATTCCCTCTATCCGCGAGCAGGGGGTGGATGCTGTCATGTCCAACTGGCGCGGCCTGCTGGTGGGTAACGGAGTGGCCCCGGCGCGTGTTGCGGAGCTGGTCGACGGCGTACACCGCGCCACCACGCATGCCAGCTGGCTGCAAACCCTGAAAGCCAAGCGCTGGGAGGCGGCGTGGCTGGTGGGGGAGGATTTGCGCAGCTTCATGGAGCTGGACCGGACCACCGCTGCGGCGATGATGTATTTGCTCAAGCTGAAGGCCTGATTTACACGCCCTTATCGACCTTAACACCCCGGGTGTTTCCTGTTTTCGGGCAGGGCAATGCGTTTCATAATCTTGCGAGAAGGCGGTGCGCCTGTTTGTAAAGGAACGAGACCATGCAGCCAGCCCCCCACGCTGACGACGAGGCACAACGCCTTGAGACGCTGCTAGCTTTGAACGTGCTCGATAGCGCGCCAGAGGCAGAGTTCAATGCCCTGGTGCAGGTGGCTTCGATGGTCTGCGGCGTACCCATTTCCCTGATCAGCCTGGTGGATGTGCAGCGCCAATGGTTCAAGGCCCAGGTAGGCTTACCTGGCACTACGCAGACACCGCGTGACATGGCGTTTTGCGCCCATGCGATTCTGGGCGACACCTTGTTTGAAGTGCCCGACGCCACGCTGGATGTCCGGTTTTTTGACAATCCGCTGGTACAGGGGCCGCCCGATATCCGGTTTTATGCGGGTATGCCCATCCACATGGGCAACGGTATGCGCGTGGGCACGCTGTGCGTCATTGACCGCCAGCCGCGCCAGCTGGATGCTACCCAGCACCAGATTCTGGGCTTGCTGGCGCAGGCTGTGGCCAAAGTCCTCGAAGGTCGCCAGGCGATGCAGATCGCGCACCACACCACACAGGCATTGCAGCAAAGCGAAGACCGGCTGCGCCACCTGTACCAAACCACGCCCACCATGCTGCACTCCATCGACGCGCAAGGGCGCTTGCTGACCGTGAGCGATACCTGGCTGTCCAAGATGGGCTACACCCGGGACGAGGTGCTCGGCCAGTTGTCCTCTGATTTTTTGACCCCCGCATCGCGTGCGTATGCCCGCAACACCGTGATGCCCGCTTTTTTTGCGCAGGGGCGCTGTGACGACATCGCCCACCAGATGCTGACCAAAAGTGGCGCGGTGATCGACGTGCTGCTGTCGGGCATTCTGGAGCGCGGCCCGGATGGCCAGCCGCTGCGCAGCATGGCTGCGATGGAGGACGTGACGCTGCGCTACCGCTTCGAGCAGGCGCTGATGGATGAGCGCCGGGCCTTGCAAGAATCGAACGAACGCAAGGCGCTGGCGACCGACAGTGGCGGTATTGGCATCTGGGAATGGGATGTGGCCAGTGGGGCGCTGCAATGCGATGCCTGGATGCACCGTTTGTACGGCCTCGAGGTGCACGAGGATATGGACAGCTATGCCCTGTGGGCGCAGTATGTGCACCCCGAGGATATGGCGGGGGCCGCGCAGGCGGTGCAGATTGCAGCAGCGGGTGGCCCACCGCTGAACACCGAGTTTCGGGTGGTCTGGCCCGATGGCAGCGTCCACCATCTGCGGTCCACCGGGATCGTCAAGCGCGCTGCGGACGGGCAGGCCGTGCGTATGTTCGGCACCAACCGCGACATCACCGAATCCCACCGCTTGGCGGCGCAACTGGCCGAGCAGCATGAGCTGTTGCGGGTCACCTTGCAGTCGATTGGCGATGCCGTCATCACCACCGATGCCCAGGGCCAGGTGGTTTGGCTCAATCCGGTGGCCGAAACCCTGACCGGCTGGCCCAATGCCGAGGCGCTGGGGCTGCCGCTGGAGCAGGTGCTGCATATCGTGCACCAGGAAACCCGCGCCATTGCCGAAAATCCGGTGGCCGTGTGCCTCCAGAAAGGCGGTGTTGCCAGCCTGCCCAACCAGACCTTGCTGATTTCTCGGGGTGGCGGCGAGTTTGGCATTGAAGACTCTGCTGCGCCGATTCGCAATGCCCAGGGCGAGGTGCTGGGGGCGGTGCTGGTGTTCCACGATGTGACCGAGCAGCGCCGCCTGTCGGGCGAAATGAGCTACCGCGCCTCCCACGATGCGCTCACCGGCTTGGTGAACCGGTCCGAGTTTGAGAGCCGACTTGGCCTGGCATTGCGCCGGGTGCACGAGGAGCGTGCCGAGCACGCGCTGCTGTGTATCGACCTGGACCAGTTCAAGCTGGTCAATGACGCTTGCGGCCACGCGGTGGGCGACCAACTGCTGCAACAAGTCGCCAAGCTGTTGGCTACCTCGGTGCGCGACCGCGACACCCTGGCGCGGCTGGGGGGCGATGAATTCGGCATCATTCTGGAACACTGCACGGCGGATAAGGCACAGCGTGTTGCGCAGCAGATCTGCGACCGGATGGACGACTTCCGGTTTGTCCACGATGGTCGGCGGTTTCGGATCGGTGCCAGCATCGGCCTGGTGCCGGTGGACGGCCGCTGGACCTCGATCGAGGCGCTCCAGCAGGCCGCTGACACCGCTTGCTACGCCGCCAAGGATGCCGGGCGCAACCGGGTGCACACCTGGTTTGACAGCGATATTGCGATGCGCGCGCGGCACGGCGAAATGCAATGGACCACGCGCATCGAGCACGCCCTGGACGAGGACCGCTTTGTCTTGTACGCCCAGCGGATCGCGTCTTTGCGCAGTGCGCCGCCTGGGGTGCATGCCGAGGTGCTGCTCAGAATGCGGGATGCCGATGGCAGCCTGGTCTCGCCCGGTGCTTTTTTGCCTGCGGCAGAGCGCTTTCACCTGGCATCACGTATCGACCGCTGGGTGTTCAAACGGGCCATCAGCTGGATGCAGGCCTTGCCGTCGGTCGAGATGGTCAACAACCTCAGCATCAACCTGTCGGGCCAGTCGGTCGGGGACCGGGCCTTCCACCGTTGGGCGCTGGAGATGCTGACCGCCGCAGGCCCGGCGATTTGTGCCCGGCTGTGCTTCGAGGTGACCGAAACCTCGGCGGTGACCAACCTGGCCGATGCGGCGCTGTTTATTGCGCAGATCCGGGCCGTGGGCGTGCGCGTCGCGCTAGACGACTTTGGTGCCGGAGCCTCATCGTTCGGCTACCTGAAGACCTTGCCCGTGGACTATTTAAAAATCGACGGCCAATTTATCCGTGACGTGGTGGACGACCCGCTGGACGATGCGGCCGTGCGCTGCTTTGTGGATGTGGCGCGGGTGGTCGGCGTAAAAACCGTGGCCGAGTGTGTGGAGCATCCGGCCGTGCTGGCGCGTTTGCGCGAGATCGGGGTGGATTTTGTGCAGGGTTTTCTGCTGCACAAACCCGCGCCGATAGACGAACTGCTGGCGCGCCAGCCTACAGCCGCCTAAGCCCGCGCAAAGTCCGCCAGCGAATCCAGCAGCCCGTCGGCATCCACCGCCGACACCGGTTCGCCGTGGTTGTAGCCATAGGTCATTAGCAGCACCGGGCAGCCTGCTGCCCGTGCCGCCTGGGCATCGTTGCTGGAGTCGCCCAGCATCAGCGTATGGGCGGGCAGGGTGCCCAGGGCTTCGCAGGTTTTCAGCAGCGGCAGCGGATCGGGCTTTTTGCGCTCAAACGAATCGCCACCAAACACCTGGCTGAAGAAGCCGTCCAGGCCCTTGGCCTGTAGCAGCGGCACGGCCAGGGCGACGGGTTTGTTGGTCACGCAGGCCAGTTTCCAGCCGCGCTGCTGCATCGCCTGCAAGCCCTCCAGTACCCCGGGGTAGACCTGCGAGAACTGGCCGTTGATGGCCTGGTAGTGCTGCTGGTAAGCCGCCAACGCGCGGTCGAAAAATGCTACATCATTTATAGCTGCTTGCGCAGGTGGCATATGCGCTAGAGCATGTTTTAGTACTGCGCTTATGAGGTTTTCAGAGCCCTTGCCAATCATCGGCTCGATGGCGCTGGGGGCAATACCGGGCAGGCCCAGCTCGGCCAGCATGCCGTTCAGGGCGGCCGCAAAGTCGCCCAGGGTATCGACCATGGTGCCGTCCAGATCGACGATGGCGGCTTGGATAGAGGTCAGGTTCAGCATGCTCGCTTGTCCGAAATGAGGAGGATTTTCGGCGAAGCGGCAGAACACGGGCGCAGGGGGTGGGCTAATTCCGGGTGATCACGGCACAGGCCAGCCGGGCACCCGAGTTGCCGGTGGGTTGGGTGGTGAAGTCGTCTGCGTCCTTGTGCACGATCAGGCCGTGGCCGACCACGTCGTGCGGGCCGCTGCCCACGGTCAGCTCGGCGGTTTCGTAGCGGAACTGTGCCGTGCCCGATGCGTCGGCCTGCAAGCTGGGCAGGTCACCCGCGTGGTGCATGGCCCCGGTGGCGGCTCCGTGGGCATGGCCGTCGGGGTTGAAGTGGCCGCCGGTGGACATGCCGTCGCCGCTGGAGCAGTCGCCCTTTTCGTGGATATGGAAGCCATGCACGGTGTTGGGCCGCAGGCCGCGCACTTCGCCGCTTATCCGCACGCGGCCGGGGAGCTGGGTAAACTGGAGGCTGCCGCTGACCGTGTTGCCGCTGGTGGCAGTCAGCTGCGCGGTGGCCGACGGGCCGCTGGGCGGGGTGGCGCAAGCGGTCAGTAGCGTAGCCAGAATCACCAAAGTGACACGGGGGCTGCGGGTGAGGATGCGGGGCATGGACATACAGTTCCTTGGTGTGGAGTTGCGACGAACCATCCTACCCTTGAAGCACGCGTGGACTCGGTTGGCTCCATGCCCGGACTCACCCACTGCGAATGCACCTATGGCTCACGCAATGAGCTTTTTAGTTTTTGCATGGCTAGCATCTGGGAAATTTTTAGAGATTTCTGGGTGTTTTTGTGCGGGAAAGTTCGACTTCAGCACGATTGCAACACCGAATCCAGCTGGTTTTGGCCAAAAATAGCGACCGCATTTTTACTCTGAAATGGGAGGATTCCCATTTGGTGGCATCTATTTTTTGCTTCTAAAAAAGGAGCAATTCACTCCATCTCATCCTGTACTGGATGCTGCGCTCACCGCTGCGTCGGCTGGTGTGGCTTGTTGTATTAGTGGCATTCAGATACATTTTTATTGAAACAAAATGTATCTTTACGAGCGGCTATTTCCTTGTGGGTGCGCTGGTCGTTTTTGGAAATTGTTGTAATGCCGGGCTGTATGGGGCCCAGCCCGCATAGGAAATTTTATGGATCCGCAAACCTTGGCGGTGGCGCAATACCGCGCTCGGCCTATTTCTTATACCGCTGGGGGGCTGATGCTCAGTGCGGTTCTGTGTCTGGCTGCCTGTGGTGGTGGCAGCGGTGGCGGCAGTGCTGCGCCGGTTGCCAACCACAATCCGCTCCTGGAAGTCGGCTTTGACGCGGCCCCTCCTGCGGCGGTGGATCTGGGTCTGGTGCCGTCTGGCGCAGAGTCCGGGTCCGCCACCATTCCGGCCCGGCCGGTGGATATGAGCAACCCGGGCAAGGCCGCCAAAGCGGTGCTGGTTACTGCGTCTGGATCGGATGGCAACCACCCTGCGGCGCATGCCGTGGACGGCGATCTGAGCACGCGCTGGGCCGGTAACAACGCCGACAGCGCCTGGATCCAGTTCGACTTTGGCCAAAAAACACAGATCGGCTACCTGCAGCTGGTCTGGGAGGCCGCCTACGCCAAGGCGTACACGGTGCAGACCTCCGATGACGGCGTGGCCTGGGTGGATGTGCGCAGGGTGACGGCGGGTACGGGCGGCACCGAGGAGCTCTACAACCTGGGTGTTGATGCCCGATACCTCCGCCTGCAAGGTGTTACGCGCGGCACGCAGTATGCGTATTCGCTGTTTGAAGTGGCATTCAAGACCCCGGGCACCGACAACTCGATACAGGCGCGCACGGTTGCCGCGCTGCCTATCGTTGCCAATGGCATGGCCTACGTGCCGATGCTGCCCGTGGCGCAAGAGCCGCTGGAGTCGGTGCAATTTGCCTTGCCCGACGGCACGCTGGTGACCCGCTTCGGCCTGGTTGGGCGGGGCCGCCATGCCCGCGAGCGCGGCGAGGAATGGAACGAGATCGGCTACGGCACCAATGCCACGGTCGATGCCGCAGGCAACCCGGTGGACAAAGGGCCCGGCAACTACCTGAGCTTCGTGCCCAACTACTTCAAAAACCGCACCTGGGGCACCGAGTTCATCGACAACAGCCATGTGGCGGGCGTGACCAAGCCCCGGCTGGTCGTCAACCAGTATTTCCAGCAGGCGCAGAAGGGCGGTGGCCACTCGTTCTTTCGCCGCTTCGACTCCACCGGGGTGACCGGCTACGGCTGGATGAGTCCCGGCGATCTGCTGGACGACGCCACGTACACGGCGGGTTTTGGCGATGTGGCCGCCTGCCCGGTGGTGCCCAAGCCCGCCAATGGCACGCTGCTCAAGCCCAGCAGCGGGTACAGCGGAATCATCGGGGCCAACGACGGTTGCAGCGTGGTGCTCGACAACTACCCCGGCTACACCGAAATCCTCCCCGATGCCAACGGCGTGCTGGCTCCCCTCGGCAAGAACGTCGCCGCACGGTCGCTGAAGCTGACCGAAGCGGTGGTGTGGCACGGCGGCGAAGCCCTGGCATCGCGCAACCGTTTCGTCGCGCTCCCCACTGCCGATCGCCAGGCGTTGCTGGCCTTTTTGAGGTCGCTGTAATGCAAGCCCCGCCCAGGTCCATAGTGCGCTACACTTTATATAGCTGCTTGCGCAGGTGCTATATGCGCTAGAGCCTGTTTTTATGCTGAATCAATACAGCGCCCGCCGAAACATCCCAATCGCCAGCTGGTAGCCCAGCATCTGCAATTCCGCGTCATAACGCTCGCCCTCGTCGCGCATGAAGGCGTGCACGCCGTTGAACTCGTGCCAGGTGAAGTTGACGGCGGTGTCGCTGAGTTTTTTGTACACCACGGCGCGGCCTTCGGCGGGGATGTGGGGGTCTTGCTTGCCCCAGACCATTTGCAGTTCACCCTGGATTTCGCCGGTGCGGGCCAGGCTGTCGTTGCCCGGCTGCGAGGGGACCAGCCCCGAGTGGATGTCGGTGGCATAAAAGCACGATGTGGCGGCAATGGCCGGGTGGAGCGCCGCGCGGTACGCCAAACCGCCGCCCAGGCAGAAGCCCATAGCGCCGATCTGGCCCGAGCAGCCGTCCAGGCCGTGCAGGTAATCGACCATGGCCTGGGTGTCGCTGTCGTGCGCTTCCAGCGGCTTGGCGACTTTGTCGGCATTGCCTTTGTCGCGGCCCGCGTCGTCGTAGCCGAGTACGGTGCCGATGGGATTCAACTCGTGGAACACCTCGGGCACCAGCACGATAAAGCCGTGCCCGGCCAGGGTTTGGGCGCTGCGGCGGATCGGGCCGGTTTGCTGAAAAATCTCGGAGTAGAGCAGGATGGCCGGAACTTTTTTAGCCGCCGTGGCGGGCGTAGCGAGGGGCTGGTACAGGTAGCACCGCATGGTCCCGGTGGGGGTGGAAATATCGACTTCGCGGTTCTGGATTTGCATGGTTTCTATTTCTAGGGAGTGCTGGCGATTGCCGAAAGTTAGCTGGGTTCTTTAAAGCGCTCGCGGATGGCGAGTAGGTCGGGCAGGCACTGTTCAAAATGGGCGGCGACCACGGGGTCGAAATGCGTGCCTGCGTTGTCGTGGATCCAGCGCACGGCTTCTTCTACGGACCAGGCTTTTTTGTAGGGCCGTACCGAGGTGAGTGCGTCAAACACATCGGCCACCGCCACGATGCGGCCCGCCAGCGGTATCGCGTCGCCAGCCAAGCCCTGCGGGTAGCCGCTGCCGTCCCACTTTTCGTGGTGGCTGCGGGCGATGGTGCTGGCCAGTTGCAGCAGGTCCGAGTCGCCGTCGTCCAGGATGTGCGCGCCAATGGCGGCATGGGTTTGCATGGTTTCCCACTCACCGGGCTCGAACTTGCCGGGTTTCAGCAAAATCGCATCGGGGATGCCGATCTTGCCGACATCGTGCATCGGGCTGGCGTGCAGCAGCAGCTCGCAGTCGGCGGGGCTCCAGCCCATGCTGAGGGCCAGCCGGGCGGCGTAATGGCTCATGCGGATGGTGTGCAGGCCGGTTTCGTTGTCGCGGTATTCGGCCGCCCGGCCCAGCCGGTGCACCACTTGCAGGCGGGTGCGGTGCAGGTCTTCGGTGCGGGCGCGGACCATGTCTTCCAGCACGGCTTTTTGGTCGTGCAGCAGGCGGTGGGCGCGGTGGGCGTCGAGCAGGTTGCGCACCCGCATCAGCAGCTCGACCCGGTCAAACGGCTTGCCGACAAAGTCGCGGGCACCGGCGGCCAGGGCCTTGACCAGGTACTCCCGGCCCAGTTGGGCGGTCAGGATGACGATGGGCGGCAGCAGCGGGTCGTTCAGCGCCTGGAGCTGGGCCATCACCTGGTAGCCGTCCAGGTGCGGCATGTTGATGTCGAGCAGGATCAGGTCCGGGCGGGTTTGCTGGTAGCGCTCCAGTACCTCGCGCGGGTCTTGCACCAGCACCGGGGGGCGGTAGCCCTGGCCGGTAAGTAGTTTGTCCAGCAGCTTGAGGTTGACGGGCTCGTCGTCTACCACCAGGATGCGGGCCTGGTCCATCGGTTCAGGGGTCATGGGGCGTCTTCCGGTATGCGGCTTGCCAGGCAGCGGTCTACGGCCAGCAAAAACGGGCCTATGTCCAAGGGTTTGGTCAGGTAGTCGGCAAACCCGGCGGCCATGCCGCGCGCCAGGTCGCGGGGCATGGCGTTGGCGCTGATGGCGATGGCGGGAATGGCCTGCAAGCGGGCATCGGCTTGCAGCACGCGCAGCACCTGGTAGCCGTCCATGCCGGGCATGTTGATGTCGAGCAAGACCAGGTCGGGCCGGTGCGCCTGCGCCAGCGCAAGGCCGAGTTCGGGGGTGTGGGCGGTGAGCAGGTCGATGTGCGGGCGCAGCGCCATGGCCTGCGCTACCAGCTTCAGATTGACCGGGTTGTCGTCAATGCACAGCACGCAGTAGCGCTGGGCCACGGTATCGGGAGCGAGCGAGGGGCTGTGGCTGGCGGGGTCGATGGTGCTGGCGCTGGTGTCTTGGGGCAGGTCGATCCAGAAGGTGGTGCCCACGCCCAGTTGGCTGTCTACGCCCACCTCGCCGCCCATCAGATCGACCAGGCGGCGGGTGATGGTCAGGCCGATGCCGGTGCCTTCGATGCTGCCAAACTCGGCGCCCAGGCGGTTGAACGGCTGGAACAGTTCTGCTAGCCGTGCCGGGGCAATGCCGGCACCGGTGTCAGTGACGCTGATGCGCAGCGTCGCCGGGGTGGTGGCCTGCACCGCGACGCGGATGTCGCCGCCGGCCCGGTTGTATTTGACGGCATTGGAGAGCAGGTTCAGCAAGGCCTGTTTGCAGCGCACCCGGTCGGCCCGCACGGTGGCATCGGGGGCGATGTGCAGGTGCAGGCGGATCTGCCGGGCATCCGCTAGGGGCTGCACCATCTGGCGGCAGTCTTCGACCAGATGGCCCAGGTCTACCGGCTCCAGCGACAGGTTGACGTGGCCGGATTCGATTTGCGCCAGGTCTAGTACTTCGTTGATCAGCGTCAGCAAGTGGCGGCCGCCCTTGAGGATTTCGGCCACGTTGTCTTGCTGGTCGGGGTTCAGGTCGCTGTCGTATTCCAGCATCTGGGCAAAGCCGAGGATGGCGTTCATCGGCGTGCGCAGCTCGTGGCTCATGCTGGACAAAAAGTCGGATTTGGCCTGGTTGGCCCGCTCGGCGGCTTCTTTGGCCTGCGCCAGTTCATTGCGGCGGGCCAGCTCCTGGCTGAAGTCGCTGAAGATGTTGAAGATGTACTGGATGCGTCCGTTGGCATCGCGGATCTGGTCGATGTTGCTGGTCGAGGTGAATTGGCTGCCGTCTTTGCGCTGGAACGGTAGCTGTCCAGCCCAGTCGCGACCGACCAGCATGGCCTGCATGATGCTGCGGGCATAGTCTTCTGCGCAGTCTGGGGGCAGGGCGCTCCGGAAGGGCTGCCCCATGATTTCGTCGTCGGAATAGCCCAGCGCCAGTGCATGGGCCTGGTTTTGGTACAGCGCTTTGCCTTGGCCATCGGTGATCACCACGCACTGGCTGCTGGCATCGAAAACCCGCCGGAACAGCGCCATCCGGTCCTCGGCCAGCTTGCGCTCGGTAATGTCGGTGACGAAGGCGATGAAGTGGTAATGGCGGCCGGTTTTCAGGGGTGAAATCGACACCTCCACCGGAAACTCTGCGCCGTTGCTGCGCAAGGCGGTGGTGGTAATGCGCTGGTTCATGCGCTCGCCGTTGCCCGTGGCAAAAAACTGCGCCTTGGTTTCCCGGTAGGCGGACCGGAAGCGCTCGGGGATCAATGTATCGTCGAAAAACAGGCCCAGCATCTCGCCTTGCGGGCGGCCAAAAATCAATTCGGCGCGCAGGTTCCAGTCGGTGATGCGGCCCATGTCGTCCAGCCCAATGATGGCATCTTGCGATGCGTTCATGATGGCCCGCATTTGGGCTTGGGAAGCCAGCAGATTGCGCATGCTTTGGTGGGTATTGCGGCCCACCATCACCATCGCCCCCAGCCCGAACAACAGCACCAGCCCGATCAGCGGGCCGAGCGGGTCGTACGGGGTGCCCAGTGTCAAGACCAACACCTGGGGCAGCAGCGCCATCACCAGAAAGCTCTGCATGGCCGGGCGGTGTTCGGCCACCGAGGTGGCGGCAACCGCGCAGGCCACCAGGGGGATGCAGGTTAACAACGCCAATTCAGCGCCTTGCGACTGGAGCATCAGCAGAGTGGGACCGACCGCCCATGACGCACCATTGCACAGCGCCTGGGCCGTCAGCAGGTGCTGCCAGCGGGCCAGGGTGCGCGCGGTAGGCTGCGCATATTGAAAGGCTTTGCAGATGGCATAACTGGCACCCGCGCTGGCTAGCAGCGCCAGCAGCCAGGCCGTCATCACCGGGGCCGGAAAACTCGGCCAAATCAACCAGCGGATCACGATCACCGTGACCAGCGTCAGCAGCAGGTTCAGGGGCTGGCGGGCATAGGCGGTGTACAGCAGCCGGGTGTCTACATCCAGTTCCCGGTGCGGGTTGAGGAGGGATCTGGAGTGAAGGTGGTTACGCATGGCGTGGTGCGGGGTGGGCTACACCAGGGCCTCTTTTGCGAGGGGGGATTGTCAGCAACCGAAGTAGGAACATGGCGTAAACCGTTTTGACATAGTTTTCGACACGATTATGCCGATTGCTATGCGGTCCACCGTGCCTACAAACGTGCAATAGCCGCCCGTAAGTCGGCCACAGTCAACACCTCTGACAAAACCTGCGGCGCGCTGCCTGCCTTGTACAGCACATACACCGGCACGCCGCTGCGGCCCAGCTGGCCCAGCGCGGCGGTGATGGCGGGGTCGCGGCGGGTCCAGTCGGCGCGCAGCAGCTGCACGTTTTTGGCCACCAGATCGGCCAGCACGGCAGGGTGGGCCAGGGTGGTTTGCTTGTTGTACTGGCAGGTGACGCACCAGGCGGCGGTGAAGTCCACCATCACCGGCTGGTCCATCGCCAGGGCCTGTTCCACGCGGCCCGGTGCCCAGGGCTGCCAGCGCTCCGATGCCGCCACGCTGCCTGCTGTGGGCGGGGTGTTTATAAGATTTTTGCCTGTAGCGCCTATTACACCTGCGAGAGTAGCTATCGAAAGTGTAGCAATCACCCAGCGCGTGCGCCCGGCTAGCCCCAGCGCCCACAGCACCGCCGCCACCGCCACCAGCAGCAATAGCAGGCTGCCAGCGCCGTCAATCCCGCTTTGCTGGCCCAGCACCCACACCAGCCAGGCTACGGTGGCAAACATCGGGAACGCCATCAGCTGGCGGAAAGTGCCCATCCACGCGCCGGGCCGGGGCAGCCGCCGGGCCAGAGCCGGGCTCAGGCTGGCCAGCAGGTAGGGCAGGGCCATGCCAAGGCCCATCGCCGCGAAGATCGGCAGTGCCTGTGCTACCGGCAGGCCCACCGCCAGCCCCAGCGAGGCCCCCATGAACGGCGCGGTGCAGGGCGAGGCCACGGCCACCGCCAGCACGCCCGACAAAAATGCGTTCAACGCCGGGTTGCGGGCTTGCATGCTGGCCACCCGGCTGGGCACGAACTGGCCAAATTCAAACAAGCCCGCCAGATTCAGCCCCAGCACGGTAAACAACACCGCCAGCCCCGCCACCACCGCAGGCGACTGCAACTGAAAGCCCCAACCGAGTTGCTCGCCCGCTGCCCGCAGACCCAGCATCAAGCCCCCCAGCGCCAGAAAGGACAGCACGGCCCCGGCGGTATAGGCCAGCCCGTCCATACGGTGGGCCCGCTTGTCGCCCGCGTGCTGGGCAAAGCCCATGAGTTTGATAGCCAGCACCGGGAACACGCAGGGCATCAGGTTCAAGATCAACCCGCCCAGCAGCGCCCCGAGCAGGGCGGCCGCCCACGACAGGCTGGGCGCGGCAGCGGTTTTGGCACTATTGGCCTCCAGCGCAGCGGTGAGCGCAGGCGACAGGGTGGGCGCGGCCACGGTGCGCGGCCACTCGCCTTGCACGTCGGCCACGGTGCGAAAACCCCGGCCATCGGCCGTGGCCAGCACCAGCGGCATCTCGGTGGGGCTTTGGCTGCGCATGGCGGTCAGCGGTGCGGTGGCGGACCAGACCGGGCCGTCCCAGCGCTGGGTGATAGTGGCGGCGGGGGCGGTGATTTCCGGGGTTTCGGGGAACAGCTCCAGCGTTTGGCCACGCAGCGCGGCGGGCAGGTCGGCCACGGTGACGGTGAGTTCCGCACCCTGCACCTGCACCTTGCTGCGCGCTTTCAGGTTGGTGGGCTGGGCGGCCAGGGCCACCTCAAATGCGGCGGCGTGCATGCCGGTGGAGCTTTTGACCGGCAGCTTCAGCACAAAGTCGCCCTCTTCGGGAATGCAGACCTTGTGGCATACCAGCCAGACGGCGTGCAGCTTGATTTCCAGGTCGTTGGCCAAGAGCGGCGGCTTGAAGTCGGGTGCAATGGTCAGCGGCACCGGCAGCAGTAGCGTGTCTTTATAGCCATAGTTGGCCAGGTTGCCGAGCGGCATTTTGCGCGGTGTACCCCAGGCGATGTCGCCCGCCGTCACGCCGGGCGGCAGCGTCCAGCTCAGGCTGGTCGGCAGGCCCGAATCGCCGGGGTTCTTCCAGTAGGTGTGCCACTCGGGTTGGTGCGCAATTTGCAAACCCACCCACACCGGCTGGCCGGGCTGTATGCCCTGCGGTGCGTGGGCCAGCAGCTCGGCGCGGACCTGCGGCGTGGTGACGACAGAATTTAAGCTGTTTTGGGCACTAGCGCAGATAGGGAGTGCGCTAGTAGCTATTAAAAGTAGAGCGGTGAGGAGGCGGTGCAGCATGGTGGATGGGAGTGTGGGCGGGCGGCAAAGTTCCGGCTCAGGGGGCGGTGAACACCGCAGGCAGCTTCTTCGGCGCGGTGATGCGCAGTTGTTTGTGGATGCTTTCCTGGCCAAACACCACCTCGATGTCCGCCACCGCTACGCCAAACAAGGGTGCGAGGAAACGCACCATGTGGTCCGTCGCCTTGCCGTTTTTGGGCGTGGCGGTCACGCTGACCTTGAGCTGCGTGCCCATAGGCTTGGCAATCGCGTCGCAGCAGGCCGAGGGCTTGCCCAGGATGTTGACGATCAGCACGTCGCCATCCCAGGCAAAAAAGGAGTCGCCGGTGGCGTTGCGTGGGTGGCGTGGAGGCATGGGGGGGATTTTAGGAGGCAGGTGTGGCCCGCTACGGCAGCCACCACCAGGCCGCAACCCCCAGCGCGACCCACACCGCCACGACAAGCACTGCCCCGAGCCAGCTGCGGGGCTTGGCTTTTCTGGCCAGCATCCACGCGTCGGCCTGGTCCCGGCACTCCAGCAGCACCTCGGGGGGCAGCAGCCGGATGGTCAACCAGATCAGACCCGGCAGCAGCAGCACATCGTCCACATAGCCCAGCACGGGGATGAAGTCGGGAATCAGGTCAATCGGGCTCAGCGCATACGCCACCACCAAGCCGCCCAGCGCCTTGGCGTACCACGGGGTGCGGGGGTGTTGGCTCGCAAACCACAGCGTCACGCCATCGCGTTTGATGCGCCGGGCCCAGGTCTTCAATGTGTCATGGATGCGCATAAGGTGTGGGATAGATGGCGAGCGTCTTGGCTGTGGCGCGCAGGAAATGCAGTTTCACGGGGTGCTGGGTTCGCATGTCTGCGCGGTTTCTAACTTTAAACCAAGGTCGCCAAAGCCCAATCAATGTCCCTGTGGGGTGGTCCCAAGCGGGCTCTTTGCGCAGTAGTTCGTCAACTTGGTATGCATGCCCCGTGAAGCGGCTGTCGCTGCCACCGTGATGTGGTTTTAGGTGCCCCCCGGCTAGGAGCGAAGCCCCTGAGCAGGGAGATGGATTTACTACAGCAGCGCCCGCGCCAGGGCCGTGTAGATCGGAATCCCGAAAATCAAGTTCAATGGGAAAGTCACGCCAAGGCTCAGGCCGAAGTACAGCGACGGATTGGCCTCTGGAAGCGCGTACCGCAACACCGCCGGCACGGCTATATACGATGCGCTTGCCGCAAGGACCATGAGCAAGGCAGCGTCTCCAGCGGGCAGGTTCAACAGAAGCGCCAGGCCCAGTGCGAGGCCCGCATGCACTATCGGCCCGAGCACGGCATAGGCGATCAGCACCGGTGATTTGCCCCGAATCTGGGGCAGATTGCGCGCCGCCATGAGGCCCATGTCGAGCAGGAAAAATGACAACATGCCTTTGAACAGGTCACCCGTGAACGGTTGCATTGCCGTCTTTCCGTCGTCACCCGTGACCATGCCGATGGCCATCGCTCCCAGCAACAGCAACTGCGCGCCATCCGTGAAGGATTCGTGCAGGATTTTGCCTACAGACACACCCGGCTTGGCCGGTTGGCCGCCAAGGGGGCTGGATTCGCTTCCTGGTTCGGTCGCCACCGGCATGGCCTTTTGGCGCAGACGGTTGGCAAAGACGATAGCCATGATGATGGCGGGCGACTCCATCAACGCCATACCTGCTGCCATGTGCCCACCATAGGGCACATTCTGGTTCTCTAAATACTGGACGGTCGTCACAAAGGTCACTGCGCTGACGGACCCGTATGTGGCGGCAACCGCTACGGCATCAAAGCCGGAAACAAATCGCCGCAGGAACCAGTAGCCCAACAACGGAATAATGATTGCGAGCGCAATGGCGGCTGCAAGACTGGTACCGACGCTGGCCGTCAGCCCAGAATGGGACAGCGCAAACCCTCCCTTGAGACCCAAGGCCATCAACAGATACAAGGACAGAAACCGCGAGATGGCGGGTGGAATTTCGAGGTTGGACTTGACCGCCCCGGCCAATACACCAAAGACAAAGAAAAGGATTGCGGGATCGAGTAAGTTTTGCATAAGGGTTCTCCTTGTGCGCATCTTAAAAATAAGCATCTACTTTGTAAAATCGATTTATATGCGTTTGAGAATAGATAAAAGTCTATGAATATTACTTTTCGGCAACTGAGACTGTTCCTGGCTTTGGCCGATACCGGTAGCGTGAGCGCGGCTGCCAAGGCCATGCATGTCACCCAGCCCACGGCCTCCATGCAGCTCAAAGACGTTGCCCAGTCGGTGGGTCTGCCGCTCTACGAGCTCGTGGGGAAGAAGATTTACCTCACGGATGTGGGCAAGGAGCTGGCCACTACCGCACGCTCGGTTGCCCAGACGTGGGATGCCTTTGAGCAGGGCGTGGATGCGGTCAAGGGTTTGTCGCGAGGCAAGCTGCGGGTGGCGGTGGTGAGTACCGCAAAGTACTTCATGCCGCGCCTGATTGGCAGTTTTTGCAACCAGCATCCGGGTATCGATGTGGCATTGCAGATTCTCAATCGCGATGGCGTGGTGCACCGCTTGCGCGAGAACCTGGACGACCTCTACATCATGTCCATGCCACCGACTGACATGGACTTGAGCGACGAGGTGTTCATGCCCAACCCTATTGTGGTGATTGCGCCCACTGCAGACCCACTGGCCACACGCAAACGCGTACCCTTGCACGAACTCGCGCAGCGCCGCTTCATTCTTCGAGAAAAAGGATCCGGCACCCGCATGACCAGTGACCAGTATTTCCGCACATTGAAGTTCAGACCCGATGTCCGGTTGGAGCTGGGCAGCAATGAAGCCGTGAAGGAGTCGGTCGCGGGTGGACTGGGTGTGGGGGTGGTATCGCGCCATGCCCTGCATGGACTGAAAAAAGAGCACGGGGTCAGCGTGATCGATCTGGAGGGCTTTCCTTTGCCCTCCGCTTGGCACATCGTGCACCCGGCGGGTAAGAAATTCTCGCCATTGGCACTGGCGTTCAAGCAGCATTTGCTCGAAGAGGTGATTCGCCGCAAATGGAATAGGTCTGTCATGGCGCAATGACGGCTGCTTGACTTGGGGCCCCACCTGCTGCCTCGCTACTTTGCCCGCCACAAAGAGCCTACTGCTGGCACAGCGAAGTTTGTGAATAAAATAGGTCTCTGGCGCAATGCCCATCTGCGTAAGCAGCTATGAATAATGTAGTAGTCTGCGCCGTGTACTGCCCCAGTGGCAGGGCTACCCGGTTCCCGTCTATGTGCGCACCGAAACCCCCTTGCCACCGGCCAAGATGCAGCGTTTCATCGGGTTCTTGCAGGAGCACCTGGCCCGCCCGCCCCGGCTTAGGGCAACGCTAAATGCGCTGTCAGCCCCACGGCATCCACCACCATGCCGCCGCCCCCAGGGCCACCCACACGGCCAAGACGATCACCGCTCCGAGCCAACTACGGGGCTTGGCCTTTCGGGCCAGCAACCACGCGTCGGCTTGACCTCGGCATTCCGCCAGCACATCGGGCGGCAGCAGCCGGATGGCCAGCCAGATCAGGCCCGGCAGCAGCAGCACATCGTCCACATAGCCCAGCACAGGTATGAAGTCGGGAATCAGGTCAATCGGGCTCAGTGCATACGCCACTACCAGGCCTCCCAGGGCCTTGGCGTACCACGGCGTGCGCGGGTGCTTGCCCGCAAACCACAGCGTCACGCCATCGCGTTTGATGCGCTGGGCCCAGGCTTTGGTGTGTTGGAGGAGGTGCATGCGGCTGGAATGGTGAGAAGACAGGCGGACTGTAAACCCGCGTCATTTAACATCGAAGGTTTCGCACTGACCCAGAGAACACCATGGTTGCCAATATTCTGCAAAAACTCCCCGCTGGCGAACGCGTCGGCATCGCTTTCTCCGGGGGGCTGGACACCAGCGCCGCCGTGCACTGGATGCGTGCCAAAGGGGCGATTCCCTGCGCCTACACCGCCAACCTGGGTCAGCCCGACGAGTCCGATTACGACGAAATCCCCCGCAAGGCGCTGGCCTACGGTGCCGAAATGGCGCGCCTGGTCGATTGCCGCCCGCAGCTGGTGGCCGAGGGCATTGCCGCCATCCAGTCGGGGGCTTTCCACATCAGCACCGGTGGCGCCACCTACTTCAACACCACCCCACTGGGCCGGGCCGTGACCGGCACTGCGCTGGTGGTGGCCATGCGCGACGACGGCGTCAACATCTGGGGCGACGGCAGTACCTACAAGGGCAACGACATCGAGCGCTTCTACCGCTACGGCCTGCTGTGCAACCCCGACCTGCGCATCTACAAGCCCTGGCTGGACCAGCTGTTCATCGACGAACTGGGTGGCCGCAAGGAAATGAGCGAGTACCTGGTGGCCCACGGTTTCGACTACAAAATGAGCGTGGAAAAGGCTTACTCCACCGACTCCAACATCCTGGGCGCCACCCACGAAGCCAAAGACCTGGAGTTTTTGAACGCCGGCATGCACATCGTCAAGCCCATCATGGGCGTGCCCTTCTGGCGCGACGACTGCGTGGTCAAGGCCGAGTCGGTCACCGTGCGCTTTGAAGAAGGCCAGCCCGTGGCACTGAACGGCCAGACCTACCCCGATGCCGTGGCCCTGATGTACGCCGCCAATGAAATCGGTGGCCGCCACGGCTTAGGCATGTGCGACCAGATCGAAAACCGCATCATCGAAGCCAAGAGCCGTGGCATCTACGAAGCCCCCGGTATGGCGCTGCTGCACATCGCCTACGAGCGCCTGGTGACCGGCATCCACAACGAAGACACCATCGAGCAATACCGCGCCAATGGCCGCAAGCTGGGCCGCCTGCTGTACCAGGGCCGCTGGTTCGACTCGCAATGCCTGATGCTGCGCGAATCCGCCCAGCGCTGGATCGCCCGTGCCATCACCGGCGAAGTGACTTTGGAACTGCGCCGTGGCAACGACTACTCGCTGATGAACACCGAGAGCCCCAACCTAACCTACCACCCCGAGCGTTTGACCATGGAAAGCGGTGCCGGTGGCTTCACCCCGGCAGACCGCATCGGGCAACTGACCATGCGCAACATGGACATCGCCGACACGCGCCAAAAGCTGGCGGTGTACACCCAGGCAGGTTTGCTGGGGAATGGCTCGGACGCGGCGGGTGTGGCGTTGATCGCGAATCCCGGCGGCACGCTCTAAGCAAGCCTGCTTTTGCAAAACCCGGCGGTTGCAAGACTAGCCGGGTTTTTTCATGCCGTTTTAGGGGCCATCGCGATGGACTAACAGTTTTTCCAACTGGGGCAGTTTGAGTCATACGCCGTCGATTAGCGGAATCCGCTGTCGTGCACAAGTTGGAGTGGCTTGACGGCTGCCTAGGCACCCGAGCCACGAAGTAGCCCGTATTTTCCTTGACAAGGGGGAAAAACATATAGCCACAAGGTCTATATAGTGCCGAAAATCAAGACCATTTCGAAAAAGGGGCTCTCCATGCTTACAGCATCCATCCCTTCAGACGAGCCCGAGCGCTTGCTAGCGCTCAAACGGCTGAATATTCTCGACTCGGAGCCTGAGCGCGAGTTCGATGCTTTGGTGGCGACTGCCGCATTGGTTTGCGGTGTACCCATCTCGCTCGTCAGTCTGATCGACAGCAATCGCCAGTGGTTCAAGGCCAACGTGGGCTTGCCGGGTGTTACCGAGACCCCGCGCGATGTGGCGTTCTGCGCGCATGCCATTCTGGGCGAAGGCGTGTTCGAGGTACCCGATGCCTTGGCCGACCCTCGCTTCGCTGACAACCCGCTGGTTGCTACGGCACCCGACATTCGCTTCTACGCCGGTGCCACGCTGCGCATGAGCGACGGTGCACACGTCGGCACCTTGTGTGTGATTGACCGGGTTCCCCGAAACCTCACCGACCAGCAGCGTGAAGCACTGCGTCTTCTCGCCATCGCGGCAGTACAGGCGATGGAATCGCGCAAGATGGCCCGTGCGTTCGTGGCCAGCGAGATACGGTTTCGCACCTTGAGCGAGGCATCTCCATTGGGTGTGTTCGCTGCCGATGCCTCTGGCGCGTGTACCTATACCAATGCACGGTGGCAAGCCATCTACGGCTTGGGCGAACAGGAGGCCCTCGGCAACGGCTGGAGCCGCATGCTGCACCCGGACGATAAGGCGGCCGTCTTTGCGCAATGGCAGCGATCCGCCATGCTCAAGGTCGAGTTCGATATGGAGTTCAGGTTGCGTCACGATGCAGGTACGGTCCGCCATGTTCGCTCTATTTCTCGCCCGGTGCTTGATGCGGATGGCGAGGTGACAGACTACGTGGGCTCGGTGGAGGACATTACGGAGCGCAAGTTGCAGGAAGAGACGCAGCGTAAGAGCGAGGAATTGCTCAATCGCACGGGTGCATTGGCGCACGTCGGTGGCTGGGAGCTTGATATTGCCAGCAGCCGCATCGTATGGTCGGAACAGACCTGCCGCATCCACGGCCTGGAACCCGGCTACCAGCCGCAGCTTGCCGAAGCGATCGATTTCTACGCGCCTGAAGCCCGGCCAGTGATTGAGGCTGCCGTGGCAAAAGCGATGGCAGACGGCGGGGGGTGGGACTTGGAGTTGCCCTTCATCCAGCGCGGCGGGCGGCGCATCTGGGTGCGTGCAGTGGGCCATGCCGAGTTCGAGGGCGACCAGCCAGTGCGGCTGCTCGGTGCCTTTCAGGACATCACGCAAAGCGTGCAACAACGCCAGTTGCTTGAGGTCGCCCAACAACGGATCACCCTAGCCGCCGAGCATGGGGGCATTGGCATCTGGGAGCGTGACCTGCAAACCGGCGTGCGTCTATGGGGGCCACGTAATTACGAGCTATTCGGACTGCCAGCCGATTGCCAGGACGACCCCTCCGAAGTATGGGCCCGCCACGCCCATCCCGGCGACATTGCAGCAGTGGAGCAGGCTATGCAAGACGCTATTGCACGCGGTACCCGGCTGGAAGTCGAATTTCGCGTTGTGTGGCCCGATGGCAGCATTCACCATTTGCACGGCGCTGCCCGCGTTACCCGTGACAGCCGGGGGATCCCGGAAAAACTCATCGGGGTGAACTGGGACATCACGCCGCTACGCGAACTCAACGCCCGCCTGGCCGAACAGCACGAATTGCTACGTGTGACCTTGCAGTCTATTGGTGACGCGGTGATCACTACGGATGCGGACGGCCGAGTCACGTGGTTGAACCCAGTCGCTGAGCGCATGACCGGCTGGCTGTCCGCCGAAGCAGTGGGGTTGTCGGTCGCGCAGGTTTTTCATATCGTCAACGCAGAAACCCGCCAGCCGGCAGAGAGTCCGGTGGCCATCTGCCTGCAGCAAGGCACTATTGCGGGTCTCCCTAACCACACGGTACTCATTGCGCGCCACGGCGAGGAGTTTGGTATCGAGGACTCCGCCGCGCCCATTCGTGGCCCCGGCGGCGACATCCTTGGCGTAGTGCTGGTTTTTCACGACGTGACCGAGCAGCGGCGCCTCTCCGGCGAGATGAGCTACCGGGCCACGCATGACGCTCTGACCGGGCTGGTGAATCGGGCCGAGTTCGAGGCGCGGCTGCGTCGCACGCTGGACAAGGCGCACGAGGACAACAGCCAACACGCCTTGCTGTACATCGACCTCGACCAATTCAAACTCGTCAACGATGCCTGCGGTCATTCGGTGGGCGATCAACTTTTGCAGCAAGTGGCCAAACTGCTCAGAGAGGCGGTTCGCGCCCGTGACACCCTCGCGCGGCTGGGCGGCGACGAGTTCGCCGTGATTCTCGACCACTGCACGGCAGAACAGGCAGGGCGGCTGGCGCAGCAAATCTGCGACCGCATGGAGCAATTTAGATTTCTGCACGACGAGCGGCGGTTCAGGATCGGCACCAGCATTGGGCTGGTGCCCGTGGACAATCGATGGGCCAACACGGCGGCCGCCATGCAGGCGGCCGACACTTCGTGCTACGCAGCAAAAGAGGCCGGACGCAACCGCGTACACGCATGGTTCGATACCGACCTGGCGATGCGCGCACGCCACGGCGAGATGCAATGGGCCTCTCGGCTAGAGCAGGCACTGGATGAAGAGCGATTTGCCCTGTACGCGCAGCGGATCACGCCACTCGATAGCCACAGCACTGGGTTGCATGCCGAAGTGCTGATTCGCCTGCTGGATACCGATGGCAGCCTGATTCCACCGGGTGCCTTCTTGCCAGCGGCGGAGCGCTTTCACATGGCTACGCGCATCGACCGATGGGTGCTCAAGCGGGCGGTGCAGCACATTCAGGCCTTGCCAGAATTGGCGGTATTGGACACTTTGTGCATCAACCTCTCGGGGCAGTCAGTGGGCGACCGGGCCTTCCATCGCCATGCCATCGACGCACTGGCCGAAGCCGGCAGCGCGGTGTGCCAGCGTATCTGTCTCGAGATCACCGAGACCGCAGCGGTTACCAACATGACGGATGCGGCCATCTTCATCGAACAAGCCCGGGCGCAAGGTGTTCGGATTGCCCTGGACGACTTCGGTGCGGGAGCTTCTTCATTCGGCTATCTGAAAAACCTCAAGGTTGATTTGCTCAAGATCGATGGCAGCTTCATCCGAGACGTGATCGATGACCCGCTGGACGATGCCGCAGTGCGCTGCTTTGTTGACGTGGCACGCGTGGTCGGAGTCAAGACCGTCGCCGAGTTTGTTGATCGGCCAGAGGTTCTTCAGCGGGTCCGTGAGATAGGTATCGACTTTGCCCAGGGATTTCACTTGCACAAGCCCGAACCTATTGAGAACATGTTCGGTGTTCACTTGCTCCACGCTAGCACTACCGTCTAGGCCGTTGGTGGGGTCCGCTGCCTTGCCATTGGCCCAAGCGTCAATGGCGAGGGGCACACGGATGTCGCAGCGCATGTTGTTGAATCTGCGGATGAATTGACCTTTTGGTGCAGTATTTGAGCGCTTGGAGTGCTATAAAAAATGCAGTAGACCGCGCCCACTGCTAGCTAGCCCCGATGGGTTCCCGCCAGAACCGATTTCCCGTGTTGCTCAACATCGAAGGTTTCGCACTGATCAGCGACACCATGGTTGCCAATATTCTGCAAAAACTCGCCCGCTGGCGAACGCGTCGGCACCGCTTTCTCCGGGGGGCTGGGCACCAGCGGCTCCAGCACCACGCTGATCGCCAACCCCGGCGCGGTCTAACCCCCGGTTTTCAGCACGTAGCCCAGCGCCACGGCCAGCGCCACCAGTCCGGCGCTGACCCATTGCAGCCGCTTGCGGTGGGCTTCGGCGCGCTGCACCAGCTCGGTGTTTTGCTGGGCCAGTGACTGGATGAGTTCGGTAGAGGTTTGCATCTGCGCGTGCAGCTCGGCGGTCTGGGCTTCCAGCGTGAGGATGCGGGCCTGCAGCTGGGCCAGGATGTCGTTTTCGGTGTTCAGCACCACCGGCGCGGGTGGGGTGTAGTGGGTCGCAGGCGGCTTTTTGGCCACGGTTTTCCAGAGCTTTTTCGCCCCCTCGGCCACCACCGGGGCAGAGGCAATCACCTCGGCCCACGGAACCGTCTTGAGCAATGTGAACCAGCCAAGCGCCATAACCATCCCTTTTCAAAAGCAAAAAAACCCACCACGCATGCGGTGTGGGATGCCCACAGCGCTGGCGAGGTTCCCTTTATACGCGGAACCCTACGCCGATCGCGTGGCGGGATGGCTTAATTTGCTATCAATTAAATAGCTTTTAGCGCATGTTAAATATGGGCTGGAGGGTGATTCAACGTAAAACTAGCACCGGCGTGTGCGAATGCGTCAGCACCTGCTGGGTTTCGCTGCCCAGCAGCAGGCGCTTGATGCCCTTGCGGCCGTGCGAGGCCATGACGATCAGGTCGGCGTGGTATTTGGCGGCGGCGGCGATGATGCCCTCGGCCACCAGTTCCGAGCGGACCACCACGGCCTGCGCGCTGACCCCTTCGGCTTCGGCTTTGGCTTTGTCGGCGTTGACGATGGTTTGCCCCTCGTCGATCCAGCGCTGCTCGATCTCGGCCTCGTCTTCCATGCTCACCGGCATGGAGCCCTCCACGTACGAACGGGCGTAGAACGGCACAATCTTCACAATCACCAGCGTGGCCTTGGTGAGTGCGGCCAGGGCGATGCCACTGGTGACGGCTTTTTGGGACAGTTCCGAGCCGTCGGTGGCGACAAGAATGCTTTGGTACATGGTGATCTCCGGTAGTGGTAGGCCATGAGATTAGTCCTATTTATCGCCTCTGGGTTTGATCCACGTCAAAAGCGGCATCGTCCTACACCGCTAGGCTTGCAGCATGCTGGCCACCCTTGCAATTCCCTCTGCGTTGCCCCCCGCGCCATCGGCTCCGGTGTGGCTGGACGATCCGCAGGCCTGGGCCGCGTTTACCCAGCCGTCCACCCAATGGCCCGCCTGCCAGGAGTCGCAGTTGCTGATCGACGGCATGCACTGCGCCGCCTGCGCGCTGGTGGTGGAGCAGGCAATGTGCGCCGTGCCCGGCGTGCGGTTGGCCGAGGTGGGGGCCGCATCCCGGCGGGCGCGGGTGGTCTGGTCGGCGGCACACACCCAGCCATCGCAGTGGCTGGCGGCGGTGGAGCGGGCCGGTTACCACGCCATTCCCGCGCTGGATGCCCCCGAGCGCGCCCGCCGCAAACTAGAGCAGCGCCGGGCCCTGTGGCGCTGGCTGGTGGCCGGGTTTTGCATGATGCAGGTGATGATGTACGCCATGCCCGCCTACGTGGCCGGGCCGGGCGAAATGACCGACGACATGGCGCAGCTGCTGCGCTGGGCCTCGTGGGTGCTGACGCTGCCGGTGCTGGTGTTCTCCTGCGGGCCGTTTTTTGCCAACGCCTGGCGCGATGTGCGCCAGCGCCGCGTCAGCATGGACCTGCCCGCCGCGCTGGGCATGGCCGTCACCTTTGTTGTCAGCAGCGCCGCCACCTTCGACCCGCAGGGCGTGCTGGGGTCTGAGGTGTACTTCGATTCGCTGACCATGTTTGTGTTCTTTTTGCTCACCGGCCGCTGGCTGGAGTTGCGCCTGCGCGACCGCACGGCGGGCGCTTTGGAGGTACTGATCAACCGCCTGCCCGACAGCGTGGAGCGCTGGGATGGCAAGGCTTTTGTCCGCGTGGCTGTGCGGCGTGTGCAGGTGGGCGACCACCTGCGCGTGCTGCCCGGCGAGGCCTTTCCCGCCGACGGCACCGTGCTGCAAGGCCGCACCCAGGTGGACGAGGCGCTGCTCACCGGCGAATCCACCCCGCTGCACCGCGCAGTGGGCGAACCGGTGTTGGCCGGTAGCATCAACCTCACCGCCCCGGTGGAACTGCACGTGGACCGCCTGGGCGACGACACCCGCTTCGCCCAGACCGTGGCGCTGATGGCCCAGGCCGCCAGCCAAAAGCCCCGGCTGGCGCAGCTGGCCGACCGGGTGGCACGGCCCTTTTTGGTCGGTGTGCTGGTGGCCGCTGCGCTGGCCGGGCTGCTGTGGTGGCCGAGCGGCCCCGGCCCGGCGCTGATGGTGGTGGTGGCCGTGCTGATCGTCACCTGCCCCTGCGCGCTGTCGCTGGCCACCCCGGCGGCGCTGTTGGCCGCTGCGGGCCGCTTGGCCCAGTCGGGCGTGCTGGTGCGCCGCTTGCAGGCGCTGGAGAACCTGGCGCAGGTGGACACCGTGGTTTTCGACAAAACCGGCACGCTCACCCAGGGCGGTATGGCGGTGGTCGCCATCCGCACCCGGGGCAGCCTGCCGCCCGCCGTGGCGCTGGGGCTGGCCGCCGGGCTGGCCGGGCAGTCGCTGCACCCGGCATCGCGGGCCGTGGTGGCAGCGGCGCAGGCGCAGGGCGTGGCCGCCGAGACGCTGCACCAGGTGGAGGAAGTGGCCGGGCAGGGTATGCGCGGGATGGACGCCTTGGGGCGGGTCACCTTCGGCTGCGCCGCGTGGTGCAGCGTGCCCACCGGGCCCGAGACCGACGGCCCCGTGCGGCGCGTCTACCTGGGCGACGCGCTGGGCTGGCTGGCCAGTTTTGATGTGTCTGAGGACGTGCGGCCCGACGCGTTGCAGGCCATCCAGGCGCTGCAAGCCGCCGGGTTGCGGGTGGAATTGCTCTCGGGCGACCAGCCTGCTGCCGCGCTGCGGGTGGCGGGCCAGCTCGGCATTGCCGAGGCGCGGGGCGGCTGCACGCCGGTGGAGAAACTGCTGCACCTGCAAGCCTTGCAGCGCCAGGGCAGGCATGTGGCGATGGTCGGCGACGGCCTGAACGACGGCCCGGTGCTGGCCGCCGCCCACGTCTCCTTCGCCTTCGGCCAGGCCGTGCCGCTGGCGCAGCGGCAGGCGGATTTGGTGGTCACCGGCGACCAGCTGGGCCGGGTGCCGCAGACCCTGCTGCTGGCCCGGCGCACGCTGCGGGTGGTGCGGCAAAACCTGGTCTGGGCTGCCGGCTACAACGCGGTGTGCGTACCGCTGGCCTTGGCCGGGTGGCTGCCCGCCTGGCTGGCCGGGCTGGGCATGGCGCTGAGTTCGCTGCTGGTGGTGCTCAACGCCGCCAGATTGTCGCGGGAATAAATTTATATGAAATATGCCTCTAGCGCATGTGCTACCTACGCAAGTAGCTATAAAAATTATAGTAATTGGCTGGAGGTCTGTTAATGGACATCCTCTACCTCCTCATCCCCCTGTCCGTCGTGCTGGTGCTGCTGATTTTGGGCGGCCTGTGGTGGGCGATTTTTCAAGGCCAGTTTGAATCGGTGGAGCAAGAAGGCGAGCGCATTCTGCACAACGATTAGGTATTGGCCCACCCCCAGGCTACAGCGCAAGCGCTTTTCGCCAACCCCCTCGGGGGGCAACACCAGCAGCCTGGCAAAGCCAGTTCTGCGGTGTTCTTGAGAAATGCAGGGGCCGCTTATCGCGAGCGGCCTAAGTGACGTTGGCTTGACTTGCATCAAAGTCTTTTTGGGCCATCGCTTCGACACTGCCATGAACACAAATGAGGTGCCCATGGCTTTTACGAATACACAAGTGGCCCCGCCGGAGGTCTATAGCGACACGGCGGTACGGCAGTTCTCCATCATGTCCGTGGTCTGGGGCGTGGTGGGCATGTTGGTGGGGGTCATCATTGCCTCGCAACTGGCCTGGCCGGAGCTGAACTTTGGCATCCCCTGGCTCAGCTACGGGCGCTTGCGGCCGCTGCACACCAACGCGGTGATTTTTGCGTTTGGCGGCTGCGCGCTGATGGCCACCAGCTTCTTTGTGGTGCAGCGCACCTGCCAGGTCCGGCTGTTTTGCCCGCCGCTGGCCTCCTTCGTTTTCTGGGGTTGGCAGGCGGTGATTGTGGCGGCGGCCATCAGCCTGCCGCTGGGCTACACCACCGGCAAGGAATACGCCGAACTGGAATGGCCGATCGACATCCTGATCACCCTGGTGTGGGTGGCCTACGCCATCGTGTTCTTTGGCACGGTGGGCCGCCGCCGGGTCAAGCACATCTATGTGGCCAACTGGTTTTATGGGGCGTTCATCATCGCCGTGGCGCTGCTGCATGTGGTGAACAGCGCCGAGGTGCCCGCAGGCTGGATGAAGTCCTACTCGGCCTACGCCGGGGTGCAAGATGCGATGGTGCAGTGGTGGTATGGCCACAACGCCGTGGGCTTCTTTTTGACCGCCGGATTTTTGGGAATGATGTACTACTTCATCCCCAAGCAGGCCGAGCGGCCGGTGTACTCGTACCGCCTGTCCATCGTCCACTTCTGGGCGCTGATCTTCACCTACATGTGGGCCGGCCCACACCACCTGCACTACACCGCGCTGCCGGACTGGACGCAGTCGCTGGGCATGGTGTTCTCGCTGATTCTGCTGGCCCCCAGCTGGGGCGGCATGATCAACGGCGTGATGACGCTCTCAGGCGCCTGGCACAAGCTGCGCGACGACCCGATCCTGCGCTTTTTGATCGTCTCGCTGTCCTTCTACGGCATGAGCACGTTTGAGGGCCCGATGATGGCCATCAAGACCGTCAACGCGCTCAGCCACTACACCGATTGGACGGTCGGCCACGTGCATTCTGGCGCTTTGGGCTGGGTGGGTTTTGTGACCATGGGTTCGCTGTACTACCTGATTCCGCGCATGTTTGGTGGCAAGACCATGTACAGCATCAAGGCGATTGAGTTGCACTTCTGGATGGCCACGATTGGCGTGGTTTTCTACATCGCCGCGATGTGGATTGCCGGGGTCATGCAGGGCCTGATGTGGGGCGCGGTGAACACCGACGGCACCCTGACCTACACCTTTGTGGAGAGCGTCAAGGCCACTTTCCCGTTTTATGTGGTGCGCATGGTGGGTGGCCTGCTGTACCTGGGCGGCATGCTGGTGATGGCCTGGAACGTGTGGATGACGGCGGTCTCCGGGCGCTCGGTGCTGGTGCCTGTGCCGTCGTTCCAACCCGCCCACGCTTGAGGAGCAGAACATGGCTGACAACAACAAACCGATTGCGTTTTTCTCGCACGAAAAGATCGAGACGAATAACTTTTTGATGATCGTGCTGATCTTGCTGGTGGTCGCCGTGGGCGGGCTGGTGGAGATCGTGCCGCTGTTCTTCCAGAAGTCCACCACTGAAGCCGTGACCGGCCTCAAGCCCTACACCCCGCTGCAACTGCTAGGCCGCGACATTTATCTGCGCGAGGGCTGCTACAACTGCCATTCGCAGATGATCCGCCCGTTCCGCGCCGAAACGCTGCGCTACGGCCACTACTCGGTAGCCGGTGAATTTGTTTACGACCACCCGTTCCAGTGGGGCAGCAAGCGCACCGGGCCGGACCTGCACCGCGTGGGCGGCAAGTACAGCGACGAGTGGCACCGCATCCACCTGAACAACCCGCGTGACGTGGTGCCCGAGTCCAACATGCCCGCCTACGCCTGGCTGGAAAAAGCCATCGTCGATCCGGCCGTGGTAGCGCCCCGCATGAAGGCCTTGCGCAGCGTGGGCGTGCCCTACACCGATGCCGAAATTGCCGCTGGTGCCGCCGCCGTGCAAGGCAAGACCGAGCAAGACGCGCTGATCGCCTACCTGCAAGTGCTGGGCCGGGCTTTGTCCGACCAGCTTGCCTTGCAGGCCGCGCCAGCCCCCGCTGCACCCGCCAGCGCCCCTTGATGCAGAAAGCCTTTTATGGATGTCACCACCTTGCGCGTTATCGCCACTGTTTGCAGCTTCGTCACCTTTATCGGTATCTGGGTCTGGGCGTTTTCGCGCCGCAATAAAGCGCAGTTTGAGGAAGCGGCGCAGCTGCCCTTCCAGCAAGACTGAGCCCACGAGGAATTTTTATGAGTGATTTCACCAGCGACTTTTGGTCGGTTTTTATTACCGCCGTCTCTATCGTCAGCATTGCCGCCTGCCTGTTGCTGCTGTGGGTTACGGCACGCAAAAAAGTGCCGTTCCAGGCCGACAACACCACCGGCCACGTGTGGGATGGCGACCTGCGCGAGATGAACAACCCGCTGCCCATTTGGTGGGTGGGCTTGTTCATTTTGACGGTGCTGTTCTCCATCGGCTACCTGGTGGTCTACCCCGGCCTGGGCAGCTACAAAGGCACGCTGGGCTGGACCCAGGTGGGCGAATATGAGGGCGAGGTGGTCCAGGCCAACCAGGCGCTGGAGCCGCTATACGCCAACTTCACCGCCTTGCCGCCGGAGAAGCTGGCGGGCAACGCGCAGGCCATGGGGGTGGGCGAACGCCTGTTCATGAACAACTGCGCCCAGTGCCACGGCTCGGACGCACGCGGCAGCAAGGGCTTTCCCAATCTGGCCGACGGCGACTGGCTGTACGGCGGCAGCCCGGAGAAAATTGCCGAAACCCTGCACCAGGGCCGCATCGGCCAGATGCCGCCGATGGCCGCTGCCGTGGGCACGCCGGACGATGTGAAGAACGTGGCCAACTACGTGCTCAGCCTGTCCGGCAGTCCGCACGACTCGCTGCGTGCCGCCCTGGGCAAGTCCAAGTTTGGCGTGTGCGCCGCCTGCCACGGCGTGGGCGGCAAGGGCAACCCGGCCCTGGGCGCACCCAATCTGGCCGACGACACCTGGCTGCACGGCTGGGGCGAGGCCGCCATTATCGCGATGGTCAACAACGGCAAAACCAACCAGATGCCCGCCCAGCAGGGCAAGCTGACCGAGGCGCAGATCCACGTGTTGACGAGTTATGTGTGGGGCTTGTCGAATAAAGCGACCCCGTAGTTGGGTTCACGTATGCATACATTGTTGGTGGCTGCCCGCCCCCACCCCAGCCCTCCCCCGAAGAGGGAGGGGGTAATGCATCTTCTCCCTCCCCCTCTGGGGGAGGGCTGGGGTGGGGGCCGGATGTCCTGCCTTACTCCCGCTATACCCACCATGCCTTCCGTCCATGCAGCCCCGTAAAACCATCCCCATCATCCCTGCCGAGGGCGAGCTGGTGTCGCTGTATGCGGCCCAGCCCAAGATCTATCCACGCTCGGTGCAGGGCCTGTTTGCCCGCTGGCGCTGGGGCATGGTGTTCCTCACGCAGTTGGTGTTCTACGGCCTGCCGTGGCTGCAATACGGCGAGCGCCAGGCGGTGCTGCTGGACCTGGCGGCGCGGCGCTTTTACCTGTTTGGGCTGGTGCTGTACCCGCAGGATTTCATCTACCTCACCGGCTTGCTGGTGGTGTCGGCCCTGTCGCTGTTTTTGTTCACCGCCGTGGCCGGGCGGCTGTGGTGTGGCTTTGCCTGCCCGCAAACCGTGTACAGCGAAATTTTTATGTGGATCGAGCGCCGCATCGAGGGCGACCGCAGCGCCCGCATGCGGCTGGACGGTGGCCCTTTGTCTACCGCCAAGCTGGGGAAAAAGTGGGCCAAGCACGCGGTGTGGATGCTGCTGTCGCTGTGGACCGGCTTTACCTTTGTGTCGTACTTCACGCCCACGTATGCGCTGCTGCAAGAGTCGCTGGACCTGAGCTTTGGCTCGTGGGAGGTCTTTTGGGGCTTGTTCTACAGCGCCGCCACCTACGGCAACGCAGGCTTCATGCGCGAGCAGGTGTGCAAATACATGTGCCCCTACGCCCGCTTCCAGAGCGCCATGTTCGACAAGGACACGCTCATCGTCAGCTACGACACCGCCCGGGGCGAACCGCGCGGGGCCCGCTCGCGCAAGGCCGACCCTGCCACGCTGGGCCTGGGCTCGTGTGTGGACTGCACCCTGTGCGTGCAGGTCTGCCCCACCGGCATCGACATCCGCCAGGGCCTGCAATACGAGTGCATCAACTGCGCCGCCTGCGTGGACGTGTGCGATGGGGTGATGGACAAAATGGGCTACGCCCGGGGGCTGGTGCGCTTTGCCACCCAGAACGGCATCCAGGGGGGCTGGACGGCCCGCCAGATGCTGCGCCGCGTGCTGCGGCCTCGGGTGCTGGTCTACACCGTGCTGCTGTGGACGCTGATCTTGTGCCTGGGCTTCAGCCTGGCGATGCGCACGCCGCTGAAAGTAGACGTGGTGCGCGACCGCGCCGCCTTGTCACGCATTGTGGCTGGGGGCCAGCTGGAGAACGTCTACCGCCTGCAAGTGATGAACGCCACCGAGTCGCCCCAGCGCTACACCCTGGCCGCCCACGGGCTGGCCGGGCTGGCCGTGGCATCTGACCCGGTGGTGGAGGTGGGTGCGGTGCAGTCGCGCTGGGTGGCGGTGCGGCTGCACATCCCCTACGGTTCGGCCACGCCGGGTTCGCACCCGGTGGTGTTCGACATCCAGACCGCCGACGGCCAACACCGCGTTTCTGAAAAATCGACGTTCATCGTCCCCCGATAAAGGCCGCCCTATGTCCACACCGTTCACGCCCACTCGCCCCCACCCCAACCCTCCCCCGGGGGGGGAGGGAGTAACACGGGGCCCGAATATGCCCCCTCCCCCCCCGGGGGAGGGTTGGGGTGGGGGCCTGTCTGTCGCGCAACCCTGGTGGAAATTCGGCCACGTGTGGCTGGTCATCTCTGGCCCGCTGATCGTGGTGGTGGCCGGGTTGGTCACCGCCTGGATCGCCTTCAGCCAGCAAGACCCGGTGCTGGCGCAAGACTATTACCGCCAGGGTTTGAACATCAACAAAACCCTGGCCCAGCAGGGTTCGCTGGCCCCCGCCATGCAGGGCCGCAACCACGCCGCCACGCCCGCAGGCGCAGTACCAACGAAATAGTGAAAACAATGCCTAAAGGCAGAACGCACGCCCACCAAAAACACCGCAAAACCGGCTTTGCTGGGCTGCTGGTGTTGCCCCCTGCAAGGGGGGTTGGCGAAAACATGCGTTCTCGGCCCAAAGGGCCGATTCCGGGGCAGTGTGTAGCCTGGGGGTGAGCCTATTTACATGCAGACTTGGGGGTTGACGATGCGCTTTAAAGCATCGGTATCCAGGATGCGGATGTGGCGCTGTTTGACTTCCACCATCCCGTCCTCGGCAAATTTGCTGAAGGTGCGGCTCACCGTCTCCAGCTTCAGGCCCAGGTAGCTGCCGATTTCTTCGCGCGTCATGCGCAGTACCAGCTCCAGCGGCGAGAAGCCACGCGCATGCAGGCGTTGCACCAGGTTCAGCAAAAAGGCCGCCAGCCGCTCTTCGGCCCGCATGCTGCCCAGCAGCAGCATCACGCCGTGCTCGCGCACGATCTCGCGGCTCATGATTTTGTGCACATGGCGCTGCAAGGCGTTGACCTCGCGCGACAGCTCTTCGATGCGGTTAAACGGCATCTCGCAGACCTCGGCATCCTCCAGCGCCACCGCGTCGCAGGTGTGCTGCTCGTGGACGATGCCGTCCAACCCGATGATCTCGCCCGCCATCTGGAAGCCGGTGACCTGGTCACGCCCGTCTTCGGTGGTGATGGAGGTTTTGAAAAACCCGGTGCGGATGGCGTACAGCGCGGTAAACGCCTCGCCGTTGCGGAACAGCGTGGCCCCGCGTTTGACCTTGCGGCGCACGGCCACCAGGCCGTCGATGCGGTCCAGCTCGTCCTGGTTCAGGCCCAGCGGCATGCACAGCTCGCGCAGATTGCAGTTCGAGCAGGCGACTTTGATGGCAGATGGGTTCATGCGCACAGTATGGACTTTTTATAAGCAGCCATTGTCTGCATAACGATCTGCAACGGTCTTGATCCACGTCAAGGATGCGAAACAGACTTCGCGGCACATTCCAGCCCATGATCCGCACCACGCCTGAGCCTATTTCTGCCGAACTCTTACAGCGCTACGACGTGCCGGGGCCGCGCTACACCTCGTACCCCACCGCCGACCGGTTTGTGGAGGCCTTCACCGGCGACGACTACGCCCGCGCCCTGCGCCTGCGCCGAGACACCGCCACCGCGCTGCCGCTGTCGCTCTACGTCCACATTCCGTTTTGCGAATCGCTGTGCTACTACTGCGCCTGCAACAAAATCATTACCAAACGCCACGAGCGCGGCGCGCAGTACCTGCATTACCTGGAGCGCGAAATAGTCCTGCACACCGCCCAGCTGGGCGCAGGCCGGGCGGTTAGCCAGCTGCACCTGGGCGGCGGCAGCCCTACGTTTTTGAGCGATGCCGAGCTGGCCCAGCTCATGGCCCTGCTGCGCCAGCATTTCAGCCTGGCCCCTGGCGGCGAATACGCCATCGAGGTCGATCCCCGCACCGTAGACCCCACCCGGCTGGCCACCCTGGCGGCGCTGGGCTTCAACCGCCTGAGCTTTGGCGTGCAAGATTTCGATGCCGATGTGCAAAAAGCCGTGCACCGCGTGCAGCCCGCCGAGGATGTATTTGGGTTGGTGGCGGATGCACGCAGGCTGGGCTTTGGGTCCATCAACACCGACCTGATCTACGGCCTGCCGCGCCAAACCCCCACCTCGTTTGCCCGCACCCTGGCGCAGATAGTGCAGCTGCGCCCCGACCGCATCGCCCTCTACGCCTACGCCCACCTGCCCCAGCGCTTCAAGCCGCAGCGCCGCATCTTGTCCGCCGACCTGCCCAGCGCCGCCGACAAACTGGCCATGCTGTCGCAGGCGCTGGATGTGCTCATCGGTGCGGGCTACGTGTACGTGGGCATGGACCACTTCGCCCTGCCGGGCGACACCCTGGCCGTGGCCAAGCGCCAGGGGCGGCTGCACCGCAACTTCCAGGGCTACAGCACCCAGCCCGACTGCGACCTGGTGGGCCTGGGCGTGTCGGCCATTGGCCGCATCGGCCCCACCTACAGCCAGAACGCCAAAACCCTGGAGGAGTACTGCGACAAGATCGACCAGGGCCAGCTCCCCGTGGTGCGCGGCCTGGCCCTGAACCGCGACGACCTGGTGCGCCGCGCCACCATCATGGCCCTGATGTGCCAGGGCGCAGTGCAGTTTGAATCCATCGAACTGGCCTATTTGGTGGACTTCAAAGCCACCTTCGCCGCCGAGCTACAGGCCTTGCAGCCGCTGGTGCAGGCCGGCATGGTCAGCGTAGATGGCACCAGCATCCAGGTCACCGCCACCGGCTGGTTCTTCGTGCGCGCCGTGGCTATGGTGTTCGACCGCTACCTGCAAGCCGACCACAACCGCGCCCGGTTTTCGCGTGTTATTTGACTCACCCCCAGGCTACAGTGCTTCGCATCTTTCGCCACCCCCCTTGCAGGGGGCAACACCAGCAGCCTGGCAAAGCCAGTTCTGCGGTGTTCTGCGAAGGGGCATCGCTGCGCTTGCCTTGGGTAAGACCGGGGCGTTTATTTCACCCCGATATTCCTCCCTCCCCCGCAAGGGGAGGGTCGGGGTGGGGGCCGGATGTCCTGCCTTACTCCCTCTCCCGCTTGCGGGAGAAAGACAGGGCCGGTGTGAGGGCCTGACCCCATGTCCACCACCCTAGCCTGGACCGCCCTGCTCATGGGCCTGGCCGGTGGCCCGCACTGCGCCGCCATGTGTGGCGCAGCCTGCACCGGCGTGGTACGGGTGGCCGGGGCCCGCCAAGGCATGCTGCAACTGCAAGCCGGTCGCCTGCTGGGCTACACGCTGGCGGGCGCCTTGGCCGCCGCCACCGTCAACACCCTGGCCTGGCTCACTGCCCCCGCCGCTGCGCTGCGCCCGGTGTGGACGCTGTTCCACGTGGCCGTGCTGGTCTGGGGCGGCACGCTGCTGGTGCTGGCGCGGCAACCCCTGTGGGTCGATGGCCTGGGCAGCACGCTGTGGGCCAAGCTGCGGCCCCGCCTGGCCGGTCGCTCGTGGGTGTTTGTGGCCGGGGCCGCCTGGGCGCTCATGCCCTGCGGTTTGCTGTACTCGGCCCTGCTGGTCGCATCCCTCAGCGGCGGCCCGCTGGACGGTGCGTTGTGCATGGCCTTGTTTGCCCTGGGCAGCAGCATCACCCTGGTGGCCGGGCCGTGGCTCTGGCTGCGCCTGCAAGCCTGGCGCAGCCCCCAGCGTAAAGATTGGGGCATGCGCTTGGCCGGCGCATCGCTGGTGGGGGTGGCCGTGTGGGCGCTGCTGCACGACATGGACCCACGCGTGATGGAGTTCTGCCAAAGCCTGTGGTGAAATTCGCCCCATGCACGTTCAATCTCACTTCTGGGCCGACCTCACCACCCGCGACTTCGCGCAGCTCGACCCGGCCCGCACCGTCGCCGTACTGCCCGTGGCCGCCACCGAGCAACACGGCCCGCACCTGCCGCTGAGCGTGGACACCACCCTGGTCGATGGCGTTATCCATGCCGCGCTGCCGCACCTGCCTGCCGATGCGTCGGTACTGGTGCTGCCCACCCAGCAGGTCGGCTTCAGCCCCGAACATGTGCGCTTCCCCGGTACGCTCACCCTGTCCAGCGAAACCCTGATCCGCGTCTGGACCGAGCTGGGTGCCTGTGTGGCCCGCAGCGGGGTCAAAAAGCTGTTGATTTTTAACGCCCACGGCGGCCAGGTCAGCCTGATGGACATCGTGGCCCGCACCCTGCGCACCGAGCATGGCCTGCTGGTCTACAGCGCCAGCTGGTTCAACCTGCCGCTGGGCGCTGCGAACGACTTGTTCAGCCCCGAAGAACACCGCTTCGGCATCCACGCGGGCGATACCGAAACCTCGATGATGCTGGCCCTGCGCCCGCAATGGGTGCGCATGGAGCAGGCCCGCGATTTCCCATCCACCTCGCAAGACCGCGCCGCCAAGTACCCCATCCTGGGCAACGGCAAAAGCGCCAAGCTGGGCTGGCAGATGCAGGACTACAACCCCACGGGCGCGGCGGGCAATGCGGCTGCCGCCACCGTGGAAAAAGGCCAGGCCTTGGTCGATGCCTCGGGCCAGCAACTGGCGTTGCTGCTGCAAGAGATTGCCGATTTGCCGCTGTCCACGCTGGTGGACAGGCCGGACTTGGGTTGAGAATTTAAGGTCTTTTTTAAAGCATAAAAAGACCCTCTAGCGCATATTTAATATGCGCTAGTAGCTCCTATTTTTGATGTTAAAAATGAGAGCGCTTGCTTACAGCAAGCCGTAGGCCAGCATCCCCGCCGTGCCCCACATCATCAGCGCCACCAGCCCATCCAGCGCCCGCCACAGGGCCGGGGACTGCAAGCGCTGCCCCAGCCACAAGGCGCTCACCCCCAGACCCGCAAACCACACGGTAGACCCGGTGGCCGCGCCCAGGCCGAAGAAGGTGTTGCCCGGCGTGCCCCAGGCCAGCGAGGCCGTGCCGATCAGCACCAGCGTCTCCACCAGCGCGTGCGGGTTCAGCCACGCCACGGCCAACGCCGCGCCCACCGCCTGCTGGCGGCTCATGGCCGCCACCGGCTCGCCCACGGCCTGGTGCGCTGCCGACCCAGCGCGAAAGCGCCCCCAGGCCTTCCAGCCGTAGACCAGCAAAAACACCACGCCCCCGCACACCATCGCCGCCTGCACCCCGCGCGGCAGGCCGCCCAACTGCGCCAGCCCCAGCACCCCCAGCGCGATCAGCGCCACGTCCGACGCAATGCTCACCGCCACCGTCAAGCCCACATGCTGGCCGCGCAGCCCCATGCGCAGCACGTGGGCGTTTTGCGGGCCAATGGCCACGATCAGCGACAGGCTGAGCAATAAACCGGCGCTGAATGCAGGGGTAAGGAAGAGGCTGGACATGGCGGGCGCTTGAAAAGGAATGGCCCGCAGTGTCGGGCAGTTTGGCAATTGCTTAAACCCAACTAAATTAAACTTGCATCACGTAAAAATTAATTGAGTGATATGACTGCATTTTTCAGTGATCCGACCGCCAGTCACAGGCAGAACGCGCCGCCCCAGGGATACCGTGGAACTGGCTTTGCCAGGCCACTGGTATCGCCCCCTGCAAGGGGGGTGGCGAAGCGAAGCGCAGCCTGGGGGTGAGCCTTTGTTAGATGCCCGTCAACTCGAAGCCCTGGCCGCCGTGCTCGAACACGGCGGCTTCGGCCCGGCCGCCCAGGCGCTGAACCTCACCCTGGCAGCGGTATCCCTGCGCATCAAAGGCTTGGAGGCCGCTTTGGGCCAGCGCCTGCTGGTGCGCGGCAAAACCGTGCGTGCCACCCCGGCTGGGCAGGCGCTGCTGGCCCACATCAAGCAGCTGCGCCTGATGGAGTCCGATCTGCTGGGGGCCATGCCCCGCGCAAAGGGGGTGGCCAGCGCTTGGCAAACCCTGGGCGTAGCCATCAACGCCGACTCCCTGGCCAGCTGGTTCCTGCCCGGCGTGGCCGCCTGCGTGGCACAGCACCGCTTGCTGCTGGACGTGGTGATTGACGATCAGGACCACACCCACGATGCCCTCAAAAACGGCGACGTGGTCGGCTGCGTCAGCACCCTGGCCCAGCCCATGCGCGGCTGCCTGGCCGAACCGCTGGGCGTCATGCGCTACCGCTGCGTCGCCGCGCCCGCTTTGGCCGCGCAGTGCCGCACCCCGGGGGGCGCGGTGTCGGTGCACCAATTGCTGGCCATCCCCGCCATCATCTTCGACCGCAAAGACGGTCTGCAAGACGCGTTTCTAGCCCAGCACTTCGCCCTCAGCGCGCCGCAATACCCCCGGCATTTCGTGCCTGCGGTCGATGCATATGAAAGCGCACTGGAGCACGGCATGGGCTGGGGCATGGTGCCCGACCAGTTCCTGGCGCGGCGGGAAGGGCGGCTGCCGCTGGAGGAGGTGTTGCCGGGCAGTGCGGTGGAGGTGGCGCTGTATTGGCACCATTGGGAGCGGGAGCCGGTGGTGGCGCAGCGGTTGACGGTGGGGGTGCGGGAGGCGGCGCGGGGGTTGGGGGGTTCGCCTAGACGCTGTCAGCGTGCGGCCTTCGATACCAATGGAAACGCCAGCGGATCGCGAATCGACGTAACCGATAGATCGGCATCCAGTTGAGGCCAATACAAGTGGTTCAGAGAAGGCCACTCCACGTCCGTCAGTTGCTCAATCGTCGCCTTTTTGAACCAGGGAAAGTGCTCGAACGGCACCAGCAACTCCTCGGCATTCAGCAGGACCCAGAAGCCATTTTTTGAAACGTGGGTAACTTCAGCTACCGAAGTGGTGGTTCCATGCATGCTGAATCTCCTGAATGTGTGCTTCGACAATGGTTTGGGCCTCACGCAACTGCCGCCCAGACAAGCCCGTGTGGTCGGCCAGTAGAACACTGGGTGTCAACCAAAATTTCGCCTCTCCGTCAGGGTGTGTGACATGGATGTGAATGCGCGTCTCTTCTCGTGAAAAGAAGAAAAGGCGAAATTTGCCATCGCGTACAACGGTAGCCGTCACTGATCTAGCCTAGAGCTGTGAGTTACTGCTTACCCCAGTTGGGTTGTAGTTGATGCTGTGTTCTTCTTCGGGCGTGCTTGAATTGATGCTGCGAATCGTCGATGTATATCTGATTTTTGTGTCCTTATTTCGCCAGTAGTAAATACGGACGACTGCAAATTCAGACCGTGCCTCTTCCGAGTTCACTGAACTCCCATATTTTGATGAAAGCTCTAGTGCCAAGGCCCGTGTTTTCTTATCCCAGACGGCCTCGGCATTGTCGGATAGGTCGCGAGTTGATGACGGCCCGGAGTAAAACAAGCCAACGCCAACTAGTTGGCGCTTTCCGGCGGAAAGTGACACATCTAGCTTGAATGCAACCCCTAGGACCTCGTACTTTTCAAGGTACGGTGAGTCACAAGCATGACCAAGTTTTGAAGCAAAGACCGCACGGATGCCGGCGCAATCATTTCGCAGGGTGGGGCGAGGAAGCTTACGTATTACCTCGGCTTCTGGCGCTTCCCAGCGCAAGTCGCGCAAGGGTCCAGGGAGTTGAGCAAATGCCAAAGAGGTGATCATGCTCGCGCAGGAGAGCAAAGCGGTTCGTATGGATAGCATGTGAAAGATCAGTGAGATGTCTTAGGTCGATATTGCTGACTGCGACGGCTAAAGCTTGAGATGAGAAGTGTGTCCCGGCGTGCAAGTGCAAGTCATCGCGATTGAAGGGTTAGACCCATCTCGTTATACATAAGTCCGCTCGCATCGACGGCAATGAGCGATGGATGCTCGTAAGTCCTTGATTTTTATAGATGGTGGTTCAGGTCTGAAAAAATCAATCGGTGTCGTAATTTGTTGATTTGTATAGATTTTCAGACTTATGTATAACGAGATGGGTTAGACCGCTCGGTTACGAACTCTCGGTTTGAACTGGAAACGTCGAGCGAAGCCGCGCAACCAGCAAACTTGCTTCTGACGTGGAACTGAACTTCGCAATGGCCTTGAGGTTAAGGGGTTCGGCCTCAAGAAGAAGTGAAAGGGCATGGAGCTCGCGAATGAGGTTTGCATACTTGGCTCCTTGGTCGTGCGTCTTTTGCAGTTCCTTGACCATGTCTTCTGACAGCTTCTTTCGGTCATTGAAACGATTCGGATCTTTCAAGAAGCGTCTGATGGCTTCGGGAATCTCATGTGTGATTACCGAGTTTGCTGTTGTTACATGAGCCATGGCCGATTGGAAGGACTCCCATACAACCTGATTCTGAAGAAGAGAACTCACGCGGTGATGCGCGATCTGGTGAAACTTTGAGCTGTTTAGCTCAAGGAACCCTCGTTCAAGTTCTTTGAGGTCGAGATTTGGGCCTGAATCTCGATAGAACTTGCAGAGTTGGAGGCTGCGAGCGTAGTTGTGGCTTACGATACCTAATCCGCCTTCTAGCTCAGAAGCAACAACATCAATACCTTGCTCAAGGTAGCGCTGCTTCGTAAGTTCATATTCCTTTTGCCGAAAGTAGACGCGAAGCGCGACCATTGATCCCAGGGCGACGGCACCGAGAGTAAACACTCCTTTGAGGAGCTCTGTATAGATGTCAGCCATAGTGGTAAGCGTTTTAATTCAACGTGATGAACATGGCAAACCCTGAGTTTTAAATCGGCTACTAAGGTTTAAATCACTCATCGAAATTTCCTGAAATTGGCTTGCAGACTGCTTATTTTTAGGGCGAGTCAGTTTTTATACAGGTATAAAAACTCCGACAAATCCCGCAGTAAATAGATAACCCACTATAGCCCGGTGAAGCCTTGCGATTCTCCACGCACCGGCATCTTTCCTTCAAAAGGCGAAGGCATTAAATGCTCTTCTTTCAGTAGCTGCTTACGCAGGTTGAATATGCGCTGGAAGCGCTTTTTTCTTAAATATTTTGATGGAGGTTTGTGGTGATCCACGTAGCAGTGGAGGCCACCGCCGCCGCTGGCTAGGCGCAACTTCCGGCCGGGGACTACTGCGCAACCCTGCACCGCTGCTACCGCCAAACCGCCCAGAGGGGTCGGAGCACGAATGCGGGTAATGGCGTGATACGAAACCCACTTTTCAGCGCGCAATCGTGATCCGACCCCACTGGACTCACACCCGTGGGTGCGCTGGATGCGTTCTTAACCCGGAGTCGCCACTTCCACGGACAATTTGAACCCCAAGGCCCGCAGCACTTTGAACAGCGTATCGGTACTGGGTGCCCGCTCACCCGACAGGCTTTTGTACAGGCTTTCGCGGGACAAGCCTGTGTCTTTGGCCAACTGCGCCATGCCACGGGCGCGGGCGATGGCCCCCAATGCGGCCCCCAGCTCTGCGGGGTCACCGTCTTCCAGCACTTGGCGTATGTACTCGGCGACATCTTCACCATTGCCAAGGTAGTTGGCCACATCGAAAGGCCGGGTGGTGGGTTTGTCCATTACAGCTCCTTTGCCATATTGATTGCGCACTGAAAATTGTAGCCAATTGGCTACTAAAGTGGTTGTACCAGACGTGGAGTGCGTGTTGCGTCGATGCGCTCGAAACCGTAAAATGTGTACACATTTATCCACAGTTCTAAAGGCCACCCATGGAAACCAGCAAAGTCGGCATCCGCGAGTTTCGGGCGGATTTGGCCGAGTACATCGCCTCCAGCACGCCGGTGGCGGTGACCCGGCACGGGCAAACCGTGGGCTATTTCATTCCTACTCTGGCCCACGGCGATGCCGATCTGGCTGCGCTCAAAACTGCCAGCAAAGCGCTGGACCAGATACTCGCCGCCAAAGGCGTGGATGCGGATGCGGTGGTCGCAGATTTCAAAGCGGCGCGTAAAAATGTTCGGGAACGCGCCTTGAAAACTCCCAAAACCACTGCGGTGTAAGCGTGCAGGCCATCGTGTTGGATGCGAACATTCTGGTGCGTGCGGTGCTGGGTACACGGGCCCGGCAATTGATCCTTGAAAACGCCTCTACGGTGCAATTCTTCGCCCCCGATGTAGCCTATGCCGATGCCCGCAAGTACCTGCCTGCGTTGCTGGAGAAGCGTGGCGTGGACAGCGCTATGGCCATGCGCGTTTTGGATGGCTTGGAACCCATCGTGCAGTGCATGGACTTGGATCAATACGCCAGCTTCAAGCAACCCGCCATGCAGCGGATTGCCCGGCGCGATGCCGATGATTGGCCGGTGCTGGCGTGTGCTTTGGCCATCGGCTGTCCGGTTTGGACAGAGGATGCCGATTTCTTTGGTACCGGCGTAGCCACCTGGACCAGTGACCGGGTAGCGCTGTATTTCGCAGGTTGACATTCGCGCCATAGGCGCGATGCACGGCGTAGCCGGGCCGATCCCGCACAAAGCGCGCACCGCAGGTTCCCGTAGCGGAGCGGAGGGCGCAGACAGTTGGGGCGACGCATCGATGGTTACGCATTGATTGCGGAAAAGAAAAGTGACTGCACCGCCGGGCGCAACTCCCGGCCGGGTATCGCCGTGCAACCTTGCACCGCTGCTACCGCCAAACCGCCCAGAGGGGTCGGAGCACGAATGCGGGTCATCGGGCGACACGAAACCCACTTTTCAGCGCGCAATCGTGATCCGACCCCACTGGGCTGACCCCACCGAGCGACCCCTACAAAAACCCCCGCACCACCTGCGCCAGCCGCGCAAAGCTGGTGCCTATCTCCTCCTCCGCCACCGCGCCATAGCCCAGCAGCAGTCCTTTGGTCGCCGCCGGTTGCCGCAGGTGGTACAGCGACAGGGGCCGGGTGCTGATGCCTGCGCGCAGAGCGGCTTGGGCGACGGCGGCATCGTCGATGTGCGGCGGTAGGCCCAGCACCAAATGCAGGCCCGCATCGCCGCCCAAGATGGGCAGCTGGCTGCCGAATTCTTGCCCGATGGCGTGGATCAGCGCGTCGTGGCGGGCGCTGTAGACGGCGCGCATGCGGCGGATGTGGCTGGCGTAGTGGCCGCCGTTGAGGAACTGCGCCAGCACCGCCTGCTGCACCGTTTGGCCCTCGCGGAACAGCTCGTTCAGTGCGCGGGCAAAGCCGTCCACCAAATCAGGCGGCAGCACCAGGTAGGCGATGCGCAGGGCGGGGTACAGGGTTTTGGAAAACGTGCCCAGGTAGACCACCCGGCCTTGGGTGTCCAGGCCTTGCAGGGCGGGCAGGGGGCGGCTGGCGTAGCGGAATTCGCTGTCGTAGTCGTCCTCCACCAGCCACACGCCATGCACTGCGGCGTAGTCCAGCAACTGCTGGCGGCGGCTGTGGCCCATCAGCGCGCCCAGCGGGTACTGGTGCGAGGGCGACAGGAACATCAGCCGGGGGGGCTGGCGCAACTGGGCCGGGCTGGGGGCCATGCCTTCACTGTCCAGCGCTATGGGTTGCAGGTCTAGCCCGTGGGCGCGGAACACGCTGCGTGCGCCCCAGTAGCCGGGGTCTTCCAGCCAGACCTGGTCGCCGGGGTCGGTGAGCAACTGGGCCACCAGGTGCAGCGACTGCTGGGTGCCGCTGGTGATGACCACTTGCTCGGGCGTGCACACCACGCCGCGCGTGCCCTGCAAATAGTCGGACACGGCCTGGCGCAGGCCCGCATCGCCCGGCCCTGTCGCGTAGGTGAGTTGCGCCGGGGTTTGCTGGCGCGCCACGCGGGCTTGCAGGCGGCTCCACAGCGCCGTGGGAAACAGGCGCACCTCGGGCACGCCGGGGGTGAACGCGCCCCATTGCTGCGGGGCCGCCCCGGCTTCACGCACCAGTTGGCTGCCCCGGCGTGACAGCAATGCCGTGCGGGATGGGCGCGGTGCGGTGCTGGCTTGGGCTTTGGCTAAAGGCGGCCCCACGGCGGCCACAAACGTGCCCCGGCCCACGCCCGCCTGCACATAGCCTTCCAGCGCCAGTTGCTCGTACACATGCACCACCGTGTTGCGGGCGATGCCCAGCGCCTGTGCCAGCACCCGGCTGGGCGGCAGCCGGGTGCCTGCGGCCAGCACGGCGCTGCGGATGCCGCGCTGCAAGATGCCGTAGAGCTGGCGGTGGCTGCTGTGCGGGCTGGCGGTGTCAAACTGCCGCTGCACGAAGTCGGGCAGGGTTTCAGGTGCGCGGATTGGTTCCATCAACTAACTGTAATTGGTTCTATTTGTAGGGCCAAACTAATCCTAAACTTTGGCTACTTTCAAAGGATGCCCATGAACACCGCTGTTGCCCCTTCTGCCGTCACCCAATCCGCCATCCCCACCAACGCCCAGCTCGACCAGCGCCGCGCCGCCGCCGCCCCGCGTGGCGTGGGCATTGGTTTCCCCCTCTACGCCGAGCGGGCGCTGAATGCGGAAATCTGGGATGTGGAAGGCCGCCGTTACATCGACTTTGCGGCCGGTATCGCCGTGCTCAACACCGGCCACCGCCATCCGCGCATCGTGGCTGCCATCCGCGCGCAGCTGGACCACTTCACCCACACGGCCTACCAGGTCATCCCGTATGAAAGCTCGGTGCATCTGGCCGAGCGCCTGAACGCGCTGACCCCCGGCAGCCACGCCAAGAAAACCGCCTTCTTCACCACCGGGGCCGAAGCGGTAGAAAACGCCATCAAGATCGCCCGCGCCCACACCCGCCGCCCCGGCGTGATTGCGCTCACCGGGGGCTTCCACGGCCGCACCTTCATGGGCATGGCGCTCACCGGCAAGGTCGTGCCGTACAAGGTGGGCTTTGGCCCCTTCCCCGGCAGCATCTACCACGTGCCCGCGCCGATGGACGTGCACGGCGTGACGGTGGACGACACGCTGCACGCCATCCACAGCCTGTTCAAGGCCGACATTGAACCCACCCAGGTCGCGGCCATCATCCTGGAACCCATCCAGGGCGAAGGCGGCTTCTACGTGATGCCTGCCGCGCTGATGGTGGCCCTGCGCGCCCTGTGCGACCAGCATGGCATCGTGCTGATTGCGGATGAGATCCAGACCGGCTTTGCCCGCACCGGCCGGCTGTTTGCGATGGACCACCACAGCGTGGTGCCCGACCTGATGACGTTGGCCAAGAGCCTGGCGGGTGGCATGCCCTTGTCCGCCGTGTGTGGTCGTGCCGAGATCATGGACGCACCCGCCCCCGGCGGCCTGGGTGGCACCTACGCTGGGAATCCGCTGGCCATCGCCTCGGCCCACGCGGTGCTGGACGTGATCGTCGACGAACAGCTTTGTGCCCGCGCCGAGCGCTTAGGGACCGTGCTGACCGACCGCCTGAACAGCCTGCGCGCCACCGTGCCGCAGATCAGCGACGTGCGCGGCCTGGGCTGCATGGCAGCGGTGGAATTCGCCCAAGCCGACGGCACGCCGGATGCCGACTTCACCAAGCTGGTCGTGCAGCGCGCCCAGAAAGCCGGGCTGCTGCTGCTGACCTGCGGCGTGTACGGCAATGTGATTCGCTTCCTGTTTCCGCTGACGATTGAAGACAGCGTGCTGGCCGAAGGGCTGGATATTTTGGCTGCTGCGCTGACCGCCTAATTCACCCTCACCCCAACCCTCTCCCCTGCTGGGGAGAGGGGGTAATACCAGGCCCCTGACCTCCTCCCTCTCCCGCTTGCGGGAGAGGGCCGGGGTGAGGGTTCACCAGACACCCAAGGACCACCCCATGCCCCTAGCCCTCAAAGACCCCACCCTCTTACGCCAACAATCCTTCATCGCCGGTGTCTGGGCCGATGCCGACAGCGGTGAAACGGTCGCCGTCACCAACCCCGCCACCGGCGAGGTACTCGGCACCGTACCGATGTGCGGCACAGCCGAGACCGTGCGCGCCATTGCCGCCGCCGAAGTCGCCCAGCGCGCCTGGCGCAATGTGCCGGGCAAAGAGCGCGCTGCCATCCTGCGCCGCCTGAACGATCTGATGCTGCACCACCAGGACGACCTGGCCCTGATCCTCACGTCAGAGCAAGGCAAGCCGCTGGCCGAAGCCAAGGGCGAAATCGTCTACTCGGCATCGTTCATCGAGTGGTTTGCCGACGAGGCCCGCCGCACCTACGGCGACACCATTCCCGCCCCCACCGGCGACCGCCGCCTGCTGGCCATCAAGCAGCCCATCGGTGTCACAGCCGCCATCACGCCGTGGAACTTCCCCACCGCCATGCTGGCCCGCAAGGCCGGACCTGCGCTGGCGGCGGGGTGTTCGATGGTGGTCAAGCCCGCCACGCAAACCCCGTACTCGGCCCTGGCCTTTGCCGAGTTGGCCGACCGCGCCGGTGTGCCCAAGGGCCTGCTGTCGGTGCTGACCGGCTCTGCCAGCCAGATCGGCGGCGAGATGACGCGCAGCCCCACCGTGCGCAAGCTGACCTTCACCGGCTCCACCGAAGTCGGCCGCACGCTGATGCGCCAGTCGGCCGACACCATCAAGAAGCTTTCGCTGGAGCTGGGCGGCAACGCGCCGTTCATCGTGTTTGACGATGCCGATCTGGATGCCGCAGTGGACGGCGCGATGGTCTCCAAGTACCGCAACACCGGCCAGACCTGCGTCTGCGCGAACCGCATCTACGTGCAACGCGACGTGCTGCAAGCCTTTACCGCCAAGCTGGTCACCAAGGTGCAGGCGCTCAAGGTGGGCAACGGCGTGGACGCGGGCAGCACCCAGGGCCCGCTGATTGACGCCAAGGCTGTCGCCAAAATCCAGGAGCACATCGCCGACGCCATTGCCAAGGGCGGCACGGTGCTGACCGGCGGCAAGCCGCACGCGCTGGGCGGCCTGTTTTTCGAGCCCACCGTGGTGGGCGGCGCTTCTGACGACATGCTGTTCGCCCAAGACGAAACCTTCGGCCCGCTGGCCCCGATCTTCGTGTTCGACACCGAGACGGAAGTGATCGCACGCGCCAACAACACCGAGTTCGGCCTGGCCGCCTACTTCTACAGCCGCGATATCGGCCGCGTGATGCGCGTCGCCGAGCAGATCGAGGCGGGCATGGTGGGGGTGAACACCGGTTTGATCTCCACGGCCGAAGCCCCGTTTGGTGGCGTTAAGCAGTCGGGCCTGGGGCGTGAAGGTTCCAAGTACGGGCTGGATGAGTTTATGGAGATGAAGTACATCTGTTTGGGGGGGCTGGATAGCTGAGGTTTCGGCGGGGCATAGCGGCTGGTAGCCAGAGGGGTCGGATCACGATTGCGCGCTGAAATGCCTGTTGTCGTGCCGTCCGTTTACCCGCATTCGTGCTCCGACCCCTTTGGCGGGTTAATGGGCTGAACCGTCGTTGATGGAGCGTACATCCCCGGCCGGGCTATGCCCCCGGCAGGGCAGTCACTTTTCTTTTGCGCAAAAGAAAAGTAACCAAAAGAAAGGCGCCCCAACTGTCTGCGCCCCTGCGCTGGCGCTTCGGGGAACCTGTGGTGCTCGCTTTGGGCGGGGTCTGGCTAAACTCGCTGCGCTCAAACAACGCCAGCCCTTTTCCGCCCAAAGCTGCGCTCCTCGGCGCATACAGATGGGGACCCGGGAGCGGGAGCGGGAGCGGGATCGGCCCGGCTTTGCCGGGCATCGCGCCGGTCGCGAAATGGGGCGTGGGGTGGCGATGCTTGTGTCCGACTATCTCCGTCGATGGGGCGTTGTGGAGTTCACAGTCTTTTAGCCCTCTGGCGCAATAAAATAGAGCGTAAGCAGCTATAAATAAAGTAGCAATACTGGCTAGGCTGCCCCGCCGTTAACGCTTCCTCCCCCCATGCCCTTCATCGTCACCGAACCCTGCATCCAGTGCAAATACACCGACTGCTTGGCGGTATGCCCGATGGACTGCTTTGTGGCCGGACCGAACTTTTTGGTGATCAACCCCGACGGCTGCATCGACTGCTCGGTGTGTGTGCCGGAATGCCCGGTCAACGCCATCGTCAACGCGGCCGAGGCTACCGAGGCGCAGCGGCCCTACATTGCGCTCAACGCCCGGCTGGCCCAGAGCGGGCAGTGGCCGGCCATCAGCCGGGCCCAGCCGCCTTTGCCCGACCACGCCGCCTGGCGTGGGGTGGCGGTGAAGGCGCATTTGCTGGTGCTACCGGCGTCTTTGGCCTGAGTCCTGCCCCCGCATGTGCCTCCTGGCCTTCCAATGGCAGCCCGCTGCCCCCGCCCCACTGACCATCGTCGCCAACCGCGACGAGTTCTATGCCCGGCCCACCACGGCGCTGCATGCCTGGGCCGACGGCCACACGGTGGCCGGGCAGGATGTGCAGGGCGGCGGCACCTGGATGGGCGTACACCGGCCCAGTGGGCGGCTGGCGGCGCTGACCAATGTGCGCGACCCGGCGGCCATGCGGGCGGATGCGCCAACGCGGGGCGGCATCGTGGCGGATTTTTTGGCCAGCGCTCTCAGCGCCGAAGACTTTGCGCAGCAGTTGGCGGGGCAGTCGGATGCCTTCAACGCCTTCAACCTGCTGCTGTTTGACGGCCAGCAGTTGGTGGCGTTCGAGAGCCGCCAGCGGCGGCATTTCCAGCCTGCACCCGGTGTGTGGGCGGTGTCGAATGCCGACTTCCACACGCCCTGGCCCAAGCTGGTGCGGCTGCGCGAGGGCGTGGCGGATGCCCTGCACACGCACCAGGCGGCAGATGCGCCCCACATTTCCCCGGCGCTGGAGGCCGCGCTGTGGCCGCTGCTGGCCGACACCCGCGTGGCCGCCGATGCCGAGCTGCCTGCCACCGGCATCAGCCTGGCGCTGGAACGCACGCTGTCTGCCGCCTTCATCTGCACGCCGCACTACGGCACCCGTGCCAGCACGCTGGTACACCATGCGCGCCACCAGGTGCAAATCATCGAACGGAGTTTTGGTCCGGGCGGGGTGCTGGCGCCCACCGGCACGGTGCGATGGACGGTGGATGTGTTTGCATAAAAAAATAGCTACTAGCGCATGTAGTACCTGCGCTAGTAGCTATTTTTTTAGGAGCGATACGATTTACAAAAGCACGCGTCCCTCCACGCAGGTGACCGATGCGCCGCCCACCCACACCTGGCCGTGCGTATCGCGCTCGATGTGGACCCGGCCCGCGCGGTCCAGGCAGGTGCCTTGGGCCACCAGGTACTGCTCCGGCGCAAAGCCGTCGGCTATCAGCCACTGGGCCAGGCTGGCGTTCAGGCTGCCTGTCACGGGGTCTTCCAGCACGCCCACGGCGGCGGCAAAAGCGCGCACTTCCATCTGCGGCTCGGGGCTGGTCTCTGCGGGCGCGCTGCGGCCAAAGGCACGGGCCTCTCGGCTGGAGCGGGCGATCAGTTGGGGCGCGTCAGCCGCCGGATACAGCCCGGCCACGCCGACCACCAGGCCGGTGTTTTTCAGCGCCAGGTGGTCGGGGGCCAACTGCAGCACGGTTTGCGGGCTGTCGAGCAAGATGCCCAGCCAGGGCAGGCCGTTGTCCAGCATCTGCGCGGCCACCACGTCGCGGGGTTTCAGGCCCAGTGCGGCGGCCACCTGGGCCAGCAGCATGGCGCTGGGGGCGCTGCGTTTGAGCGGCGGGGCAGCGAACAGCAGGCGTTCACCCTGTGCGTTGGTTTCTCGCCGAATCTGCACCAGCCCCACCTGGCATTCCTGCACCACCCAGCCGGGCCGCTGGGGCTGACCGCCCGCTTGCAACCAGGCGTGGCAGCTGCCCAGCGTGGGGTGGCCGGCAAAGCGCAGCTCGCTTTTGGGGTCGAAGATGCGTACCCGGTAATCCGCGCCCGCCGCCCGGCCCGCGTCGGTGGGGGGGAGCAAAAAGGTGGTTTCCGACAGGTGGGTCCAGTTGGCAAAGCGCTGCATCTGCGCGTCGCTTAAGGCCGTGCCGTCCATCACCACCGCCAGCGGGTTGCCCTGGTAGGGGGTGGGGGTGAAAACGTCGACTTGCTGGAACGGGCGGGTGGTCTGCATTACAGGGTCTTGATTACGTCAGCCAGGGCCTTGATGCCGATGTTGATTTGCTCCACGCTGGCGGTGACGAACGACAGGCGGATGGTGCGCGGGTCGGCGTTGTCGGCGTAGAAGGCGGTGCCGGGCACAAAGGCCACGCCCTGGTCCACCGCCTTGGGCAGCAGGTCCACGGCGTGCACGCCTTCGGGCAGGCGGGCCCACAGGAACATGCCCCCATCGGGGGTGTTCCACGTCACGCCTGCGGGCATTTCGCGGGTCAGGGCGGCCAGCATGGCGTTGCGCTGGGCTTTGTACAGCGTGCGGATGGTGGGCACATGGCGGTCCAGAAAGCCGTCTTGCATCACCGCCACCACCATGCGCTGGTTGAAGCTGGGGCTGTGCAAGTCGGCCGCCTGCTTGGCTTGCAGTAGCTTGGGCATGATGGCCTTGGGGGCCACCACGTAGCCCAGGCGCAGGCCGGGGGCCAGCACCTTGGAGAACGAGCCCATGTAGATGCAGCCGTCGGGGTTGCGGGCGGTCAGCGGCGCGGCTGGGGGGGCGTCGAACCACAGGTCGCCGTAGGGGTTGTCTTCCACCAGCGGCAGGCCCAGAGCGGCGGCGCGCTCCACCAGGGCGGCGCGGCGGGCGTCTAGCATGGTGCGGCCGGTGGGGTTCTGGAAGTTGGGCAGCACGTAGAGGAAGCGGGCACCGTTGGCCTTGGTGGCCAGGTCGTCCAGGTCCACGCCGTGTTCGTCGCAGTCTACGCCCACCACTTTGGGTTCCATCGGCGCAAAGGCTTGCAGCGCACCCAGGTAGGTGGGGGTTTCGACCAGCACCTTGCTGTCTTTGTCGATCAGCACTTTGCCGATCAGGTCCAGCGCCTGCTGCGAACCGGTGGTAACCAGTACCTGGTCGGGGGTCACATCCCAGGGCAGTTGGGCTGCGATCATTTCACGCAGCGGGCCGTAGCCCTCGCTGGCGGCGTATTGCAGCGCGCCCTTGCCGTCTTCGCGCAGCACTTTCTCGCAGGCGGCGGCAAATTCGGCCACCGGAAAGGTCTTGGGCGAGGGCAGGCCGCCCGCAAAGCTGATGATGCCGGGGCGCTCGGTGACCTTGAGGATTTCGCGGATCACCGACGAGTTCATCCGTTCGGTGCGGGCGGCCAGTGTCCAGGGGGTGGAAGGAGTGCTCATGGGGACTTTGTGCAATTAGGGTAGAAATGGATTGTCGTTTAGGTCAGCATGGGTGCGAGCGACGCGACCAGTAAAACCGCCATCACGCCGTTGAAAATGCGCCGGTAGCGGGGGATGCGCAGCGCGTGGCGCAGGCGGCTGCCGAACATGGCCCATAGGCTGATGGTCGGCAGGTTCACCACGGCGAACAAGCTGGCCGTGCCCAGCACCAGGGCGATGCTGCTGTGGGACGGCACGTAGCTGCTGAAGGCCCCCACGGCCATGATCCAGGCCTTTGGGTTGACCCATTGGAAACCTGCCGCGCCCCAGAAGCCGACGGGTCGGCTGGCGGCGGCATCTTGAGGGGCACTGGCGGTGGCCACGCTCCAGGCCAGGGTCAGCAGGTAGGCGGCACCTAGCCATTTCAATAGCAGATACAGCTGCGGCACCTGCTCAAACAGTAAGCCCAACCCCAGGCCGACCGAGGCCAGCAGAATAAAGACACCGACCGAAATCCCCAGCATGTGCGGCAGCGTGGCGCGAAAGCCGTGGTTCACGCCCGAGGCCAGCAGCAGCAGGTTGTTCGGGCCCGGGGTGATGGAGCTGACGAAGGCAAACAGCGTCAGTGCGGCGAAGAGTTGGGTATCCATGGGGGCTCCTGAAAATCAACGAACGGGCATGCGCTTGCCGATGAACACGGTGGCAATCACGGCCAGGCCAAAGCCCAGCGTCACTGCGTCCAGCGTCTCGCCCAGCAGGGGCACGGCAAACAGCATGCTCAAAAACGGCTGCACCAGCTGCACCTGGCTGACGCGCACCGTGCCGCCCAGCGCCAGCCCCCGGTACCAGGCAAAAAAGCCCAGCCACTGCGAAAACACCGCCAGGTAGGCAAAACCGGCCCAGGCGTGGGCCGACACCGCGTGTTCGGGCTGCGCCCACCAAGCGGAGGGTAGGGTGACCGGCAAGGCCAACACCAGCACCCAGCAAATCACCCGCTCGCCGGGCATGCGCTGCGCCAAGCGCCCGCCAAAGCCGTAGCCCACCGCGCCCAGCAGCATGGCCAGCAGCAGCAGGCCGTCGGCGCTCTGGAGGTGCAGACCGGCCTGCCCCGAATGCAGCAGGGCAAACGCCACCACCATCCCGCTGCCCAGCAGGGCGCACAGCCAAAAGCCATTGGACGGGCGCTGGCGGTGCATCAGCGCGCCCACCACCGCCGTGGCCAGCGGCAGCACGCCAATGATCACGCTGGCGTGCACAGCTTCCACATGGCGCATGGCGATAGAGGTGAGCAGCGGAAAGCCAAACACCACGCCCGCGCTGGTGCACAACAGCGGCAGCCAGTCCTGCCGCTGCGGCCAGGGTGCGCGGGTGGCAAACAGGAACAGGGCCGACAAACCGCCCGCCAACGCCGCCCGGCCCATCGCCACAAACACCCCGGACATCTGCGGGTCGGCGGGCGTGCCCACGGCCAGCCGCGTCATCGGCAGGGTCAGCGCAAAAATCACTACGCCCAACAGGCCCAGCCACAGGCCACGGCGTTCGGCGCTGCGGTGGGAGGGGGGCGTTAGGGGAAGGGTGGCAGTGTGGGTGTGCATGGTGGCATCCAATGTAGTGTGAATACCAGCACACTGGCAGTACACTTTGACCATCCAGTTTGTGAACTGTATTGCCGCCATTGCCAGTACAGGACAGCACACCCCAGGAGCCGCCATGCTGATGAAAACCACCGACCAGACGCTCACCGAGCAGCTGGCCAGCCACTTTGCCGAGCGCATCCGCAGCCGCTTGCTGGCCGCCGGTGCGCGCCTGCCCTCGGTGCGCCAGTGCGCCCAGCAGCAGCAGGTCAGCGCCTCCACCGTGGTGGCGGCCTACGACCGGCTGCTGGCGCTGGGCCTGGTAGAAGCCCGCAAGCACCGGGGATTTTATGTAAGAGAAATGGCTCCAGCGCAGGATTTGTATGCGCGTGAAGCTACACAAAATATAGCAAGCCCGGCACGCCGCCCGATCGACGCCACCGCCCTGATGCGCGGCATGTTCCAGGGCGACACCGACACCCCCCAGCCCGGCATGGGCGTGCTGCCGCCCGATTGGTTGGACAACAGCTTCATGCCCGCAGCCGTGCGCCGGGTGGCGGCGGGCGCGGCCGATTTCTCGCGCCGCTACGGCGACCCGGCGGGCGACCTGGGTCTGCGCCAAAGCCTGTCCAAAAAGCTGCTCAGCCTGCACATCCCCGCCGCGCCCGAACAGATCATCACCACCGTGGGGGCCACCCACGCGCTGGACATCGCCAGCCGCACCCTGCTGCGCCCCGGCGACTGCGTGATGGTGGAAGAACCCGGTTGGGCGGTGGAATTCGCCCGGCTGGAGGCGATGGGCATGGTGATCTTGCCGGTGCCGCGCAACGCCGATGGGCCGGACCTGGAGGTCATGGCCCGCTACTGCGAGGTGCACAGCCCAAAGCTGTTTGTCAGCGTGAGCGTGCTGCACAACCCCACCGGCTACAGCCTGACCCCCGGCAGCGCCCACCGGGTGCTGACCCTGGCCAACGCGCACGACTTCTACATCGTGGAGGACGACACCTACAGCCACCTGGCCCCCGAACACGCCACCCGCCTGTGCGTGCTGGACGGCCTGCAGCGCACCCTGTACGCCAGCGGTTTCTCCAAAATTTTGGCCCCCGGCTGGCGCGTGGGTTATCTGGCCGCCCCGGCCGCGCTAGTAGACCGCCTGACCAACACCAAGCTGCTGGCCACGCTGACCACCCCTGCGCTGCTAGAGAAAGCCCTGGCCTGGTGCATCGACCAGGGCCAGCTGCGCCGCCACTCCGAAGGCGTGCGTGCCCGCCTCGACCAGGCCCGCACCCGCAGCACCCAGCTGGCGCTGGCCGCAGGCTGCACGTTTGCGTCCGAGCCCGCCGGCCTGTTCGGCTGGGTCGATACCGGGGTGGACACCGACGCCCTGGCCCAGCGCATGCTGGACGAGGGCTACATGCTGGCCCCCGGCGCCCTGTTCCACGCACACCGCCAGCCCAGCAGCCTGATGCGCATCAATTTTGCGACCACGCAGGACGTGGCGTTCTGGAAGGTGTTTGCGCGGGTGCGCGGCTGAAGCGGGCGAACTGCGCGTGGGGGGTGTGCAGCCGCAGCCTCCATCGCGCGTAGTATTCTTGACTGGAGTTCGGTTAAAGCGGTCACAACGTCGTGCCACCCCGGCTCCTCCACTCTCAAAAATACCAACCTTATGCCGCCTGATTCCGCTTCCAGTTCGCAACGCACCTGGGTGGCCACTTGGACCGCCAGTCCACAGCCCGTCTGGCCTGCGAACTTTCCGGTGCCCATCGGCTTGCCGCGCCAGCTCTGGAAGCAAACCCTGCGCCAGGCTGCGCGCATCAGCATTGGCGGCGAGCGGGTGCGCATCGTGCTGTCCAACGCCTATGGTGACCAGCCGTTGGTGGTAGGCGCAGCTGAACTTGCCTTGGCCCGTAGCCCGGCGGCTATCGTGGATGGAACCAGCCATGCGCTGCGCTTTGACGGCCAGCGTGGCGCGGTGGTGCCGCCGGGAGCCATCGCTATCAGTGACCCGTTGGAGTGGCCCGTGGCGGCGCTGGCCAGCCTGTCGATCAGCCTTTACCTACCCGAGATTACGCCAACCTCGACCCTGCATTTTGATGCCCGCCAGACCGCCTGCATTGCCGCTGGCGATGTGGTTGCCCAGACCGAGCTGAATGCTGAGGTCAGCATTACTTCACGGCTGTTCCTGGGTGCGGTGTGGGTCGAGGCTCCGGCTGGTGCCCGCGCGGTGGTGGTGTTGGGCGATTCGATCGCCGATGGCGACGGCTCGACACCCGATGCCAATCGGCGCTGGCCCGATGTGCTGGCCGAACGTTTGCTGGCGGCGGGGGGGGCGCCCATGGCAGTACTGAACCAAGGCATTTCGGGGTGCCGCGTGCTGGCCGACGGCATGGGGGTTAATGCATTGGCGCGGTTCGACCGGGATGTGCTTGCGCAGCCGGGTGTCGACACGCTGGTCTTGATGCTGGGCCTGAACGACATCGGCTGGCCGGGTGGCGTGCTTGACCCGGCTGCAGCGTTGCCTACGGCGGCCAGCCTGACCAGCGCCTACCGCCAGTTAATAGCCCGGGCCCGCGCCCATGGTTTGCGTGTAATTGGCGCCACCCTGACGCCGTTTGCCGGGGCCTTGTGCGACGGGCCGTTTGCCTATTTCTACGACCCGGCAAAGGAGCGCCTGCGCGGCCAGGTCAACGCATGGATTCGCGAGGCCGGTGAATTTGATGCGGTCATCGACTTCGACGCGGCAGTGCGCGACCCGCAATCGCCAACCCGGCTGCGGCCAGAGTTTGATTCGGGCGATCACCTGCACCTGCAAGACCGTGGCTATGCCGCCATGGCGGCGCATGTCGATCTGGCCTTGCTCCGGGACGCTTGAGCTGGGTGTCGCAATATGGGGGAAAACCCCGATTAAATAAAAAAAAGTAAACGATTACTATACGCTCCGCAACCAACCAATTCCGATGGAATTGCGCAGTGGCTGGAAGCCTAAAGTGCAAGCAGAGGTCGATCAAAGAGATTTTCTTCTCTTCTTTTTGGTAAAAAAGTAAACGATTACTTTTTTCAAAACTGCATGTTGCGTAGCCTGGAATAAAAGCCGAACGGGACGTTTCCTGCCCAGCCGCACCTCAACGGCAAAAGATGGAGACAAAAAGTAAACGTTTACTAAACCGATTGTCAATTGAAGGGATCTCTGATGAAGCGCTGGAAACTGGGATATCAAACTAACTGCTGGGGCCCGATGGGGGGCGACGCTGTGGGTGTCACGTCGGCCACACGCTTGACGTACCGCACTTATGCCGACATGGGGCGTGCCATTACTGAAATCGCCGAAGCCGGCTTCGACGGCGTCGAGATGTTCGACGGTAACCTGCTCGACTACCAGCCGACCGAATTGCGCCGCCTGCTGGATGCGGCCGGGGTGCAACTGGTGGCGTCATACAGCGGCTGCAACTTCATCTTCCCCGATTTGCTCGAGGAGGAACTGGCGCGCATCGACCGCGTGTCTGCAGCCACCGCCGAAGTCGGCGGCAAGTACATCGTGTTGGGCGGCGGGGCGCAGCGCGCCGCGGGTATCCGGGAAGGCGACTATGTACTGTTGGGCGCGGCGCTGAACCAGGCCGCAGCCGTTGCCCGCAAGCATGGCATCAGCGCGCACTACCACCCCCACCTGAGCACCATCGTCGAAACCCCCGAGCAGGTGCGCAAGATCTTTGCGCAGACCGATATCGGCTTTTGTCCGGATACCGCCCACTTGGCCGCCGGTGGCGCCGACGTGCCGGCGCTGATCGAAGAGTTCTTCGATCGCATCACCTATGTGCACATGAAGGGCTGGCAGCGCACGCCCTTCCGTTTCACCCCGCTGGACCAGGGCGACCTCGACACGCACGCCATCCTGGCCAAGCTGGAGGCACTGAAGTTTGAAGGCTGGATTACGACCGAGCTTGACGAATGGCCCGAACCAGCGGCTGCGGCCCAGCGCACGCGCAAGTTCTTTCAAGACTTCGAAGCGGCACAAGAAAACTAGGCCTGGACCTCCAGGCACTTATCACAACAACAAAAGGAGACATTCATGCTACGTTCTATTCCCACCGTTTTGGCTGCGGCCTTGTCAGCCGTGCTCATCGGCCTTTCCACACCCGCGGTAGCGGTCGATCCCGCAGCTGCGCTGGCGGCGTTGAAAGACAATGTGCAGAGTTTGGGCCCCAATGGCGAAAAGCCCGCTCCAGCCTCGGCGGTGCAGCTCAGCGACGCCGAGCTGGCCAAGATCAAGACGATGAACGCGACTGCAGCCATCGTCTTGCACTACAGCGGCAACGATTGGTCGCGCGCCCAGATTGCCGGCCTGAAAGACCAGTTCGCCAAGATGAATATCAAGGTGATTGCCGTCACCGATGCCGGTTTTAAACCTGAAAAGCAGGTCGCAGACATCGAAACCGTGCTGACCCAGAAACCTTCGATCATTGTCTCGATTCCGGCGGACCCGTCGGCCACGGCCTCGGCTTACAGGGCGGCGGCGGCCCAGGGCGTAAAGCTGGTATTTATGGACAACGTGCCCAAGGGAATGCAGGCGGGTAAGGACTATGTCAGCGTCGTTTCGGCCGACAACTACGGCAACGGCGTGGCCTCGGCCCACCTGATGGCGCAGGCGTTGAAGAGCGAGGGTGAGATAGGCATCGTTTTTCACGCGGCGGATTTCTTCGTGACGCGCCAGCGTTACGATGCTTTTAAGAAGACCATCACCAGCGATTACCCGAAGATCAAGATCGTTGCCGAGCAGGGCATTGGCGGGCCCGACTTCACGGGGGATGGCGACAAGGCCGCCAGCGCAATGCTGACCTCGAACCGCAAAATCAAGGGTATCTGGGCGGTCTGGTCCGACCCGGCCGAAGGGGTGATCGCGGCAGCGCGCACCGCCGGCCGAGATGACCTGGTCGTCACCACGGTCGACCTGGGTGAAACCGTCGCGATCGACATGGCGCGCGGCGGGTTCATCAAGGGCCTGGGTGCGCAGCGCCCCTACGACCAAGGGGTCACCGAAGCCTTGCTGGCCGGCTACGGCCTGCTGGGCAAGACCGCACCGGCCTATGTGGCCCTGCCGGCCTTGCCGGTGACCAAGCAGAACGTGCTGGAGGCTTGGCAGACCGTTTACCACGTGCCGGCCACAGAAAAAATCAAGAGCAGCCTGCGTTGAACCCCTTCTTGAATCGATCCTTTGGAGCGATCACGCTATGAAAGCAGTCTATTTACCCGGCAATAAAGAGGTGGTGGTGCGCGAACTCGAGCCCCCCCGCCCCGGCCACGCAGAGGTACGGATCGCCGTCAAGGCTTCCTGCATCTGCCGCAGCGATATGAGCCTGTACTACGGTAATGCGGTATTGGACGGCGTCGAACCCGGCCGCTATATTTGCGGCCACGAACCGGCCGGCTTTGTCGAAGAACTCGGCCCCGGCGTTTCGACGCTGAAGGTTGGCGACCGCGTGGCGGTGCACCTGGCGCTGGGCTGCGGCACCTGCCCGGCCTGCCGGCGCGGTATCTTCCACCTGTGCCCCACGTGGAAGTGCATTGGCTTCACGGCCCATGGCGGCAATGCCAACTACATGGTGGTGCCCGAACGCAATTGCCTGCGCATTCCGGACGCGATGAGCTTTGTCGCTGCGGCGATCTCGACCGACGCTTTCGGCACCCTCTACAGCGCTTGCAAGAAGCTCGAACTGTCGGGCGCCAGCAGCCTGGGTATCTGGGGCATGGGGCCGATGGGCTCCAGCGGCATTCTGGCGGCGAAGGCCCTGGGCGCGCGGGTTGTCGCCTTCGATCCGATCGCCGAGCGCCGCGAGTTTGCATTGAAGCTTGGTGCCGACTTGGCCATGGATCCGACCGCCCCCGGCGTGCTGGACGCCATCAAGGAGTTCAGCCACGGTGACGGGCTGAGTGCGGCCATCGACTGTTCGGGCAATCCGGTGGCGCAAAACATGGCGCTCGACGCCGTGCGGCCCTTTGGCAAGGTGGCCTTCATCGGCGAGTCGAAGGAGACCACTATCCGCCCGAGTGAACAGTTGATCCGCAAGCAGATCACCTTGATGGGCTCGTGGTACTTCGGCATCGCCGAATACGCCGAGATCGCCGATCTGCTGGTCTCCAAGAAGATCGATCTGGAGCAACTGGCCACGCATACCTTCAGCCTCGATGAGGCACCACAGGCCTTCAGCCTGTTCGACCAACGCAAGACCGAAAAAGCCGTTTTTGTCATGTGATATCTCCCAAGGCACCGGGCACCACCCAGCGCCGCTTACCCTGCAACCACCTCGCCCTCACTTTTGGATTTCCCCATGAAAAAATTCTCTGTCTCCCGCCTCGGCGCCGCACTCTGCACCGCTGGTTTCGTCATGGCGCTGGGCGTCTCTGCGCCAGCCCTGGCCTACGACCCCGCTGGCGCGCTGAAAGCGGTAGCTACGATGCTGCCACCCGCTGGCCCGGGCGGCGAAAAGCCGGTCCCGGCGTCCGAGATCAAGCTGACAGCAGCCGAGATCGACCAGGTCAAGGCCAAGAAGGCCAAGGCCGCGATCGTCATGCACTACGGCGGCAACGACTGGTCGCGGGCCCAGGTTGAGGGTCTGAAAGCCCAGTTCAAGCTGATGGGCATCGAAGTCATCGCTGTCACCGATGCAGGTTTCAAGTCCGAGAAGCAGGTCGCGGACATCGAGACGGTATTGGTACAAAAACCCGACATCATCGTCTCGGTGCCGACCGATCCGGTGGCGACCCAGGCTGCGTACAAGAAGGCCGCCAAGCAAGGCGTGAAGATCATCTTCATGGGTAATGACCCCAAGGGTCTGGAGGCCGGTGTGGACTATTTCAGCAATGTCTCGCCCAACGACTACGGCAACGGCGTGGCATCGGCGCACCTGATGGCGCAGGCTCTGGGCCCGAATGGCGGCGAGATCGGCATGGTGTTCCACGCTGCGACCGACTTCTTCCAGACGCGCCAGCGCTATATCGGCTTCAAGAAGGTCATGGCCGACTCTTACCCGAACATCAAGATCGTCGCCGAGCAAGGTATCGGCGGCCCGGACTTCGTGGGGGATGCTGAGAAAGCTGCGGGGGCGATGCTGACCTCGAACCGCAAGCTCAAGGGTATCTGGGCGGTGTGGGATGTGCCAGCCGAAGGCGTGATTGCGGCGGCCCGTGCAGCCGGTCGCGATGATTTGATCATTACCACCGTTGACTTAGGCCAGAACGTCGCCATCGACATGGCGCGCGGCGGCTATGTCAAGGGCGTTTCGGCCCAGCGTCCTTACGACCAGGGGGTGACTGAGGCCTTGCTGGGCGGCTACGCGCTGCTGGGCAAGAAGGCCCCGACCTTCGTCGCTTGGCCAATTATTCCGACCACCAAGGCCAATGTGCTTGACTCGTGGAAGCAGGTCTACCACGTGGACGCGCCAGACAACATCCGCAAGAGCATGAAGTAACCCAGGCCAGCGCTTTGCACGGGGACGCGCGCTGCCGTCCCCGGTCCACACTTCAATTAAGAAAATAACCATGACTAAAACTCTCAATGTCGCCATGATTGGCGGCGGCTTCATGGGCAAAGCCCACGCTTTGGCCTATGCCGCAATGCCAATGTTTTTTTGGCCCGCGCCTGCCATCCCCGTGCGCAAGGTGGTGGTTGACATCAACCCTGCAGCGGCCGAAAACGCCCGCCAGCGCTTTGGCTTCGAAGAGGCATCCAGCGACTGGCGCGCGGTGATTGCCCGTCCCGATATCGACATTGTGGACATCGTCACCCCCAACGACAGCCACGCCGAGATCGCGATCGCCGCAGCCCAGGCCGGCAAACACATCATTTGCGAGAAACCGCTGGCGCGTACCGCACCCGAAAGCAAGAGCATGCTCGATGCGGTCAACGCCGCCGGGGTGATCCATATGGTTGCCTTTAACTACCGCCGCACCCCGGCAGTGGCGCTGGCGCATAAATTTATCACCGAGGGCCGCATCGGCAAGATCCTGAACTTCCGCGGTACCTATCTGCAAGATTGGAGCGCCGACCCCGATTCGCCGCTGTCCTGGCGCTTCAACAAGAAGATCGCCGGCTCCGGTGCGGTGGGCGACATCGGTACGCACGTGGTTGATTTAGCGCGCTACCTGGTGGGCGATATCAGCGCGGTCAACGCCATGACCCATACCTACGTCAAGACCCGGCCGCTGCAGAGTGGCGGCGTGGACAAGCTTGGCGCGGCCGACAAGAACGCCAGCGGCCCGCGCGGCGCGGTCGATGTTGACGATGAAATGCTGACCATGCTGCGCTTCGCCAACGGCGCGGTGGGCTCGATCGAAGCCACCCGGAATGCCTACGGCCGAAATAACTTCCTGACCTTCGAGATCCATGGCGAGCGCGGCTCCATCGTCTTTAACTACGAACGCCGCGACGAATTGCAGGTGGTGTTCGCCGACGATCCGGCTGAAGTACGCGGCTTCCGCACCATCTACACCGGCCCGGCACATCCTTACGGTGATGGCCTGTGGCCGATCCCGGGCTTGGGCATTGGCTATACCGAGACCAAGATTGTCGAGTGCTACGACCTGTGCAAGGCCATCGTCAGTGGCCAGCAACCATCGCCCAACTTTGAGGACGGTTACCGCATCGAGCTGATCGCCGAGGCCATCTTGCATTCGGGTCAAACCGGCCTGTGGACTGAGATTCCTGCATGAACGCCAGCGCCCCGAATGCCGTTGCCGTGCGCATGACCGGCGTGTCTAAGTCGTTTGGAGGCATCCGGGCGCTGAACAACGTTGATCTGAGTTTCCATAAGGGCCAGATCCATGCGCTACTCGGTGGCAATGGGGCGGGCAAGTCGACCCTCCTGAAGATCCTCAACGGCGTCTATACGCCCGATGCGGGCAGCAAGATCGAGGTTGGCGGCGTGTTGCTGACTGAAAACACGCCAGAGGCCGCACGCAAGGCCGGCATTGCGATGATCTTCCAAGAGATGAGCTTGGTGCCCACTTTAAGTGTGGCGCAAAACATCTTTCTCACCCGCGAACGACGCGACGGCTGGGGCTTGATTGACGACAACAAGGCCGAGAATGAGGCGCGGGCATTATTTGCTGAGCTCGGTATCGATATCGACCCCCGCCTGTTGGTGTCCGAACTCAGCGCCGGCCAACAGCAGTTGACCGAAATCATCAAGGCGATGTCGCAGCAGCCGAGCATTCTGATTCTGGACGAGCCAACCACCGCGCTGTCGTCGACCGAGACCGAGCGGCTGTTCGATTTCGTGGTGCGCCTCAAGGCCAAGGGCGTGGCCATCGTCTACGTTTCGCACCGCATGGACGAAATTTTCAAGATCGCCGACGTGGCCACCATCCTGCGCGACGGCCGGCATGTGATGACGGCACCCATCGGCGCGTTCACACTGCAGTCGATGATTGAACACATCGTCGGCAGTAGCGCGGCCGGCTTCCACGACTTTGACCGCCAGACGGCGTTGGGCGAACCGCTGGTCGAGCTGCGCGGCGTGTCCGGTACCCGGCGGCCGCAGAACACCGTCAACCTGGTGGTTCACCGGGGCGAAGTGGTCGGCGTCGCCGGCCTGTTGGGCAGTGGCCGTAGTTCCATGGTCCGGGTGCTGTGCGGCATTGACCCGCTGGCCGCGGGCGAGATCCGCATCAAAGGCCAGCCGGTATCCATAAAAAGCCCGCGCGATGCGATTCGCCATGGCATTGCATTGATTCCTGAGGACCGTCGGCGGCAGGGATTCGTGGCCGCGCACAGCGTGGCTGAGAACATCCATCTGCCGGTGCTCGACAAGCTCAGCAAGTTTTCGTGGATGCTGAGCGACAAGGCCGAGCAACATGCAGACGGACTGATCAAGCGGCTGCGCGTGAAGACGGCTTCGGCCGACAGTGCTGTCAGCACACTGTCGGGCGGCAATGCGCAGAAGGTGGTAATCGCCAAATGGCTGGGCAACAACCCGGACGTGCTGGTCCTCGACGAACCGACAGCGGGAATCGACATTGGTAGCAAGGGTGAGATCGTGGCGCTGATCCGCGAGCTGGCGCGGCAAGGCAAGGCAGTGCTAATTCTGTCGTCCGAGCTGGCCGAGTTGCTGGCCGCAAGTGACCGCATCGTGGTCATGTCCAACGGCCAGCTGGTGCGCGACATTCCCGGTAGCGAGCTAGAGGCGGTGATGGCACCCGCCAGCGAACCGGCCGAGCGCCAGCTGCTGGCCGAGCGCTATCTGCAGATGGCGCTGCAAAACCGGGCCCAGCAATATGCCAAAACCCTCAGTACCGGCCCGCACGGTGAGACCCCGGAACTGTCGGTGAATGTCAAACTCAGTGACGAGGAGCTGGCCCGGATCCGGGCGATGAAGGCGAAAGCGGCGATCGTGATGCACTATGCTGGCAACGACTGGTCGCGCGCCCAAGTCGAGGGGCTGAAGGCCCAATTCGCTGTCATGGGGATTGAGGTGGTCGCCGTCAGCGACGCGGGCTTCCAGGCCGAGCAGCAAGTGAGGGACATCGCGGCCGCCCTGGCGCTCGATCCGCAGATCATCGTCTCGATTCCGACCGACCCGGTGGCGACGGCAGCGGCCTACCGCCAGGCTGCCGAGCGCGGCGTCCAGCTGGTCTATATGGACAACGTGCCCACCGGGCATGTGGCCGGGCGGGACTATGTCAGCGTCGTCTCGTCCGATAACCACGGCAACGGTGTCGCCTCGGCCCAGTTGATGGCCAAGGCGCTGGATGGCAAGGGCGAGATCGGACTGGTGTTCCACGCAGCCGATTTTTCCGTGACACGCCAGCGCCATGAGGCCTTCAAACAGACCATGGCCGAGCAGCACTCGGGCATCCGCATCGTCGCCGAGCAGGGTATTTCCGGCCCCGACTTTGCGGTGCAGGCGCGGCAGGCGGCTGAGGCCATGCTGGCCGCGCATCCGCAACTTAAGGGCATCTGGGCGGTCTGGGATGTGCCGGCCAAAGGCGTGATCGCGGCGGCCCACGCGGCGGCCCGCTCGGACCTGGTGGTCACCACCATCGACCTGGGCCAGGAGGTGGCTGTCGACATGGCGCGCGGCGGTAACGTGCGCGGCGTGGCGGCCCAGCGGGTCTACGACCAGGGCGTGACCGAGGCTTTGCTGGCGGGCTATGGCCTGCTCGGCAAGGCAGCACCGACCTTCGTCGCACTGCCGACGCTGTCGGTAGACAAGGACAACCTGGGCGATGCCTGGCAAATCGTTTACCGCCAGAGCGCTCCAAATTTTGAACCCCACACACCGCAAGGAGAATTTTCATGACCACTTCCACGCTGGCCGCTCGGCCTTCTCCGCTCGCGCTGTTCACCACTTCTTGGCGAAAATACGTCATCTATCTCGGCTTTGTTGCGATCTTTTTGATCTTCTCAGTCACGTTATTCGACAAGGGTTTTTTAGATCCCAATAATCTACTCAACATCATTCGCCAGACGGCGATGATCGCGGTGATGGCGGTGGCGATGACCTTCGTGCTGTGCGCTGGCGAGATCGACCTGTCGATCGGCGCAGTGGCTGGGCTGGCTACGGTGACGACTGCCATGGTGATCGACGTTGCCGGGCCCTTCGCGGGTGTGTGCGCTGGTCTGGCTACCGGGCTGGTGGTTGGCCTGTGCAACGGCTTGCTGACAACCCGGATCGGCATTCCGTCCTTCCTGACCACGTTGGCTATGCTGGGTGTTGCCAAGGGTATTGCCATGTGGGTCAGCGGCACGGCGGCCATTCCTATTTTGTCGCCAACTTATTCCTACCTCTTTGGCGGTGGCAACATCGGCCCGGTGCCGACGCTACTGGTGTGGATGTTGCTGTTCGGCGTGTTCGGCCACCTGGCGCTGCGGCGCACTGGTTTTGGTCGCCGCGTGCTGGCCACCGGCGGCAACGAAACTGCGGCCCGCTACAGCGGTGTCGACACCCGCTCGATAAAAATGCGGGTGCTGATGCTGTCCAGCATGTCGGCAGCCGTCGCCGGCATGCTGTATGCGGGCCGCCTGCAGTCGGGGCGCTTCCAGCTTGGCGAAGGCGATGAACTGTCGGTGATTGCCGCGGCCGTGTTGGGCGGCACCAGCCTGTTCGGCGGGGCCGGTACGGTGGTGGGCACAATCATGGGCGCGCTGATGATAGGCATGATCAATAACGGCCTTATCTTGATGGGGCTGGAGTTCAGCCAGCAGTTGATCGCCAGGGGCATCATCATCATTCTCGCGGTCGCCCTGAGCCAGCAAAAACGTTAAACCCAAACATAAGGTCAAACCCACCATGAAACCTGGTTGCACCATCATCGGTAACGTCCACGGCCGGCCGGAAAAGCGCGATGAATTGCTGGCGCTGCTGCAGTCCTTCATCGTCCCCACGCGGGCCGAGGAGGGCTGCATCGAGTACCAGTTGCACGTTAGCGCCGAGGATCCCAACGCCTTCATGTTCTACGAGAACTGGGCAAGCCGCGAGATCCTGGAACAGCACATTGCCATGCCCTATATTCAGCCGCTCATTGAGCGCCAGCACGAGTTGCTGTCGCGCCCGGTGGAGATTGTTCACTATGAAATGCTTGCGCCTTTGCAGTCGGCGCGCGTGCGAGAGTGAATGGGGATGCTGTTGCGCATGAATCAGTACCCGGCTCCGGCAAGATTGCGGGGAGTTTGAAATGTCCATCATCGAGATTGCAAGACGGGCCGGGGTGTCTACTGCGACCGTCTCACGGGTCGTAAATAACAACTACAGCGTGCGTCCCGAAACCCGCAAAAAGGTAGAGGGCGTGATTGCCGAGATGGGTTACCGGGCCAATTTTTTGGGCCGTAATCTGCGCACGGCACAGAGCCGACTGTTGCTGACCATGGTGCCCGACTTCGGTAATCCCTTTTATGCCGAGATCGTGCGTGGCATCGACGGCGTAGCGCGCGCGGAGGGCTACCATCTGCTGCTGTGCGATACCAGTTCAGGCGTGGGGGCTGACCGCACCTATTTCGATCTGTTACGCAACCGCATGGCCGATGGCGCGATTTGCCTCGACCCTGCCACCATCCAGCAAGAGCTCAGCCGCGAAACTGGCGAGCTGTGCTGGGTGGCATGTTGCGAGTTCGATCCCGGAGGTAGCGTGCCCTTTGTCGGCATCGACAACGCCTGTGCCGCCTTTGACGCTGTCAGCTATTTGGTCCAGCAGGGTTGCCGCAGCATTGCCTTTCTCAACAGCGACGCGCGTTTCCTGTATTCGCAGCAACGCCACAAGGGCTATCTGGATGCCCTGCGCGTTGCCGGGCTGGCGCCGCCCGTCGGGGGGGTAATCACCACCCAGGGTCTGACCTACGACCATGGCCGCGAGGCCATTGCCGACATATTGGCCGCTGGCCTGCGCCCGGATGCGGTTTTTGCCGTCTCCGACACCCTGGCTATCGGTGCCATGCAAGGCTTGCGCAACGCCGGATTGTCGGTGCCGGACGATGTGGCGGTGGTCGGCTTCGACAATATCCAACTCTGCACCATGGTGCAGCCCGAGCTGACGACCGTGGGCCAGCCCATGCACCAGCTGGGTGAAACCGCTGCCAAGCTGCTGTTGCAGCGCATCCGCAATCCAGACGCTGCCATTGAAGGCATCGTCCTTGAACACACATTGCACATCCGTGGCTCAGCCTGACTCCTACACCGCGTTTAGACACCATGAAAACACTCCAAGGCCCTGCCATTTTTCTCGCCCAGTTTCAAGGTGAAACGGCACCCTTCAACACCCTGCCCAACCTGGCGCGCTGGGCGGCGGGCCTGGGTTACAAAGGCATACAGCTGCCCACCGAATCCGGCCTGGTCGATCTGAAGCTGGCGGCCGAGAGCCAGACCTACTGCGACGAATTGCGGGGCCAGGTGGCCGAGTTCGGCCTGCAGATCACTGAGCTGTCGACCCACTTGCAAGGGCAGCTGCTGGCCGTACACCCGGCCTACGACCAATTGTTTGACGGCTTTGCGCCGGCCGCGCTGCGCGGCAACCCGGCTGCGCGCCAGGCCTGGGCTGGCGAGCAGTTGCTGTTGGCTGCGCAGGCATCGCAGCGACTGGGCTTGCGCGCCCACGCCACCTTCTCCGGCGCCCTGGCCTGGCCCTATCTATATCCCTGGCCGCAGCGCCCGACCGGTCTGGTCGAACAGGCATTTGCCGAACTGGCGCGGCGTTGGCGGCCGGTACTCGATGCGTTTGACGCAGCCGGGGTGGATGTGTGTTACGAGCTGCATCCCGGCGAAGATCTGCACGACGGTGTCAGCTTTGAGCGTTTCCTGGAGGCCGTCGACAACCACCCGCGCGCCAACATTCTTTATGACCCGAGCCACTTTTTGTTGCAGCAACTCGACTACCTGGCTTTTATTGACATCTACCATGCGCGGATCAAGGCCTTCCACGTTAAGGACGCCGAGTTCCGACCGGACGGCAGACAGGGGGTATACGGCGGCTACCAGAGCTGGCTTGAGCGTGCCGGGCGCTTTCGTTCGCTGGGAGACGGGCAGGTGGACTTCGGTGCGATTTTTTCCAAACTGGCGCAATACAACTACACAGGCTGGGCTGTGCTGGAGTGGGAGTGCTGCCTCAAGCACCCCGAGGATGGAGCCCGCGAAGGCGCTGAATTTATCCGCCGCCACACCATTCGCGTGGCCGAGCGGGCGTTCGATGATTTCGCCGCCAGTGGTGTCGACCCGCAGATGTTGGCCCATGTACTGGGACTAAACCCGGCTTCGAATCCTTGACGGAAGCAGACATGCAAAGACGCATACGTATTGGCCTGGTTGGCGGTGGCCAGGGCAGTTTCATCGCCGCGGCACACCGTGCTGCCGCCCGCCTGGACGACGGCTATGAACTGGTCGCCGGGGCCTTGTCGTCCGACCCGCAGCGCGCATTGGCCAGTGGGCTGGAGCTGCGGCTGGCCCCCGACCGCTGTTATGCCGACTACGCCGACATGGCTCGGCGCGAGGCGCAGCGTTCCGATGGTATCGACGCGGTGGTCATCGTCACGCCGAACCACCTGCACTTCCCGGTGGCGCAGGCCTTCCTGGAGCAGGGCATCCATGTGATCTGCGACAAGCCGATGACGACGCGGCTCGACCATGCGGATGTGTTGCTGGAACTGGCTGAGCGCCAGGGCCTGCTATTTATGGTGACGCACACCTATTCGGGCTATCCGATGGTGCGGCACGCCCGTGAACTGGTACGCAACGGCGCGCTAGGCGACATCCGCGTAGTGCAGGTCGAATACGCCCAGGACTGGCTGGCCGAACCGCTGGAACTGACGGGCCAAAAACAGGCCGAGTGGCGTGCTGATCCACTGCGTGCGGGTCCGGCCGGCGCTTTGGGCGACATCGGTACACATGCCTTCCACCTGGCCGGCTTCGTCACCGGGTTGGAGGTCGACCAGCTTGCGGCCGAATTGACCACCTTCGTTGCTGGCCGTGCGCTGGACGACCATGTGCAGGTCATGCTGCGCTACCAGGGCGGCGCGCGCGGCATGCTGTGGGCTAGCCAAGTGGCCACCGGCAGCGCCAACCGCTTGCAACTGCGGGTCTTTGGCAGCCGCGCGGCGATCCATTTCGACCAGGAGAGCCCCGACCAGCTGTTGTTCACGCGCCTGGGCGAAGCCACGCAGATCGTCCGCCGCGGCGCCACGCCTGCGGGTGGGGATGCGGCCTTGGCCACGCGGCTGCCCGCTGGCCACCCGGAGGGTTATTTCGAAGCCTTTGCGCAGCTTTACCGCGATTTTTCGCTCGCCTGGCAGGCCCGCGCCGCAGGCCTGCCCTTTGACGCCGCGCACCACCCTATGCCCACCGTGCACGACGGGCGCCAAGGCATGGCTTTTATCGACGCCGTGCTGCGCAGCCACCAGGGTGGCAGCAGCTGGGTTGCCCTGTCCTGACCACCCCACCATTGGAGAAAATTATGTTCCGTTACACCGCCGAAATTCTGCCCTATCATGACCATCCGCTCGAAGCTGCGCTGGCCGAACTCGCCAAGTTGAACTACAGCGAAGTCAACCTCTGGTCCAGCGCAGCGCCGCTGGCCCACCATGTGAACCCGGGCGACGATGTTGGGGCCATCAAGGCACTGCTGGAAAAGTACCACCTGAAGCCTTGCGGCCTGACCATGTACGGCAAGAACCAGGCCGAGATGCTGGAACGCATCGACTTTGCTGCCGAGTTGGGTATCGACACCGTGATCTTCGATTGCGAAGCCAACTACAGCGACTTTGTCGCCACGTTCCTGCCGCCGCTGGTCGACCGGGCCGAGCGGCGCGGTGTGCGTATCGCCGTGGAAAACCACCTGACCGTGCCGTTTTCGGCCGATTTCGAGGCGGGTGGCAACGAGGAAAAGCGCTGGGATGAAGGCGTGGACAGCCTGGCCCAGATCAAGCGTCTGGTGACCGACATCGACCACCCAAATCTGGGTATTTGCCTGGCACCGCCACACCTGTGGGTAATGGGCGAAACCATCAGCCAGGCCATCACTTTCCTGGCCGAGCGTAAGCGTCTTTTCTACTACTACATTTGGGATGTTGACCGCGCCTACCGCCGGGGTGTCGATGGCCTGAACTTTGGCCCAGGGGAAAAGCAACTGCCCCGCGTGGACGGCACTCTCGACCACGCCGTGCCGTTGGCGGAACTCAAGCGTGTGGGTTACACCGGCCCGGCCAGCATCAAGTGCCACGGCACGCACGGCTGGTCGCTCGACTACATCAGCGCGCAGCTGAACGCATCCGATGCTTACATCCGCGACTGCCTGCGGCGCCTCGGCTGAGGCTCTGGCGGGCGCATCGGATGCCAATGTGGTAGCGGCTGGTGCGCCTAGAACTTGCAATCTGACAAGCTGCGCAGCAAGGCCCGGTTGATATCTTCCAGCCGCATGCCATGCGCGTGGCACAGGGTGCGGATGGCGCTGCCGTTGTCGGCCTCCAGCGCGCTGGCGATTTGCAGCAGCGGGGCGTAGGGGCCGGTGTTGCGCACGGTGGCGTTGTAGATGCGGCTGCTCAGGGGCACGCGGTGCAGGGCGCTGCCCAGGGGTTCACCCATCAGCAGGTCGATCTGCGAGAACAGGCCGCAGAGGTAGATTTCGCGGGCCAGCTGGTGTTCGGCACCGGCATCCATCAGGTTTTCCATCAGCCGGGCGCGCAGCACCATTGCGGCTTTGACCGGGCGCAGGTTGGGGTCGCGCGAGGCTTGGGGCAGTTGAGCCAGCAGCCAGTGTTTGAGCTGGGCGGTGCCCAACAGCATCAGGCCGTGGCGCAGGGATTCGACCTCGGTGCGCAGGCCCACGGCGGCCGAGTTGGCGTAGGCCAGAAAGCGGAAGGTGAGGATGGGTTCCTGGCCCAGCAGGGCTTCGATTTTTTCGACCGGCAGGTCGTCGTCAATGGCCTGCACCAGTTGCAGCATGGCCGGGTGGTCGGGGGCGGTGGCTTGGTGTTGCAGGGCGTGCAGCACATCTTCGTCGGGCCAGCCCAGCAGGGCGGCGGCGTGCTGTTGGTCCAGGCAGTGTGCGGCCAGCAGGCGGCTGGCAACGCCTTCATAGAGGTAGTCGGGGTGTACCGGGCTGGCGCCGGGTGGCCCGCCTGCGCGGCTGCGGGCGGCGGCTTGCAGGGCGGCGAGTGCGGCCTGGGGCGACAGGCGCAGCAGCTGGGTGAAAAAGCAGGCGGCCAGCGCGGGGCTGGGGGGCTGGTTGGATTCGGCCCGCCACACCAGCTGCAGGCCACGCTGGTGGGCGCGTTGCACCCGCTGGGGCATGCCGGGGCTGTCCATCCATTCACTGCGGACTTCGATCCAGTAGGGGCTGGCGGTGCTGAGCGGTGCGTGGTCTAGCAGGTCGCGCAGTAGCGGGGGCGATAGGGCGGACAGCAGCAGCGGTGGCGTGCGGGGGCTGGCCACGCTGAACAGTTCGCCGACCAATTCGCCGACCAGTTGCGCGGCATCTATGGCCGTAGGGGCCGGGCTTGCTATGCACAGCTGCACCGCTGCCAGCTGGCGTTGCGCATTCCACAGGGGGCGGTAGCCCAGGGTGGTGCTGCCGAGGATGCGGGTCGGCATGGCGGCGGTCGACTATCCGATGTAGTTGAACAGCGACAGTTTTTGGATCGAGGCGTAGGACTTCAGCGCGGCCTGGTAGGCGGTTTGCTGGTTGGTCTGGTCGGCGGCGGCGGCAATCATGTCGATGTCTTCGGCGTTGGATTTGTCGGTTTTGGCCTGGATGGTTTTGCCGGTCTGGGTGTCGGTGATGCGGTCGGCGCGGGTCAGCAGATCGCCTGCCTTGCCCCGGCTGGCGCTGATTTTTTCCAGGCTGGTGTCGAGCTGGGCCAGCGAAATCGCCTGCTCGTGGTTGAAGTTGGCATCGCTGCTGAGTGCGCCCACGGTGGTGGAGCCCACGGCATACATGCTGGCGATGGTGCGGTCCATGACATCGAACACGCTGGGCCGGTCGGTGGTGATGTTGGCGTTTGTCTCCAGCGTGTCGCCATTGCCCGGCACGCCCCGCACCACCATCGAGATGCCGCCCATCACGATGGCCTGCCCGGCGGTGTAGGTCTGTGCCGCCGAGGTGGCGCTGGTGGTGTTGTTGGTGACGGTGTAGGTGGTGGCGCCGGTGGCCGGGGCTACGGGCGCAGTGAAGGTGACGGTGAAGTCGGTGCCCGAGTTGGGGGTACCCGCGCTGGGGTTCATGGCCAACGAGGCGTTGGTGATGATGCCAATGTCGGTAAACGCCCGCCCGGTGTTGGCCGTGCCCAGGCTGACGTTGAATACGCCGTTGCCCTCGGCCACGTCCATCCAGGCGGCGCGGCCGTCCAGGGTGAAGGGGATGGCCACGGTGCTGGCGGCGGTTTGGCCCGCCAGGCCGTTGTAGCTGTAGTCGGGGTCGGGGGCCACACCGTCGGCGCTGGTTTCAAACGGGGCGGCGGTGCTGCCCAGGCCGTTGAACAGCGGCATGCCGTTGCTGTCTTTGCGGTTGGCTAGGGTGAGCAGTTCGTCGCGGATGCTGACCAGCTGCTTGGCAATGGTTTGCCGCTCGGTGGGGCTGTTGGCACCGTCACCGGCCTGTACCACCAGGGTGCGAAATTCGGTTAGCAGGTCGTCGGCATTGCCCAGCACGGCTTCGGCCTGGGTGATGGCGCTGACCTGGGTGTCCAGTGCGCGTTGCTCGGTTTTGATGCGGTCGATGCGGGTGTTGGCGCGCTCGGCCTGGCCCGCGCCGGTGGGGTCGTCGCTGGCGCGCAAGATTTTTTTGCCCGAGGTCAGGTTCTCTTGCAGTGCCGACATGGTGGCGTAGCGGGAGGTTAGGTTGCGCAGGGCGTTGTCGTAGCCGGTGGCGCTGGACAGGCGGGTAAAACTGTTGCTCATCTATGTCTCCTAACGGCCTACGCTGGCCATCAGACTGTCAAAAATGGTTTGGGCAATCTGGACCATCTTGGCCGATGCCTGGTAGGCCTGCTGGTATTGCAGCAGCTTGGCGGCTTCTTCGTCCAGGTTGACCCCCGAGACACCGGTGCGCGAGGTTTCCAGGTTGTCGGCAATCGACTTGGAGACCTCGGCGGTGTACTGCACGCTTTGCACCGTGACAGCGATTTGCGACATCAGCGCGGCATAGCCATCGGCCATGCTGGAGCCGTCAAACAGGGCCAGGTCGCGCAGGTCCATCAGCGCATCGGCATTGCCCGCGTTCAGCTTGGCGTAGGTGGTGTTGGCCGGGCCCAGGGTGATGGTGTCGCCCACTTGGGCCGCCCCCGACAGGGTCAGCGACCAGCCGGAAGACGGGGTAGCGGAGGCATACGCAATGGCTGTGCCGGGGCTGTAGGTGAACGTGCCCGCTACATCCGAGCGGGTGTAGGTATTGGCACCGGTGAAGGTCAGGGTGACTGCGGCCGGGATGGGTACCGACTTGGCCGCCAGGTTTGCGACCGCCAGGCTGCCGGTATTGCTGGTGCCCATGGCGGCCTGCACCGGGCTGGCCACCGCCAGCTGGCGCGGCGATGCAAAGGCGGTGCTGATCTTGCCTGCGGCCGTGCGAAACGGCTGCACCAAAAAGCTGTCGCCCACGGCCGCTGTGCCTGCGGCGGCCAGCGTCAGGCCGTCGTAGCTGCCATTGGCATCGGCGACGATGGTGGTGTTGTCCGTCAGGCGCTGCACGGTGAACGCGGTGGCCGAGGTAAAGGTGATCTTGTAGTCGGATGCCTGGAGCTTGGCGACCGAGGCCGCGTTTACGCTGACACCCACTGTGGCAGTGCCCGTGTTGAACGCCGCCGCCGCACCCGTTGGCATGCTGATCGGGCTAAACAGGTTGCCCCCGGCGTTGCCGTCCAGGTCCAGCCCCAGTTGGTGCTGGGCATTGACCACGGTGGTGATGCTGACGGCCATGCGGCCCAGCAGGTTGGCACCGGCGGCCAGGTCTTCGTTTTGAAACTTCAGCAGCCCGGTGATGGAGCCGCCGCCCAGCATGTCTTCGGACAGCACGATGGTCTGGTTGCCATTCACCATTGCGATCTGGCTTTGCGATGCATCTTGCGGGTTGATTTGCCGCTGGAGCGCATTGGCCGTGGTGCCCAGCACCAAGGGCTGGCTGCTGGCGGCAAATACGGTGACCGTGCCATCGTCGGCATCAATCTGGGTGGTCTGGATGTAGGTGTTGAGCTGGCTGATCAGGTTGTCGCGTTTGTCCAGCAGGTCATTGGGCGACTGGCCGTTGCCCTGGGTCAGCTGGATCTGTCCGTTGACGGCGGCAATGTTGGTGATCAGCGTGTTCACTGCTGCTACGGCGTTGTCGAGTTCGGTGGTTAGGCCGGATTGCAGGTTGTTGAGCTGGGTGGCGGCATCGTTGAAGCGGGCGGCCGCCTCGTCGGCGCGGGTCAGCACCACGGTGCGGGCGGTCAGGTCGGTGGGGGCGCTGGCCACATCCGAGAACGCATTCATCATGTCGGTGACCGCCGCGCCCAGGCCGTTGGTGCCCCCGGCAAACACATCTTCCAGTTGCAGCAGCTTGGTGGCGCGGGCAATGTCCGATGCCGCGACCGACTTGGACAACGCCGCCTGGCGCGTCAGGTACTCGCTGTGGTTGCGCTGGATGGTGGCAATGTCCACCCCTTTGCCAATGTAGCCACCGCCGGTGAACTGCCCCTCCACCGTCTCCAGCACCACCGTCTGGCGCGAATACCCCACCGTGCTGCTGTTGGCTATGTTGTTGCCAATGGTCTGCAAGGCCACCTCGTTGGCCACCAGGGCCCGCGTACCGATGTTGAGTAAATTGCTCATGGCGTAGCTTTAAGCGTAGGCCCGGCGCAACTGCTGGGTGGTGGTGATGGCCCGGTTCAGCTTGGCGGCGTAGTCGGGGTCGGTGGCGTAGCCCGCGCGCTTGAGCTCGGTGGCATAGGCCTGGGACGAACCGGTCTGCTGGCGTGCCTGGGCGTAGCGCGGGCTGTTGTTGATCAGGCTGGCGTAGTCCTTGAAGGATGCCTCATACGAATCGTAGGCGCGGAACTTGGCGCTCACCTTGCGGGCCTCGCCGTCCACCACCTCGGTGGTGGTGATGGTGGTGGTCTTGCCGGTCCAGCCCGCACCGGCCTTGATGCCAAACAGGTTGAACGAGGTGCTGCCGTCGGCGTTCTTGATTTCTTTTTTGCCCCAGCCGGTTTCGTGCCCGGCCTGGCCCAGCATGTAGCTGGCGGGGATGCCGGTGGCTTTTTCTACCGCCGTGGCGGCCGCGTTGTGCTGTTCTACAAAACCGGTCTGGCTGACGCTGGCCGGTTTGATCGGGGCCGTGGGCGTGATGGACATAGACGCGGGCATTTTCAGTGCCGCCCCCTCGGCGGGCACGGTCTGGCGCGTCAGTTGGCGCACGATGGCATCCGACAAGCCCCCTGGCTGGCCCGACATGGTGACCGACAGCTGCTGGTCCAGCAGGTCGCTGCCCAGGTCGCCCTGGGGGCTGTCGAGCAGGCCGGACTTGGTGGTGGCCTCGCGCATGCTCTTGATCAGCTCGCGCATGAACAGCGATTCGAGCTGCTTGGCGGTTTCTTTGATGGCGGCGGGGCTGTCTTGCCCGGCTTGCAGCTTCAGCGCGTTGAGCGACTTGGCATCGGCGGCCAGCACATTGCTGTTGGAGACTTGGGTCAGTGCCATTTAGATCACCTCCAGTTCAGCGTTGAGTGCGCCTGCGGCTTTAATCGCTTGCAGGATGGCCAGTAAATCTTGCGGCGTGGCGCCCAGCGCGTTCAGGGCGCGCACCACGTCGGCCAGCTGCGGCGCGGGCGGCACCTGGATCAGGATGCCGGGTTCTTGCTTGATCTGGATGTTGGACTTCTCGGCCACCACCGTCTGCCCTTGCGAGAAAGGGGCGGGCTGGCTGATCACCGGCGTGGTGCTGATGCTGATAGATAAATTGCCGTGCGCAATCGCGCAGGGGCCCAGCGTGACCGACTGGTTCAGTACGATGGAGCCGGTGCGCGAGTTGATCACCACCTTGGCCGCCGGGGCCGACGACTCCATCGTCAGCTCCTCCAGATCGGCCAAAAAGTTCACCCGCGCATTCGGGTCGTTGGGGGCGCGCACCCGCACCGTGCGGCCATCCATCGCATTGGCCAGGCCATTGCCCAGCTTGCCGTTGACGGCGGCGGCCACCCGGCGGGCGGTTTGGAAGTCGCTGGAATTCAGATCCAGGGTGATGAAGTCGCCCTCTTGCAGCGGCGTGGGTACGCTGCGTTCCACCTGCGCGCCACTGGGGATGCGGCCCGCGCTGAGGTGGTTGATCTGCACCTTGCTGCCGCCCGCAGCGGCCCCGGCCCCGGCCACCACCATATTGCCCTGGGCCATCGCGTAGATTTCGCCGTCGGCCCCGCGCAGCGGCGTGGCAATCAGCAGCCCGCCTTTGAGCGACTTGGAGTTGCCCATGCTGGCCACGTTGATGTCAATGGTTTGGCCGGGCTGGGCAAACGCGGGTAGCTGGGCCGTCACGATCACCGCCGCCACGTTTTTCAGTTGCAGCGACGAGGCCAGGCTGGCCGGCAGGGTGATGCCCATCTGCTGCAAATAGCTGGACAGGCTTTGCGAGGTGTAGGGCATCTGCGTGGTCTGGTCACCCGTGCCGTCCAGCCCCACCACCAGCCCGTAGCCGGTTAATTGGTTGCTGCGCACGCCCTGGATGGAGGCTACTTCCTTGATACGCAAGGCCTGTGCAGGCAGGGCCAGCAGCAAGGCTGCGCACAGCCCCAAGCCCCATGTCGCGGCACGGCGCATTGGCAGGAGGCGGAAAAGTGGCATGGTGTGCAACCCGTGTGATGCTGACTCGGCCGAATTGGACGAATCTTTAACACTATTTTCGGGGGCGGCTGGGTTGCGGAACGCTGGAATAGGGGCGGGTTTCCGGCCTATTGGTGGGGGCGGGCGGGCTGCCTTTGTGCTGGTCTGCTATTGTTTGTGTAGTAAAAAATGATAGCTGACTGCGCATATTTATATTGCGCTAAGGGCTGATTTTGTGGGTGAAAAATGGCTTTGAAACGTAAATCTGTTTGGAGGTGGAGGGGTTTTTTACCGCCGCTGGCCGGGTGGTGCGCCCGGCGGCGCAGTCACTTTTCTTTTGCGCAAAAGAAAAGTAACCAAAAGAAAGGCACCCCAACTGTCTGCGCCCCTGCGCTGGCGCTACGGGGAACCTGCGGTGCTCATGGAATGCGGGGTCTGGCTAAACTCGCTGCGCTCAAACAACGCCAGCCCTGATCCGCATTCCACTCCGCTCCTCGGCGCATACAGATGAGGACCCTGGGATCGGGGGCGCTGCGCACCCCATCGCGCCTAGGGCGCGAAGTTGCCGCCCTGATGTCCCCGCTTTCCCCCGGCGAGCGAAGCAACGCCCTTTCGCGAACTGCGCAGGGCTGGCTTTGCCAGACTGCTGCAGTTGCCCCCTGCAAGGGGGTGGGCGGAAAGCGCTTGCGCTGTAGCCTGGGGGTGTGCCACAAGCCTAGAACGGCATTACGTTCATGAAAAAGCGACCCAGCCAGCCCATAGCCTGCACTTCGCCTTGTTGGCCGCGCCCTTTGGACTCGATGCGGGCGTTGGCCACCTGGGTGGAGGCGACCACGCTGCCGGGTTGCACGGCGCGGGGGTCTACTGTGCCGGAGAAGCGCAGTACGTCCACGTTTTGGTTCACGCCGATCTGCTTTTCACCGGCCACCACCAGGTGGCCGTTGGGTAGCACTTCGACCACGGTGACGGTGATGGCCCCCGAGAAGGTGTTGGCGCTCTCCGTTCCGCCCTTGCCCGAGAAGTCGTTGCTGGAGGTGGCACCGATGCCAAATTTGTCCAGCAGCGGGGTTTTCAAGAAGGGGATGCCGGTGATGCCTGCGGCTTCGGCAGCGCTGCGGTTCACGGTGCTGGTCGATTTTTGGCTGGCGCTGACGTTTTCCACGATCTGGATGGTCAGGTTGTCGCCCACCAGTCGCGGGCGACGGTCTTCAAACACCGGGCGGTAGGCAGCCGATGCAAACAGGCTGCCGGAGGGGCGGGCGTTGGCGGCCACGGCCACCGGCGGTAAGGGCCGGGGGGTGGTGGATTCGGCGAAATCGACCTTGGGCGAAGGTGCCAAGGTTTCGCAGCCGGTAAGGCACGCCAGCAGCAAGGCGACAGTCAGGGCGGTGCGCATGGTCGGTCTCTTAGAGCTGGGCCAACTTTTGCAGCATCTGGTCCGAGGTCTGCACGGCCTTGGAATTCATTTCATACGCGCGCTGGGTCTGGATCATGGTCACCAGCTCTTGCACTACGTTGACGTTGCTGGTTTCCACAAAGCCCTGGCGCAGCACGCCCATGCCGCTCACGCCCGGGGTACCGGCGGTGGGCTGGCCGGAGGCGGCGGTTTCGGCATACAGGTTGCCGCCCTTGGGCTCCAGGCCGGCCGGGTTGATGAAGTTGGACATGGCTATGCTGCCTGCGGGCTGCGGCGTGGCGTTGCCCGGCAGCATCACGGTAACGGTGCCGTCGGTGCTGATGGTGACGCTCTGGGCGGTGATGGGGATGGTTACGCCGCTGGCCACGGTGAGCCCGGCGGAGGTGACCAGACGGCCCTGCGAGTCCACCTGGAACGAGCCGTCGCGGGTGTAGCCGATGGAGCCGTCGGGCTGGTTGACTTGAAAGAAACCGTTGCCGTTGATGGCCACGTCCAGCGTGTTGCCCGACTGCTGCAAGCTGCCCTGGGCAAACGAGCGGGTGGTGGACACGGTGCGCACGCCCAGGCCCAGGTGCAGGCCGGTGGGGAGCTGGTTTTGCTCGGTGCTGTTGGCCCCTACCTGGCGCAGGTTTTGGTAGATCAGGTCTTCAAACACCGCGTTGGCACGTTTGTAGCCGGTGGTGGAGACGTTGGCCAGATTGTGTGAAATCACGTCCAGCTGGGTTTGCTGGGCTTCCATGCCGGTCTTGGCGATCCAGAGGGAGTTGATCATGGGGGTGCTTTCTAGTTACCGTGAAAGTTAAGCCTGGACATTGAGTAGCTGGCTGGCGCTCTTGTCGTTGGTTTCGGCGGTTTGCAGCAGGCGCATTTGCGTCTCGAACTGGCGGGCGGTCTGGATCATGCCGACCATCGTGGCCACGGCGTTGACGTTGGAGCCCTCGATGGCTCCGGCCAGAATCTTGGCGTTGGCATCCTGCGGCAGCGGGTCGCCGGTGGTGCCCCGGAACAGGCCGTCGTCGCCGCGTTTCAAGGTGTTGTCGGCATCAGGGGTCACCATCTTCAGCCGCCCCAGGGTGGTGGCGGCCTGGCCCGCCACTTTGGCGCTGATGGTGCCGTCGGTGCCCAGCGTGATGTCGGCGCCCTGGGGCACGTCGATCGGCGCACCGCCGTCTGACAGCACCGGCAGACCGGTGGGCGTGACCAGGGTGTTGGTGCTGGAGATTTCAAAAATCCCGCTGCGGGTGTGGGCCTCGGTGCCGTCCAGCCCCTGCACGGTGAACCAGGCATTGCCTTGCGCCATCGCATCCAGGTTGCGGCCGGTGCGCTGCACAGGGCCGGGCAGGTTGGAGTGGCCAGAGGTGGTTTCCAGTGCAAACACGCGGGTGCTGGAGCCCGGGCCGTTCAGCGGCACCGAGCGGTAGGTGGCCAGTTCTTCGCGAAACCCGTTGGTCGATACGTTGGCCAGATTGTTGGCCAGCACCGCCTGCCGATTTGCCGCCGTGCTGGCCCCCGTCATCGCGGTGTAAATGATGTGGTCCATAGCGGCGGCTTAACGTATTAGCGCAGGTTGACCAGGGTGGACATCACCTGGTCTTGCGTCTTGATGGTCTGGGCGTTGGCCTGGTAGGCGCGCTGGGCGGTCATCATGTTGACCAGTTCTTTGGTCAGATCGACGTTCGAGTCTTCCAGTGCACCGGCGCGCAAAGCACCCAGGTTGCCGGTGCCCGGCACGCCCTTGGCCGATGCGTCGCCGCTGGACGGGGTGGACAGCCAGTAGTTGCCACCAATCGGGGCCAGGCCCTGCACGTTGACGAAGGTGGCCAGCTGGATTTGCCCTGCGGCCAGCGACTTGCCGTTGGAGTAGGTGCCTTGGATGACCCCGGACTCGTCGATGCTGATGGCGGTGAGCGTGCCGGGGGCCTGGCCGTCTTGGGTGGCCTTGGCGATGGAGAACTTGGAGCCGTACTGGGTGGCTTTCACCACGTTCAGGTTGGCTGTCACGGTGGTCGCCGGATTGGTGGGCGAGGGCAGGGTGAGGGTGCCGATGGTGGCAGCGGCGGTGTTGCCGATGCCGTTGAACGTCAGTGCCGATGCGGTCAGGGCGGGGGTGGAGCCGTCTACGCTGGTGTACACGTCCCAGGTGTTGACCCCGGTTTTGGTGAAGTACACGCTGACCGGAATTTCCACGCCCTGCCCGTCGTAGGCGGTAATGGAGGTGCCATAGGTGGCCAATACGGGCACCAGGGCCGAGGGCGCGGTGCCGGTGGCAATGGCGGCCTCGGCATCCAGGTTGAAGCTCAGGTTGATCTCGGTGGTGGCAATGGCGGCAATCTCGCCACCGTCGGGCAACGACAGGGCTCCAACGGCTCCGCCGGTGGGAATAGAGCCGTCGGCGGCGGCGGCGATACCCATCAGGTGGGCCCCGCCGTTGGTGATGATTTCGCCCTCGGTGTTTAGCTTGAAGGCCCCGTCGCGGCTGTAGGCGGTGGTGCCGTTGGGCAGCTCCACCTGGAAGAAACCGTTGCCGTTGATGGCCACGTCCAGCGAATTGCCGGTGATGCTGATATTGCCCTGGGTGAACTGTTGCGACACGGTTTGCACCTCCACGCCAATCCCGGCGCTGATACCGCCCGCGCTACCCAGCGACGAGGCATACAGCTCGGCAAATTCGGCCCGCGAGGCCTTCATGCCGGTGGTGTTGGCGTTGGCAATGTTGTGTCCGATCACGTCCAGATTTTGGCTGGAGGCGTTCAGACCGGATAGACCTTGTTGAAAGCTCATGGGGGGCTCCTGAAAATACGGTGGGGGTGATCGGGGTGGGGCTTACAGAATAGCTTTGACGGCGCTGTACGGCACCGAGCTGCCATTGGCAAACTGCAAATTCATCACGTTGTTGTCGTTGCTGACCGACACCACCTTGTTGCGCTGTAGCGGGGTGCTGGTGACGGCGGTAGTCCCTTGGGTGGCAATCACTTTGAACGACAGCTCGCCCGAGTTGGTGTACTTGGAGGCATCCCAGGTAAACGACTGGCGGCCCGTACCCATCGCGCCCAGGCTCTCGGTGCCCAGCAGTGTGCCTCCGGCGGTGCGCACTTCTACCTTCACCGCGTCGGCGCTGCTGGCCAGGTCAAACGAGCCCTTGCCCACGCCGTCGGTAATACTCAGGGTGGAGCCAGCGGTCAGCACATCGTGGCCAATCGTGGCGCTGCCTTGCAGCGATTGCAGGGCGGCAATTTGCGTGGCCATGCTGGTCATGGTGTCGTTCAGCGTCTGGATGCCCGATACGGTATTGATCTGCGCCAACTGGCTGGTCATCTCCGCGTTGTCCATCGGGTTCATCGGGTCCTGGTTGTTCAGCTGGGCCACCAGTAGCTTCAAAAAGCGGTCTTGCGAGGCTTCGGCCGTGCTGGTAGTGGCAGAGCTGGTTGAGGTCACCAGCGAGCTGCTGGCGGCGTTGAGGGCGGTGACATCCAAGGCCATTGCGTGCTTTCGGTAAATTTATTGGCCCATTTGCAGCGTTTTCAGCAGCAGGGACTTGGCGGTATTCATCACTTCTACGTTGTTCTGGTAGGAGCGGGAGGCGGAAATCATGTTCACCATCTCTTCCACCGCGTTGACGTTGGAGTGGGTGACGTAGCCCTCGGCATCGGCCGACGGGTGGGTCGGGTCCAGCACCTTGCGGCCTGGCTGCTGGCTCTCGGAAATCTCTTTGACCCGCACCCCGGCGGCGCTCTCGGCCCCCAGCAGCGTGGTTTGAAACACCACCTGGCGCGCCTTGTAGGCATTGCCATCCGGCCCGGCCACGGCATCCACGTTGGCCAGGTTGCTGGCCACCACGTTCAGCCGCTGCGACTGGGCGCTGATGGCGCTGCCGGAGACGCTGAAGATCGAGAACATGGACATGGTGCTTCCTTATTGGCTTACTGGCCGGTAATGGCGCTGAGCATGGTCTTGGCCGAGCCGTTGATGAAGCGCAGCGTGGCCTCGTAGCGCACCGCGTTGTCCACAAAGTTGGCCCGCTCGCGGTCCAGATCGACCGTGTTGTTGTCCATATTGGGTTGGCTTTGCACGCTGTAGCCGCGTTTTTGGGCATCGCCCAGGCTACTGCCGTCCAGGCTGGGCAAGGTCAGGTGGCGGTTATCGGTTTTGTGGCCTGCGATCAGCCCTTGGCTGGCGGTGGCGGCGGTCATGGCTTCTTTGAAGTTGAAGTCGCGCGCCACATAGCCGGGGGTATCCACGTTGGCAATATTGCTGGCGATGGTGCGCTGGCGTTCGGCGCGCAGCACCAAAGCCTTGCTCTGAAAGTCCACCGCCCCGACCATTTTTTCCAACATGGGACACCCCGTTTGCATCAAATGCGAAACCTCCGGTGCCATCCCGGATCTCGCGTTGGGCAAATTATGGAAAAACTTGGGCCTTTTTAGGCAGCGAAGAAGCGGGTGTTTGCCTTGCAGTTTGCGGCTTTGTGCCAAGGGTTCTGGCTTTAGTCTTGGATGAAATATGGAGTCTATATGCCACTACTGCTAAGAAACACCACATGGCGAGGACTGGTCTGCGCCGTCGCCGTGCTGTGCGCGGTAGACGCGCGCGCCCAGGCCCAGACCGACATGCTGGCCAACAGCCAGCGCTGGCTGGAATCCGCCGTGGCCCAGGTGCCGCCGGTGAACGGCCAGACCCTGCGCATGGAGGTGTCGGTGGGCGCTTTGGACCCGCGTTTGCAGCTGGCCCCCTGCGCCAAGGTAGAACCCTATATGCCGCCGGGCACCCGTCTGTGGGGCAAAAGCCGCTTGGGCCTGCGCTGTTTGTCGGGCACCACCCGCTGGAATGTGTTTATGCCCGTCACCGTCAAGGCGCTGGGCCGGGCCTGGGTGGCTAAAAGTAATCTGCCCGCAGGCACGGTACTGACTGCCGCCGATGCGATAGAGGCCGAGGTCGATTGGGCCGACGATGCGTCTCCGGTGGTGGCAAACCGGGAAAACTGGATCGGCCAGGTGGCCTCCCGCTCCTGGGTGGCCGGGCAAACCGTGCGCCAGGCGATGGTCAAACCGGCCCAGGTGTTCCAGGCGGGCACCCAGATCCGGGTGCTGGCCCAAGGCGTGGGCTTCCAGGTGCTGTCCGATGGTCAGGCCGTAACCGCCGGGGTGGTGGGCCAGCCCGCTAAAGTGCGGCTGGACAGCGGCCGGGTGATGTCTGGCGTGGTGCAAGATGCCCGCACCATCCTCATTGAGATGTAGATATGGCTCACCCCCAGGCTGCGCTGGCGCTTCGCCAACCCCCTTGCAGAGGGCAATACCAGTGGCCCGGCAAAGCCGGTTCCACGGTATTTCTGGAAATATGCGTTTTGGGTGCTACGTTGTTTTATCTTTGATTTCGAGAATAAGCCTTAAGTAAATGCCAAAGCTGCCGAAACCATTGCTACGATGCCTTAACGTCAAGGCTGCTGGAGAGCGTGATGAAAATTGGACCAGGAATAGATTTATCGGTTGCCGTGGCTTCTGCGGCCCTGAAGAAGGCCGACCAAGAGAAAGAAGCTGCGCCCGCCAGCATGGCGCAGAAGAGCGCACGTGCAGTTCCCGCAGCGGGAGCACAGGTGTCGGTGTCAACCTTGGCCCGCACGCTGGAGCAGAACGACCGGGCTGTGGGTGCCGACTTCGACAGCAAGAAAGTCGCCGACATCAAGGCCGCCATCAAGAACGGCACCTTCAAGATCAACCCCGAAGCCATTGCCGACAAAATGCTGGCCAACGCGCAAGAGATGCTCGGCGTCAGCGCCCGTTAAGTTTTTTCACCCTACTGGGCACACTCGCATGACGGCAGCCCACCCAATGCACGCCAGCCTGCTCCGCGTGGAGCAGTTGCTGGAAGACGTGTCTGCAGCCCTGATCACGGGCGAACCCCTGGTTTTAGAGGCCGCCAGCACGGCGCTGCGCCAATCGATGGCCGATTTGTCGGCGCGTGGCCGTGCCCCTGCTGCCATGCAGTCGCTAGACGCAGGCATGCGCCAGCGGCTGGAAAAAGTCTCGCTCACCCTGGCCCAGCAGCGCGCCAACCTGGCCCGGCGTGCCGTCGTGGTAGACCGGGCCCTGGCCACGGTACTGCCCCAAGCCCAACCTGCCGCCACCTATTCAGGCGGCAAAACAGCCGCCTACCGGGGCGGTGCTGCCCGCATCTACGCGATGGCTGCGAGCTAAAGATCAGATTTTTCGCCTATTTTTCAGGTATTAAATAGGCTGCTGGCGCACATTCCGCTTGCGCAAGCAGCTATCAAAATCTTCTTCAAATAATGTAGCGGCCTGAACGCCCCCAACGCATGGTGGAGATACCGCTTCCAGGGATACCGTGGAACCGGCTTTGCCGGGCCACTGGTATCGCCCCCTGCAAGGGGGTTGGCGAAAACACGAAGTGTGTAGCCTGGGGGTGCGCCTAATGGCTCCGCATCTTGGCGCGCAGGCGGGCAATGGACTGGCTGTGCAGCTGGCAGACGCGGGATTCGGTGATCTCCAGCACGGCGGCAATCTCTTTCAGATTCATGTCGTTTTCGTAGTACATGCTCATGATGTACTGCTCCCGGTCGGGCAGGGTGGTGATGGCCTCGACCAGCGAGGCTCGCAGGCGCTGGTCGCGCAGCAGGCTGACCGGGTCGGCTCCCTCGTCGGCCACGTGGCGGTCCAGAAAGCCCGCGCCTTCTTCTGAATTGCCGTTCATGTCCTCCAGATACACCAGCTGGGTGCCGCGCACCTTGCCCAGCAGCTCCTGGTAGTCGGGCAGGGTCATGGCCAGCTCGGTGGCGATTTCGGACTCCAGCGGGCTGCGGCCCAGTTTTTGCTCCAGCCGCTGCACCGCGCGTTCGATTTCTTTTTGGCTCTTGCGTGAGCCGCGCGACATCCAGTCGCCCTCGCGCAGCTCGTCGATCATGGCCCCCCGGATGCGCTGGGTGGCAAAGGTTTCAAACTGCACGCCCTGGGCCGACTCAAAACGGCTCAAAGCTTCGGCCAAACCGATCATGCCGACCTGGATCAGGTCGTCCAGCTCGATATTCGGCGGCAGCTTGGCAATCATGTGGTGCGCCAGGCGACGCACCAGCGGCACGTACTGGCGCAGCATGTGCTCGCGGTCCATCGTGCCTTTGGCGGTATACATATCAGCGGCTTCCTGCTCCGTGCAGCCCATGCGCCATGGGGATGGCGTTGGCCATCAGGCGCAGGGCGATTTGGTGCGCGTCGTCCCAGCGGGCGGTTTTTTGCGGGAACGAGCGCACGGTCATGAAGTCGGTCTGACAGTCCAGGTGCCGGTACGCGCAGTGTTGCAGCGCCCGCCCGGTGGACGTGGCTCGCAGCTCGGCATTTTTGAATGGCGTGGTGACCACCGAGGCAATCAGCGGCACCAGCCGGGCTTGCAGCAGCAGTTTTTTGAAATTTTGGTAGGCCCCCAGGATGGAGGCCTTGAGCGGGGTGACCGCCAGCAGCGGCCGCACTTGGCTGCCGGGCAGCAGGGTGGCCAGCAGGTCGGCATCGGCGTACAGCACCACCAGGTCGCAGCTGCGGAACAGGTGGCTGAGGGCTTGGAGCGGTTGGATGGGCATGGTGGATTCTTGCCGGGTTTGCTGTGCCAGACGGCTCAAGCCCAGTCGGGCGGGCACGGTGTGCCAAGGGGGCGCGTCAGGAGCGGCATCTTCTAGCCAGTGTGCGTGGTCCAGCAGGTTCTGTAAACCCGGATTGTCTTCCGTTTCCAAAGAGGTTGCATCCAGCACGGTAATGCGCAGGCTGAAGGTTTGCAGCGCCGCGCAGATCTGCCAGAGCAGCGGCAACTCGGTGGCGGTGTCACCCCGGGTCACCATGGCGATCACGCTCCAGGCGGCTTGCGGCGCGATACGGCGCAGGCTCTCTCCTTGGTGGACGTGGTGGCCGGTGCTGGTGTCAAGCATGCGCCCGTTCCTGGCGGCTGGAGTCCATCGGTGGCGGGGTAAAGAAGAAGTTCAGGTCGGTGGCCTTGGGGTCAAACGCCGACTTGGTGGTGGAGCGCATCGAGGTGCGCACCAGCTTCTTGGCATCGGCGGGTTCCCAGTCTTCGGGCACGCGCTGGCCGTTGCACACGCCGCGCAGCACCAGTTGGTGGCGGATGATGGCATCCAGCGCCGGGCCGAGTTTGGCGGCTTCGTCGATTTTGGACAGGATGGCCTGTTGCACGCCCCGGGTCTTGAACGAGGTGAGTACCTCGTCCATCGTGTCGCCGTGGCTGCCTGCGTTCAGCACCAGCAGGCGGTTCACGCCGGGCAGGTCCAGCACGTCCATCATGTCGCGCTTGCGTGGGTCTTTGGGGGCGATGCCGGTGGTGTCTATCAACACCATGCGCTTGTTGCCCAGCAGGCCCAGTAAATCTTGCAGGGCGGCACGGTCATGGGCCAGGTGGGCCACCACGCCCAGCATGCGGCCAAAGGCGCGCAGTTGTTCGTGGGCGGCGACGCGGTAGGTGTCGAGTGTGATCAGGCCTACGCTGTTGGGGCCGTGGACCCGGGCGCAGTGGGCGGCCAGCTTGGCGGCGGTGGTGGTTTTGCCCACGCCGGTGGCACCCACCAGTGCGAACACGCCGCCTTGCTCGAAGATCGGCTTGCTACCGGCATCGGTGCGCAGGTTTTGCTCCAGCACGCCCATCAGCCAGCGGATGGCTTCGGCGGGCGTGGCATCTTCGGGCAGGCGTTCCATCACGGCACGGGCCAGGTCGGGCGAGTACCCAGCGCGGATCAGCTTGAGCATCAGGTTGGACTGGATCGGGTCCTGCTTGGTCTTGCCCAGCCAGGCCATGGTGTTGAAGCGCTCTTCAATCATGTCCTTCATGGCCTGCAACTCGTCCACGATGCCCTTGGAATTGATGGCCGGTGCGGCGGGGGGCGCTTTTTGGCGGCTGGCCACGGGCGGCGCAAACGGCACGGCGTGTACGGCGGGCTTGGGCCGCTGCACCGGCGGGGCCATCGGCGCAGGCGCGGCCTGTACCGAGGCCTTGGGCGAAGTTTTTGCCGGAAAGATCTCGTCGCGCAGATCCGGGCTGCCTTCATGGCGGCGGCGCAGCATGCGTTCGCGCACGTAGTCCTGGAACGACAGCGTGCTCATGGCCAGTTGCTCGGTGTCCTCTTCCACCGGGGTTTGCGCCATGGCCAGGGTGGCCGCCGATGCCGGAGCGGGTGCCGCGCTGGGCCGGTCGAGAGATGCCAGGGCATCTTCGGCAGTGGCCACCACTTCCACGCCGTTGGGCGTGGGGCGGTTGGACAAAATTAGCGTGCCCTCACCAAAGACCGCACGGGCCTTGGCCAAAGCTTCGCGGGACGTAGCAGCGTGAAAGCGTTGGATGTTCATGTCAGTGCACCTTTGAGGATGGGGCCAATGCGGATGGTGTGGGTTTCGGGTATTTCGCTATGCGCTAGCACCTGTAGGCGGGGGGCGACACGGCGCACCAGCCGGGAAATAGCGGTACGGATCTGGTCGGGCACCAGCAGGCAGGCCGGTACGCCCAGCTCTTCTTGTTGCAGGGCTACATCGGCCACGTTGCGGGTCAGCAGGTCGGCCACGCCGGGGTCCAGCGCGGGGCCAGCGGCATTGCCCAGGGCTTGCACCAGCATGCGTTCCAGGCTGGGCTCGATGGCAATCACGTTCAACTCGCGGGTGGGGCCGTAGATTTGCTGCACGATGGCCGGGGCCAGGGCGATGCGCACGCGGCGCGCCAGATCGACCGGGTCGGTGGTGGCTCCGGCGTGTTCGGCCAGGCATTCAACGATGGTGCGGATATCGCGGATGTGCACAGACTCTTCCAGCAACAGCTGCAAGACTTTCTGGAACGTGGCGATAGACACCATTTTGGGAACCACTTCTTCGATCAGTTTGGGGGCCAGTTTGCTGACATGCTCCACCAGTTGTTGCGTCTCGGTGCGGCTCAGGAGTCGGGCCGCCTGCACTTGCATCAAGTGTGACAAATGTGTGGCCATCACGGTTTCCGAATCAACCACGGTAAAGCCTGCCATTTGTGCCGCTTCCTTCTGGCGTTCGTCGATCCAGTGGGCCGGCAGACCGAAGGCCGGGTCGGTGGTGGCGGTGCCGATCAGCGGGGTGGTGATGCCGCCGGGGTTGATGGCCAGGTACATGCCGGGGAAGGCCTCGCCTTCGCCCACCACCACGCCGCGCAGGGTGATGCGGTAGCCGCTGGGCTTGAGCTCCAGGTTGTCGCGCACATGCACGGGCGGGGGCAAAAATCCCACTTCCTGGGCAAACTTGCGGCGCACGCCCTTGATGCGGGTCAGCAGGTCGCCGGGGCGATTTTTATCCACCAGGGTGATGAGCCGGTAGCCTAGCTCCAGCCCCAGCAGGTCCACCGGTTGCAGGTCGTCCCAGGTGGCTTCGCCGTCAGTGGGGGGCGGCCCCACCAGCAGGGTGGATTCCTGCGGCACGGGCCGGTGGGCAATCGTCCAGGCCATGTAGCCCAGTACCGCTGCCATCGACAAAAACACCAGGTGCGGCATGTTGGGGATGCTGCCCATCACCGCCATGATGCCGGCCGTGATGCCCAGCACCTTGGGCGAGTCGAACAACTGGCCGATGATCTGCTTGCCAATGTCGGCGTCCTTGCCCACGCGCGACACCACCATAGCGGCGGCAATCGAGATCAGCAGGCCGGGGATCTGTGCCACCAGCGCATCGCCTACGGCCAGCAAGATATAGGTGTCGGCGGCTTTGGCGGCGGTCAGGTCGTGCTGCAACACGCCAATGGCAAAGCCGCCCACGATGTTGATGATCAAGATCAAGATGCCGGCAATCGCGTCGCCGCGCACAAACTTGGAGGCACCGTCCATCGAGCCGAAGAAGTCGGCTTCTTCGCCCACCTCGGCGCGGCGGCGCTTGGCTTCTTTTTCGTTGATCAAGCCGGCGTTCAGGTCGGCATCTACCGCCATCTGCTTGCCCGGCATGGCGTCCAGCGTGAAGCGGGCCGACACCTCGGCAATCCGCTCGGAGCCCTTGGTCACCACGATGAAGTTGATGACCACCAAAATCGCGAACACGATCAAACCCACCGCAAAGTTGCCGCCAATCAGAAAGTGGCCAAACGCCTCGATCACCGCACCGGCGGCACCCGGGCCGGTATGGCCCTCCAATAGCACTACGCGGGTGGAAGCCACGTTGAGCGACAGGCGCATCAGCGTGGTGAGCAGCAGCACCGAGGGGAAGGCGGCAAAGTCCAAAGGCCGCACCATGTAGGCCGCCACCATCATCACCATCAGTGCTACGGCGATATTGATGGTGAAGAACGTGTCCAGCAGCCACGCGGGCATGGGCAGCACCATCATGGCCAAGATGACCATCACCATCATCGGGGCCGATACGCCCTGCAGCATTTTGCGGTTGTTGTTGAACCACTGCTGTACGGCCTGGAGCTGCGGGTTCATGGGTTTTCCTCAGCCAAAAGGGTGTTGCCTAACGGGTCCAGTTCGGGCGGCACATCGGGCTGCGGAAAGCTGTCGGGCATGGGGCCTTCACCGCGCATGGCGGCTTTGACCCGGTACACATAGGCCAGCACCTGGGCCACGGCGGTGTACAGGGCAGACGGAATTTCGCCATTGATTTCGGCATGCGCATACAGGGCGCGGGCCAGCATGGGCGACTGGAATACCGGTATGGAATGGCTCTTGGCCACATCGCGGATGCGCATGGCTACCAGGTCGGCACCTTTGGCGATGACTTGCGGGGCATGCATGGTTTTTTCGTCGTACTTGAGGGCCACGGCGAAGTGGGTGGGATTCATCAGCACAAAGTCGGCCTTGGGTACGGCCCCCACGCTGGTGCGCTGGGCGATCTCGCGGGCCCGGGCGCGCATCTGGCCTTTCATCTGCGGGTTGCCGTCGGATTCTTTGTGCTCCTGCTTCACTTCTTGGTGCGACATTTTCAGGCGCGACTTCATCAAAAAGGTTTGCAGCGGCACGTCAATGGCCGCCACGGCAAACACCACCAGTAGCAGCAGGCTCATGCCCGAGGTGATCCAGTTGGCCGCATGTTGGATGGCGGCGGCCGAGGGCTGCATGACCAGTTGCGCCACGCTACTAATGCTGTTGGACAAAAAAGTCCAGGCAACCGCAATCAGCACGGTGGTAATGACCATCAGCTTCAGGATGTCGGTGGCCTGCTCTTTGGAGAACAAGCGGCCAAAGCCCGCCAGGGGGTTGATACGGCTGAAGTCCGGCATGATGGGTTTCAGGCTGGCGACCCAGCCGCCCGATGCCACGGCACTGCCCACGGCTGCGGCCAGCACAATGGCCGCAAACACCGAGCTGGCGACCATACCGACCAGCACCACATCTTGTAGCCGGTCCAGCATGCTGCCGTTGTTTGCCAGGGTGGCCGCCGTGAAGGAGAGTTGTTGGGCTAAAACCCGTTTGAAGTGGTCTAAAAACGAGGGTGCCAGCAGCAAAAAAGCCACCGAACCTGTGCCCAGCACGGCCAGGTGCGACAGATCCTTGGACCGTGAGGCCTGCCCGTCCTTACGCGCTTGGTCAAGCTTGCGTTGGGTGGCGGGGAGGTCTTTGTCTTGGCTGGATGATTCCATAACAATGGGGTTTTAGAAGACCCCATTGTCGGCAGCTAGCTGCTGCGCTAAAGCCTGATAAACAGGCTTTAGCGTGGCTTATTAGAAGCCTAGGCTGGCCAGCAAGTCGTCCACTTCGGACTGGTCGGTTACTACATCCGTGCGGGATGTGGGGTCCACCACGGGGCCCGACAAGCCTTCGGAGGTCTTGGACGCGACCACTGCTACGACCGTGCTGGGCGCGGTCTGGATCAGCAGCTCGATCAGTTGTCGCTCAATCGTGGAGGCCAGGTTGACCACCCGTGCAATCACTTGCCCGGTCAGGTCATGGAAGTCCTGCGCCATCATGATTTCGGTCAGGTGCTGGTCGATTTCTTTGCTGGCACGGTCTACATCCGCCACAAAGTTATATACCGCACCGGTTGCAACCGCTGCCACGGGATCTTTGACAATCAGGGCCGCGAGCCGAGTGGTCTCTGACGCAATGAAGTCGTGCTGCACTTTGGCCAGATCGACCCGGCTCAGCACTTTGTCTGCCGCTTCGCCTGTCAGGCGGGCGATGTATTTGAGGCGGCTTTGCGCATCGGGCAGCTCTTCGACACTGCCTTGCAGTTGTTCGGCGAAACCCAGCTCTTTGAGCGAGTCGTGCAACTGCCGGGTCAGCAGGCCCAGCTGGTGGTGCACCGCAGGCTGGAGGTCTGCTTCGGCGGGGCTGGTGGCGGTGGTCATGCTGGGATCAGCCCGTTCTTTTTCAGAATGTGCGTCAGCTTCTCTTCCAGCGTGGCCTTGGTGAATGGCTTGACGATGTAGCCCGCTGCGCCCCCTTGGGCGGCGGCCACGATGTCTTCCTTGCGGGCCTCGGCGGTCACCATCAGCACCGGCAGGTGCTTCAGTTTTTCGTCGCCCTTGATTTCGCTCAGCAGCTGGAAACCGTTCATGTTGGGCATGTTTATGTCGCTCACCACGAAATCAAAATGCAAACCACTGCGCAGCTTTTGCAGCGCGGCTAAACCATCTTCGGCCTCATCCGCGTCGGGGTAGCCACTTTCTTTGAGCAAGTTACGCACGATCCGGCGCATGGTGGAGAAGTCGTCCACGATCAAGAAACGCAGGTCAGCCATGATTGACCCTTTCAGTAAAGGTTACGGGAATAAGGTGCATTTTGAAGGTTCTCGGCGGGCTCATGGTTTTTGTACGCCCCGTTCAGGTGTTTGCGTGGCGGGCTGCTCGGTATCTGCTATTGTTTCATTTGTTACAGAAGGCTCTATTGTGGCATTGCCCATGAGGCGTGCCTCGGCTTCTCGCGTCATGATCGTAATGCTGATACGCCGATTCATCGGGGCCAGTGGGTTTTTGACATCAATCAGGCTGCTGGCGGCCAGGCCCACCACGCGGGCCATTTTTTCATCCGGCATACCGGCCGACACCAGTTCGCGGCGCGAGGCATTGGCCCGGTCGGCAGACAGCTCCCAGTTGCTGTAGCCCCGCTCGCCATTGCCATAGGGCGTGCTGTCGGTGTGTCCGGCCAGGCTGATGTGGTTTTCGACTTCGCTCAGGGCCTCACCGATCGCTCGCAAAATGTCGCGCATGTAGGGCTTGACCAGGGCGCTTCCGCTATCGAACATGGGGCGATTTTTCTCGTCCACGATCTGGATTTGCAAGCCGTCGGGCGTGGTTTCCAGGCGGATTTGCGAGCGGTACTCGGCCAGTTTGGGGTTGTTGGTGATGAGCGCATCAATCTTGTCGCGCAAATTTTTGATGCGGGCGGAGTCTTGTTTAGCAATTTCAGCCTTGGCGGCATCTTTGGCGGCTTTTTTCAATGCGGCCTCTTCTACGCCGCGTTTGGATTGGCCGCTTTGCTTGGTAAGGTCTTCGCCGCCGCCGTTCAAAATGCTGTTGCTGGCACCGGCACCGCTGCCGCCTTGCATCGCCACTTTCAGCGGGGTATTGAAAAATTCGGACAGGCCTTTTTTGTCGCCCTCTGAGGTGGAGCCCAGCAGCCACATCAGCAAAAAGAAGGCCATCATGGCCGTTACAAAGTCGGCGTAGGCGATCTTCCAGGCACCGCCATGCACGGCGTGGCCGCCTTTTTTGATCTTCTTGACGATGATCGGTTGAAGTTGTTTGCCTTCCGATGCCATATCAGTCTGCTAATAAGTTATTTCTTGCCACGGACATGGCCTTCCAGTTCGGCGAAGCTGGGGCGGTCGCCCGAGAACAGCACCTTGCGGCCAAATTCAATGGCGGTGGCCGGGTTGTAGCCCTGCATGCTGGCCAGCAGCGTGGTCTTCATGCACTGCAACTCTTTGGCGCTGTCTTCGGTTTTCTGCTCCAGCAGGCCGCCCAGTGGCTCTACTACGCCATAGGCCAGCAAAATCCCCAGGAACGTACCGACCAGCGCCGAGGCGATCATGCCGCCCAGCACGGCCGGGGGCTGGCCCACCGAGCCCATCGTGTTCACCACACCCAACACCGCCGCCACAATTCCGAAGGCGGGCAGGGCGCCAGCAAGGCGGGCAATCGCGGCAATCGGGGCGTGGGCTTCGGCGTGGTGGGTGTCGATCTCGCTGTCCATCAGCGACTCGATCTCGTGGGCATTCAGGTTGCCCGACACCATCATGCGCAGGTAGTCGGTCATGAACTCCACCACATGGTGGTCGCTGCCCACAGCGGGGTATTTTTTGAAAATCTCGGACTCGTGCGGTGACTCCACGTCGCCTTCAATGGCCATCAGACCTTCTTTGCGGGCTTTTTGCAGAATGTCGTACATCAAAGACAGCAGCTCCATATAGCGTGTCTTAGTGTATTTGGAGCCTTTGAGCGCCTGCGGCAGCAGGGCCATCGTAGCCTTCAGCACTTTGGGCTGGTTATTCACCGCAAAAGCGCCCAGCGCACCGCCAAAGATGGTGATCAGCTCAAACGGCAGCGCGGTCAAGATGACGGCGATGTTGCCACCGTGGAAGATGTAAACACCGAAAATGCAACCCATGGAGACGGCATAGCCGATGAGAACAATCATGTCTGGATGGGGGCAATCGTTGTGGGGTTGGGTGGGGCTTGAGTGGTTTAACTCTGTTTATAAATGTATCGGATTTACGGGCGTTTGCACCAGAAGAAGAGCCCCAAAACGGCGGCTAATCAGCCTTTGTCTGTGGGCTGCGGTGTATATCCTTAGCCTGTAACCACTATTTCGGTAACCCTGTGTCCAGGGCCGCAAGACCATGACCGACGTGAGCCCCGACACTGCCGACATCGACGCGCTGCTGGCCCAGGCGATCGAGACCCACCGAGGTTTGGATTTTGAAGCGGCCGAGGCGACGTACCGTGCCGTGTTGCTGGAGGCGCCTGCACAGCCCGACGCGAACCACAACCTGGGGGTGCTGCTGGCTGTGCAGTTGTTGCGGCCCGTGGAGTCGCTGCCATTTTTTGAAGCGGCCTTGAATGCCGATGCGGGGCGTTCGCAATTCTGGTTTAGCTACATCGACGGCTTGGTGCGTTGCCAGCATTTTGATTTGGCGCGGCAGGTGTTGCCGCTGGCCCAGGCACAGGGGTTGTCCTTGGCCTTGGCGAATGCGCTGACCGAGCGGATGCCCCGTCTGGTGGTTGCGATAGAGCCGATGGCCGCACCAGAACCGACGCAGGCGGAAAAGCAGGCGTTGGTGTCTTATTTCAAGCAAAAAAATTATGCGCAAGGCGAGGTGCTAGCCCGTGCGCTGGTGCAGCGCTGCCCCGACAGCGGCTTTGCCTGGAAAGCGCTGGGCACCATGCTCCAGCCGCAGGGTAAAAAAGAAAAGGCGCTAGAGGCCAAGAAACGGGCTGTGCAGCTACTGCCCGAGGATGCCGAGGGGTTGTGCAACCTGGGGCGGTCGCATTTCGAGTTGGGTCAGATTCCCGAGGCGATTGCTGCTTTGCAGGCTGCCGTGGCCGCCAAACCCGATTACGCCGAAGCGTTTAACAATCTGGGCTTGGCCTTCAATGCCGATGGGCAAATCGGTGAGGCGCACCGCTGCTTCAACCAGGCCATTGCCTTGCAGCCGGATTTTGCCGAGGCATACAACAACCTGAGCGGCATCTTCAATGCCCATGGTCTGATCGACGAGGCCATCGATGCCTTACAGCATGCGATTGCCGCCAAGCCGGACCACCGCGTGGCGTTCGACAATCTGTTGTTCGTCACCAACTACCACCCCGACAAAAGCGCCGAAGACATCTATGCCAGCTACTGCGACTTTGAGCGCCGCTTTGGCCAGCCGCACCGGGCCACCTGGGTGGCGCACACCAACGCCCCCAGTGCGGGCCGTCGCCTCAAGGTGGGCTACGTATCGCCCGATTTCAAAAACCACGTCTGCACCTTCTTCATGGAGCCGCTGCTGGCCCGGCACGATGCCCGCGTGGTCGAGGTGTATGCCTATGCGGAGTTGGTCGAAGAAGACGCCGCCACCCAGCGCTACAAGCACTATGTAGCGCACTGGGTGCCCACGCGGGGTATGACCGACGCAGCGCTGGCCCAGCGTATCCGTGCCGACGGCATCGACATCCTGGTGGATCTGGCGGGGCACACGGCCGGGAACCGCCTGGGCGTTTTTGCCCGCAAGCCCGCCCCGGTGTCGATGAGTTGGATGGGCTACGGCTACACCACCGGCCTACAGGCCATCGACTACTACCTGACCGATGCCGCCAGCGCCCCCGTGGGCTGCGAAAGCGTGTTTTCCGAGCAACCCTGGCGCCTGCCCGGCAGCTACACCGCCTACCGCCCCAGCCCCAACATGGGGCATGTCAGCCCCTTACCCGCCTTGGAGCGTGGCTACGTCACGCTGGGCACCTTGACCCGTGGCGTGCGCATCAACCACCGCACCACCCGCGTGTGGGCGCAGATTTTGCTGCGCCTGCCTACGGCCCACATCGTCATCGACAGCAGCAGCTTTAAAGATGCCAGCGTGCAGCAGGCGGCGGTGGACAAGTTCCTGGCCCACGGCATTGCAGCCGAGCGCCTGCACATTGGCTACAGCAGCCCCCCGTGGGACGTGCTGCGCGGCATCGACATCGGGCTGGACTGCTTTCCGCACAACTCGGGCACCACGCTGTTCGAGACGCTGTACATGGGCCTGCCGTTTGTCAGCCTGGCCGGTCGCCCCAGCGTAGGCCGCATTGGCAGCGCCATCTTGCACGGCGTGGGCCACCCGGAGTGGATTGCCGACAGCGAAGACGCGTACGTGGACGCCGTAGTAGCCCTGGCCTCCGACCTGCCTGCACTGGCGCAGCAGCGCGCCACGCTGCGGGCACAAATGCAAGCCAGCCCGTTGATGGACGAAGTGGGCTTTGCCCGCACCGTAGAAGCGGCTTACGCACAGATGTTTGCCCGGTGGGAGGCCGCCCCCAAGTGGCAAGCCAAAACCACCCGCACGCAGCGCAACAGCCAGCCCAGCATGGACGACATGCAATTGCTGACCTCGCTTTTTGCCTCGCGTGACTTTGCCGCCGGAGCCGTGGCCGCCCGCGCCATGACGCAGCAGTACCCGCTGCACGGTTTTGGCTGGAAGGCCCTGGGCACGATGCTGCAAGCCGCAGGGCAGGCCGAAGATGCCCTGGTGGCCAAACGGCAAGCCGCCCAATTGATGCCCCAAGATGCCGAGGCCGCGTGCAACCTGGGCCATTCGTTGCAAGACCTGGAGCATTTCCAGCAGGCCGAGGCTGCGTTAAAGCGCGCCCTGGTCCTCAAGCCCGCCTACCCCGAGGCCTTTAACAACCTCGCCATCGTGTACCAAAAAACCGGGCGCTTGGACGATGCGGAGGCCAACTTCCGGGCCGCCTTGGCGCTCGACCCCGGCAACCAGGGCATCTTCGACAACCTGCTGTTCACCCTGAACTACCACCCTGACCATGCGGCCGAGACGGTGTTTGAGAGCTACCAGGCCTACGAACGCCGCTTTGGCGCGCCCTACCGGGGCGACTGGCAGCCCCACCGCAACGACCGCACGCCAAAGCGCCGCCTCAAGGTGGGCTACGTGTCGCCCGACTTCCGCCGCCATTCCTGCACCTTCTTCATGGAGCCCCTGTTGGCCCACCATGACCGGGCGGTGGTGGAGGTCACGGCCTACGCCAACCTGGCCAAAGAAGACGCGGTCACCCAGCGCTACCAGCGCTATGCAGACCACTGGGTGCCCACACGGGGCATGTCTGACGCGGAACTGGCCCAGCGCATCCGCGCCGACGGCATTGACATCTTGGTCGATCTGGCCGGCCACACCGTGGGCAACCGCCTGGGCGTGTTTGCCCGTAAGCCTGCGCCCATTTCGGTCAGCTGGATGGGCTACGGCTACACCACCGGTTTGCGGGCCATCGACTACTACCTGACCGATGCCGCCAGCGCCCCGGCCGGCAGCGAGCCCCTGTTTTCGGAAGAACCCTGGCGCTTGCCGGGTTGCTACACCGCCTACCGCCCCGGTGCCGACATGGGCGAGGTCAATGCTTTGCCTGCGCTGGAGCGCGGCTACGTCACCCTGGGCACGCTCACCCGTGGCGTGCGCATCAACCACCGCACTATCCGCGTGTGGGCGCAGATTCTGCGGCGCTTGCCCAGCGCCCGCCTGGTGATTGACAGCCGTTCGTTCAAAGATGCCCGCGAACAGCAGTGGGTCATTGCAAAATTTGTAGCGGCTGGCGTAGATTCTGCGTGCTTGAACATTGGTTTTAATAGCCCACCGTGGGATGTGCTGCGCGGCATCGACATCGGACTGGACTGCTTTCCGCACAACTCCGGCACCACCTTGTTCGAGACGCTCTACATGGGCCTGCCCTATGTCACGCTGGCCGATCGGGCCAGTGTGGGCCGCATCGGCAGTGCCATCTTGCACGGCTTGGGCCACCCGGAGTGGATCGCCCACACCGAGGCCGAGTACGTGGACAAGGTGGTGGCCTTGGCCAGTGACTTGCCCGCGCTAGCCCGGCTACGCGCCACGCTGCGCCCGCAGATGCAGGCCAGTGCGCTGATGGACGAGCTGGGCTTTACCCGCCAGGTGGAGCAGGCTTATGGCCAGATGTTTGCCCGCTGGGTGGCCGACGTGCCCGCAGGCGAGATTGAGGCCACCCCGCCCGCAGTGGCCATGCACGACCTGGTGCGCCAGTTCCAGGCCCAAGATTTTGCGCAAGGCGAGCAGGCCGCACGGGCCTTGGTGGCCCGCTACCCCCGGCACGGTTTCAGCTGGAAGCTGCTGGGCTCTTTTTTACACCAGCAAGGCCAACTGGTCGAGGCGCTGCAAGCCAAGCAACGCGCCGTGCAACTGCTGCCCGACGACACCGAAGCCTGGTTCAACCTGGCGCGGGCGTATGAGCAGGACGGCCAGATGCAGCCTCCCGAGCGCTGCTACCGTGCGGTATTGGCCCTCCAGCCGATGGATGCCGAGGCGCACCACAACCTGGGCAACGCCTTGTTTGGCCAGGGGCTGCGCGATGCCGCCATCCCCTGCTACCGGGAGGCGCTGCGGCTCCAGCCGGACCTCGCCGCCGCCCATGTCGGTTTGGGCGGCCTGTTGCAAGAAGCGGGCAATGTGGTGGAGGCCGAGTCGGTCTGGCGCAGCCTGTTGCGGCTCACGCCCGACGACATGCATGCATCCCTCCAGCTCAGCCGGGCCCTGCAACGCCAGGGCCGCCGGGCCGAGGCCGAGGCCTGCATCCGCGCTGCGGCGGTGGTCCAGGAAGACGATTACGAGAGCTACTTCCACCGGGGTAACTTTTTGGGCGAACTCGGGCTGCACGCCGAGGCCGAGGCTGACTACCGCCGGGCATTGGCGCTCAAACCCGACTCCGCACCGGTGATGAGCAACCTGGGGGGCTGCCTGAAAGAGCAGGGGCGTTTAACCGCATCCGAGGCCGTATTGGCCCAGGCCGTGGCCCTCGACCCCAGCTTCTCTGCCGCCTGGGCCAACCACGCCATCGCACTGCTGATGCAGGGCCGCCTGGCCGAATGCCAAGCCAGTTTTTACCGGGCGCTGGAGCTGTGCGATTACGCGGCTCCGATCTACTCCAGCCTGCTGTTTGCGCTGAACTACGACCCCGACAAAAGCGCCGAAGACATCTATGCCAGCTACTGCGACTTTGAGCGCCGCTTTGGCCAGCCGCACCGGGCCACCTGGGTGGCGCACACCAACTTCCCCAGTCCGGGCCGTCGCCTCAAGGTGGGCTACGTATCGCCCGACTTCAAAAACCATGCCTGCGCCTTCTTTATGGAGCCCCTGCTGGCGCACCACGATACCAACCGGGTCGAGGTGTATGCCTACGCCGAACTCACCGCCGAAGACGCCGCCACCCAGCGCTACAAGCACTATGTAGCGCACTGGGTGCCCACACGGGGTATGAGCGATGCGGCGCTGGCCCAGCGCATCCGCGCTGACGGCATCGACATCCTGGTGGATCTGGCGGGGCACACGGCCGGGAACCGGCTGGGCGTGTTTGCCCGCAAGCCCGCCCCGGTGTCGATGAGTTGGATGGGCTACGGCTACACCACCGGCCTGCAGGCCATCGATTACTACCTGACCGATGCCGCCAGTGCGCCCGTGGGCTGCGAAAGCGTGTTTTCCGAGCAACCCTGGCGCCTGCCCGGCAGCTACACCGCCTACCGCCCCAGCCCCAACATGGGGCATGTCAGCCCCTTACCCGCCTTGGAGCGCGGCTACGTCACGCTGGGCACCTTGACCCGTGGCGTGCGCATCAACCACCGCACCACCCGCGTGTGGGCGCAGATTTTGCTGCGCCTGCCTACGGCCCACATCGTCATCGACAGCAGCAGCTTTAAAGATGCCAGCGTGCAGCAGGCGGCGGTGGACAAGTTCCTGGCCCACGGCATTGCAGCCGAGCGCCTGCACATTGGCTACAGCAGCCCCCCGTGGGACGTGCTGCGCGGCATCGACATAGGGCTGGACTGCTTTCCGCACAACTCGGGCACCACGCTGTTCGAGACGCTGTACATGGGCCTGCCCTTTGTCAGCCTGGCCGGTCGCCCCAGCGTAGGCCGCATTGGCAGCGCCATCTTGCACGGCGTGGGCCACCCGGAGTGGATTGTCGACAGCGAAGACGCGTACGTGGACACCGTAGTGGCCCTGGCCTCCGACCTGCCCGCACTGGCGCAGCAGCGCGCCACGCTGCGGGCACAAATGCAAGCCAGCCGCCTGATGGACGAAGTGGGCTTTGCCCGCACCGTAGAAACCGCGTACCAAGACATGTTTAGCCGTTGGGAGGAGACGCAAAAATGAAAGCTGTGATTCTGGCCGGGGGACTGGGCACCCGCATCTCCGAAGAAACCCACCTCCGCCCCAAGCCGATGATCGAAGTCGGCGGCAAGCCCATCCTGTGGCATATCCTGAAGATGTACTCCGCCCACGGTGTAAACGACTTCGTGATCTGCTGTGGCTACAAGGGCTACATCATCAAAGAGTACTTCGCCAACTACTTCCTGCACATGTCCGATGTGACCTTTGACATGGCCAACAACCGCATGGAGGTACACCACAAGCATGCCGAACCCTGGAAGGTGACCCTGGTGGATACCGGCGACGACTCCATGACCGGCGGCCGCCTGAAGCGCGTGGCCGATTACGTGCAGGGCGAAGAAGCCTTCTGCTTTACCTACGGCGACGGTGTGTCCGACGTGGATATCACGGCCAGCATCGCCTTCCATCGGCAACACGGCAAGCTGGCCACCGTGACCGCCGTGCAGCCCCCGGGTCGCTACGGCGCGTTGAGCATGCAGGGCGCGTTGGTGCAGGGCTTTACCGAGAAGCCGCGCGGCGGTGATGCCGGTGGGGGCCTGATCAACGGCGGCTTCTTCGTGCTCTCGCCCCAGGTGCTGGGCCGGATCGCGGGCGACACCACCAGCTGGGAGGCCGAGCCCCTGGCGGGTCTGGCCGCCGAGGGCCAGCTCATGGCCTACGAGCACACCGGTTTCTGGCAGCCGATGGACACGCTGCGCGAAAAGAACCTGCTGGAAGAACTGTGGTCGTCCGGCAAAGCGCCCTGGAAGACCTGGTGATGTGGCAGGACACCCCCGTTTTCCTCACCGGCCACACCGGCTTCAAAGGCGGCTGGCTGGCCCTGTGGCTGCACGCGCTGGGGGCCAAGGTGCATGGCTACGCGCTGGACCCGAACACCACGCCCAATCTGTTTGACGCAGCCCGTGTGGCCGAGGCGCTGGCCAGCGACACCCGGGCCGATTTGGCCGACCGTGCCGCCTTGCAAGTTGCGTTGATCGCCGCCCAGCCCACGGTGGTGTTCCATCTGGCCGCCCAACCGCTGGTGCGCGCCAGCTATGCCGACCCGCTGGGCACCTTTGCCACCAACGTCATGGGCACGGCACACCTGCTGGAGGCCGTGCGCCAAGTTCCCAGCGTGCGTGCTGTGGTGGTGGTGACCACCGACAAGGTCTACGACAACCGCGAATGGGTCTACCCCTACCGCGAAAGCGATGCGCTGGGTGGGCACGACCCCTACAGCGCCAGCAAGGGCGCGGCGGAAATCGTGGTGGCCAGCTACCGCGCCAGCTTCTTTCACACGCAGGGGGCTGCGCAGATCGCCACCGCCCGGGCGGGCAATGTCATCGGTGGCGGTGACTGGGCGGCCGACCGGCTGGTGCCGGACTGCCTTAAAGCCTTTGCCGAGCAGCGGCCCGTACCACTGCGCTTTCCCGGTGCGGTGCGGCCCTGGCAGCATGTGCTGGAACCCTTGTCGGGCTACCTGCGCTTGGCCGAATCTTTGCTGCACGGCCAGGCCGCCAGCGCCTGGAACTTCGGCCCCGACGCACGCGGCGATGCCACCGTAGGCCAGCTCGCCCAGCGCCTGGCCGCGCAGTGGGGGCCGAGCGCACGGGTGGAAGTGCCCGAGGGCGGCGACCATCCCCACGAGGCAGGCCAGCTGCGCCTGGACATCAGCCGCGCCCGCACTGAGCTGGGCTGGCAGCCCCGCTGGAGCCTGGACGGGGCCCTGGCCCACACCGTGGCCTGGCACCGTGCCTGGTTGGCCGGGGAGGATATGGCCGCCACCAGCCGGGCCCAGATAGCCGCGTATGAAGCCCTTTAGTGATTGCTATACTATTAATAGCTTATTGCGCATGTTCCATATGCGCTAGAGCTCGATTTAATGCCTAAATCTACATGAGCCGCTTCATCCTCCATCCCAGCCCCATTGCAGGCATCGTCGCCATCGAGCGCCTGCCGCTGGGCGATGCACGCGGTTTTCTGGAGCGCTTGTTCTGTGCCGACGACCTGGCCTTTGCAGGCTGGACCGGTGCCATCGCCCAGATCAACCACACCTTCACCGCCGAGCCCGGAACGGTGCGCGGCCTGCACTACCAGCGCGCCCCGCACGCTGAGATAAAGCTGGTCAGCTGCCTGGCGGGTGCGGTGTGGGACGTGGCAGTCGACCTGCGGCCCGGCTCGCCCACCTATCTGCATTGGCATGCCGAAGAGTTATCGGCCCACAACCACCGCAGCCTGTTGATCCCCCCCGGCTGCGCCCACGGCTTCCAGACGCTGAGCGCCGACGTGCAGATGCTGTACTGCCATTCCCAGCCCTACGCCCCGCACAGCGAAGTCGGCCTGCACCCCCAAGACCCGCGTCTGGCCATTGCGTGGCCGCTGCCGGTCCACGGCCTGTCGCCCCGCGATGCCAGCCATCCATTCATCCAAGGAGATTCAGTGTGAAATGCCGCCACTGCGCTACTGAACTGAGTTTGCCGTTCCTCGACCTGGGCAGCGCCCCGCCCAGCAACGCCTACCTCACCGAGGCCAGCATCAACGCCCCCGAGGTTTGGTACCCCCTGCGCCTGCTGGTGTGCCAACACTGCTGGCTGGTGCAAACCGAAGACCACGCCGGGCGCGAGGCCCTGTTTACCGACGACTACGCCTACTTCAGCAGCTTCAGCAGCTCCTGGTTGGCCCACGCGAAAAGCTATGTGGAGGCCATGCAGGCGCGATTCGCCCTGGGTGCGCACAGCCAAGTGGTCGAAGTCGCCTCGAACGACGGCTACCTGCTGCAATACGTGCAGGCCGCAGGCGTGCCCTGCTACGGCATCGAGCCCACCGCCAGCACGGCGGCAGCGGCCAAGGCCAAGGGCCTCACCGTGGTGGAGCGTTTCTTTGGTGTGGAACTGGCGCAGGAGCTGGCCGCCCAGGGCCAGCAGGCCGACCTGACCGCCGCCAACAACGTGCTGGCCCACGTGCCCGACATCAACGACTTCTGTGCAGGGTTTGCCGTGTTGCTCAAGCCCCAGGGCGTGGCCACCTTCGAGTTTCCGCACCTGCAGCAGATGGTGCAGCAGTGCCAGTTCGACACCGCCTACCACGAGCACTATTCCTACCTGTCGCTCACCGCCGTGCAGCGCATCTTTGCGGCCAACGGCCTGCAGGTGTTCGACGTGCAGGAGCTGCCCACCCACGGCGGCAGCCTGCGGGTGTTTGCCCAGCGGGCCGATACCGGGCAGCAGCCGGTCGCCCCCGCCGTGCAGCAGGTGCTGGTGGCCGAGACGGCGGCGGGCATGCAAACCGCCGATTTTTATAGCCAATTTGGCCTGCAGCCTATGCGGATGGTGCGCGAGCTGCTCTCATTTTTGGTAAGTGCCGCGCACAGCTGCCAGAGCGTGGCCGCTTACGGTGCAGCCGCCAAAGGCAACACCTTGCTGAACTTTGCCGGGGTGCGCCCGCACCTGCTGCCCTACGTGGTGGACAAAAACCCGGCCAAGCAGGGCAAGTTTCTGCCCGGCAGCCGCATCCCCATCCTCGACGAATCCTTTCTGCGTGCCCAGCAGCCGCGCTACGTGCTCATCCTGCCGTGGAACCTGCAGGCCGAGGTGATGGAGCAGCTCAGCTATATCCGCGAATGGGGCGGGCGCTTCGTTACCGCCGTGCCGGGCCTGGCCATCCACCCATGAAGATTCTGCTCACCGGTGCCAGCGGCTACCTGGGTCGCCACGTGCTTGCCCACCTGCGTCAGCAGGGGGCCGACGTGGTGGTGCTGGGGCGCAGCCTGCCCGTGGGGTTTGAAGGCGTGCCCCTGGTGTATTGCGACCTGCTGGATGGCGTGGACCTTGCGCAGGCGGTGCAGCAAGCCGGAGCCACCCACCTACTGCACCTGGCCTGGACCACCGAATACGGCGTGTACTGGACATCCCCCCTCAACTTCCGCTGGGCCGATGCCACGCTGCGCCTGCTACAGGCCTTTGCCGATGCGGGCGGCCAGCACGTGGCCATCGCGGGCACCTGTGCCGAATACGACTGGGGGCCAGGCACGCTGGTGGAGAACGTCAGCCCCTACGCCCCCGCCACCCTGTACGGCGTGGTGAAGGATGCCACCCGCCGCATGGCTACCGCCCTGTGTGCACAGCGCGGCGTGTCGCTGGCCTGGGGCCACATCTTCTTTCCCTTTGGCCCAGGCGAAGCCCCGCAGCGCATGCTGCCCTCGCTGGTGCGGGTGTTCCAGGGCCAGGCTGCAGCGTTTGGTGTCAACATTGCGGCTTATCGCGGCATGCTGCCGGTGGCCGATGCCGCCAGTGCCCTGGCCACGCTGCTGGTGCAGGGCTGCCACGGCAACTTCAATATCTGCTCCGGCCAGCCCGCGCTGATTGGCGATGTCGTCAAAACCCTGGCCCGCCTGTGCGCTGCCGACCCCGGCCCGGTGCTGGCCCTGGCATCCAGCCGTGCCGGTGACCCGCCGGTGCTGGTGGGCGACACCACCCGGCTGCGCGCCACCGGCTGGCGGCAACAATTTACGCTGGAGCAGGGCTTGGCCGCTTTGGTCCACCCTTCCTAGATTTAACGAGGACTTTCACCATGACCCCCGAGCAACAATTTTCCGCCGAACGCGCCGAGCGCCTGGCCGACTATGCCCAAGACACTGCCTTTCAAGACCTGTCGCGCCAGTGGCTGCAGACCTCGATGGACAAAAAGTACGTTTACAACTACGACTGGCTGGGCCGCCCCATCATCCAGTACCCGCAGGACATGGTGGCCATCCAGGAGCTGGTGTGGACGGTGCGGCCCGACCTGATCATCGAAACCGGCATTGCCCACGGCGGCTCGCTCATCCTCAGCGCATCTCTGCTGGCCATGCTGGACATGTGCGATGCGATCGAGAGCGGCAGCACCATCGACCCGCGCCAGTCGGCCCGTAAGGTGATCGGCATCGACATCGACATCCGCGAGCACAACCGCGCCGCCATCCAGTCCCACCCCATGGCCAGCCGCATCCAGATGGTGCAGGGCTCGTCCATCGCACCCGACGTAGTGGCCCAGGTGCGCGAGGCGGCCCAGGGCTATAAAAAAGTGATGGTGTTTTTGGATTCGATGCACACCCACGACCATGTGCTGGGCGAGCTGGATGCCTATGCACCGCTGGTCAGCCCCGGTAGCTACTGCGTGGTGTTCGATACCTTTGTGGAAGATATGCCGCCCCATTTCTTTGCCGACCGCCCCTGGGACGTGGGCAACAACCCCAAAACTGCCACCCGCCAGTGGCTGGCCAGCCACCCCGACTTCGCGGTGGACCTCAGCATGGAGTCGCGCCTGATGATTACCGTGGCGCCGGAAGGCTTTTTGAAGCGCCATGGCTGACCTGAAGGCCGGCCTGGACCCGGCCGATGCGGTGCAACTGGCTCTGCTGGAGGGCGAGACCTGCGAGGCGCGGCAGGACTATCCGCGTGCGATCCTGCATTACATGGAGGCACTGGCGGTCAACCCCCAACTGGTGGATGCCTGGTGCCGCCTGGGCCGTATCTTCATGCTCGGCCCCGACTGGAACCGTGCCATCGAGGTGCTGGAAACCGCCTTGCAGCTCAGTCCGGGCCTGCCGTACGCGCAGAAGTTTCTGGCCCTGGCCCATTTCAACCTGGGCCACCGGGAGCAGGCGCTGGCGCTGATCGAAGAGGCTGCCCGGCACAGCCATGAGTCGAACATCTGGGTGCTGCGCGCCTGGATCCGCAGCAATACCGATAAAGATCCAGCCCGCACCCTGGCCGTGTTCCAGGACTGGGGCCGCCGCTTTGCCGACCCGCTGACCCGCAAGGCCGTACCGTTTCAAAAACAAGACCGCCGCCCCGGTAAAAAGCTGCGCGTGGGCTATGTGACGGCCGACTTCCGGGTGCACTCCATCGCTTTCTTCATGCAGCCCGTGCTGCGCCACCATGACCCGGCGCAGGTGGAGATTTATGTGTATTCGGGCGGCAAGCCCGACTACATGACCGAGGCCATGCGACAGGATGTGCCGCATTGGCACGACACCCTGGGCATGCCCGACGATGCGCTGTACCACCTGATTCGCTCGCACCAGATCGATGTGCTAGTGGATTTGTCGGGCCACACCGCCGAAAATCGCCTGCTGGTATTTGCCCGCCGGGCGGCGCCGGTGCAGGTCACCTGGCTGGGTTTCATGAACACGCTTGGCATGAAGGGCATGGACTACCGGCTCACCGACGGCGGTACCGACCCGGCCGGTAGCGAGGTGTTTTATTCCGAAAAGCTGTTCCGCCTGGAGTGCATGGCCAGCTATGTGCCGCCCACGTATGCCCCGCTGCGGGAGCAGTTGCCGATGGAGGCCAATGGCTATCCGACTCTGATTTCACTGAACAACTCGTTCAAGGTGACCGATGCCATGCTGCGGGTCTGGGCCCGCATCCTGGCGCAGCAAACCGATGCCCGCCTGATCCTCATGGTGAAAGAGTCCACCCCCGACGCAGCCCAGGCAGCCATGCAGCGGCGGGTGGAAGATGCCGGCCTGCCGCCGGAACGGGTGTCGGTGGTGCCGCAGTTGCCGCTAGACCAGTTTATGGAGCTGGGTTTTATGGCCGACTTGGCACTGGATACCTCGCCCGTTTCTGGCGGGACCACCACTTTGCACGCGTTATGGATGGGCTTGCCGGTGGTGGCGCTGGATGCGCAGCGGGCCATAGATTCGTCTAGCGCACGGATTCTGGCTGGCATTGGCTTGGGTGAATTGGTGGCCAGTGGGGACGAGGAGGCTTATGTCCGGCTCGCAGTGAAGTTGCTGCAAAACCCCCAGCGCCTGGCGCACTACCGTGCCACCAACCGGGCGGTGTTGCAGGCCAGCGTGCTGATGGACTACGCCGCCCGCACCGCCGAGGTGGAGGCCGCCTACCGCCTGATGTGGCTGAACTACCTGTGCAAAGCCCCACGCTACCTGGACAGTGCCTGCGATGTGGCCGGGGCGGTGCGTGCGACAGAGGTTTTTCAAGCCGGTAAGTAGGGGTCTATTCCGGCCATTTCAGCCGGTCCTTGCGTGTAGACTGATCCGATGCATTTAGAAACCTCTGTTCCCCTGCTGGTGCCGGATCTGCCCAGTCCGCAAGAGCTGATGCCCTATTTGCAACGCATGCATGCCGCCCGGCAATACTCCAATTTTGGCCCTTTGGTTTGTGAGCTGGAGCAGCAGTTGGCGGTGCGCTTCCAAGCGACCACCCCGACGGCGGTAGTTACCACCGCCAGCAGTGCCACGCTGGCGCTGGAACTTGCCTTGACCGCCTTGGCCCTCCCCCCGGGTTCCAGGGTGCTGGTGCCAGCCCTCACTTTTGTTGCCACCGCCACCGCCGTGGTGCGCGCTGGCCATGTGCCGGTGCTGGGCGATGTGGACCCCGACAGTTGGCTGATGACCCCCGGCATGGCTTGGCAGATGCGCCAGCATGTGGCGTTTGACGCGGTAGTTCCCGTAGCCACTTTTGGTACGCCGCAAGACATGGCCGCCTGGAGCCTGTTTGAGCAGTCCACCGGCTTGCCGGTGATCGTGGATGCGGCGGGTGCTTTTGGTAGCCAGTGGCTGCACGGCAGCCCGGGCACGCTGGTGTTCAGCCTGCACGCCACCAAGTCCTTGCCCGCAGGCGAGGGTGGGCTGGTGGTGTCTACTAACGCGGCACTGGTGGCCAAGGTACGGCAAATGTCCAATTTTGGTATCAATTTGCAGCCCGGCGGGCGTGTGCCCACCGGGGTGTTGGCCAGCATCGGCACCAACGCCAAAATGAGCGAATACCACGCGGCCGTAGGCCTGGCGTCGCTGGCCCGCTGGGATGCTTGTGCGCAAAGTCGGCGCGAGCTCTATAGCGTGTTGCGCACCGGAATGAATGCTGCCACCGGGGATGCCTTGCGTTGGCAAAGCACATTGCCGGGGGGGATCGCAGCGCCGGTACTGCTGTGCACCCGCATGCCCAGCGCCGCCGATCGACTGCGCCTGGAGCGTCTGTGCCAGAAATTGAAAATTGGCACCCGGCGCTGGTACCAGCCCCTGCTGGGCGAGATACGCGGCACCGCCGCCCGCTGGGAGTCGGCCCCCACACCGAACGCCAACGCGATTGCCCGTGATTTGATCGGGTTGCCGTTTTTTCCTGCCATGTCCATCCCCCAGCAGAACGCCTTGGTGGAGGCCGTAGGGCAGGCCATGGCGCTAGACCGGGTCAAGGCATGGGTTTGAATTTGTTTGATTTTTAAGGGAGAGATGCCTGTGAGCACCGTGAATGCATTCGTAGAAAAGTTTCTAGAAGCCGTCGATTTCCAGGACCCCGTGGCCGTGACCGGCGACACCCCGTTGGCCAGCTTGCCCGAGTGGGATTCGCTGGCGGCCTTGGGTGTCATCGTGATGTGCGACATGGAATACGGTAAAACCATCACTGGCAATCACCTGAAAAACTGCGCCACGGTGGGTGATATTTACGCACTGTTGGGCTAACCCAGATGGGTACGTCCACCCTGCACCATGTTCGCTATGCCGGAATGGCCTCGTGCGTACCACGCACCGTGCTGTCCAACGTGCAAGACTGCCCGCCCGCCATGCGCTCCGAACGGGAGCGACTTGTGCGCAACATCGGCATCCACCAGCGGCGCATGTGCTTTGAGTGGCAGTGCTTCTCGGACCTGGCGTTTGAGGCCACCGGCGTGCTGCTGGCCGACCTGGGTTGGGCGCGCGAAGAGGTGGACGCGGTGATCGTGGTCACCCAGTCGCCCGACTACCTGATTCCGGCCACCGCCATCATCTTGCAAGACCGGCTGGGTCTGCCCAAGACCAGCATCGCTTTCGATGTGAATCTGGGCTGCTCGGGCTATACCTACGGGCTGCAGATTCTGGGCAGCCTGATTGCGTCGGGGGCGGTGAAAAAAGGTCTGCTGATGGTGGGCGACAAATCGGCCACGGTGGTGGACCCGCTGTTTTCCGATGCGGGCACCGTCACCGCGCTAGAGTATGTGCAGGATGCCCCGCCCATGTACTTCGACATGAACAGCGACGGCAGCGGCTACAAGGCCATCATGCTGCCCGTGGGTGGTCACCGCGAACCCTATGGCGTAGAGCACACCACCCCCAACCGCGATGAGTTCGGTGTGCTGCGTTGGCTGGACGATCTGGTGCTGGACGGGCCGGCCGTGCTGAGCTTTTCAACCCAGCAGATTCCTCCGGCGGTGCGCAGGCTTATGGAGTTCAGCCAGATGGCGGATACCGATATCGACTACTTCCTGTTCCACCAGGCCAACAAGCTCATCAACGAAACTATCCGTAAAAAGCTGGGTTTGTCACCTGACAAGGTGCCGTCTACTCTGGCTGATTTTGGCAATACCAGTGGTGCCTCCATTCCCGTCACCATGACCGCCCGGCTGCGCGAGGCCTTGCTGGGCGGGCGCAAACGGCTGCTGATGTCCGGCTTTGGAATTGGTTTGTCGTGGGGCTCATGCATTGTGGATATTGAGGGTGCCAAGTTCCCGGAGATGGTTGAGCTGTGAGTTCTGCATTCAGCTTGGCGGGCAAGACGGTGTTGGTCACTGGGGCATCGTCCGGTATTGGTCGGGCGACAGCCATGCTCTGCGCGGGCATGGGGGCTGCGGTGTGGCTGACTGGGCGCGACCCCGCCCGGCTGCAAGCCACGCTGGATAGCCTGCCCGGTGCGGGCCATGGACTGCACTTGGCCGACCTGACCGATGAAGCTGCTCGCAATGCCCTAGTGGACAGCTTGCCTGTACTGGATGGTTGTGTTTTTTGCGCGGGGGCCGTCGAATTGGTGCCGGCCCGGATGGTGTCCGAAAAGCACCTGAATGAAATGATGCAAATCAACTTTACGGTGCCGGTCCTGCTGACCCAGCGTTTGCTAGCGCGCAAACACATCCGTGATGGTGCTTCGCTGGTGTACGTGACAGCGGTGGCTGAGCGCATCGCCCCTGTGGCCACCAGCATGTACTCTGCTGCCAAAGCCGCGTTGACCGCCTATGTGCGGACCTTGGCGCTAGAGCATGCCAAGCGGCGTATCCGCGCCAACTGTGTATCGCCTGGGTACGTGGCCACCCCCATGCTGAACACGCTGGCCAGCAATGCTGACATGCAAGATAAACTGGATTTGACCCCTCTGGGTACGATCGAGCCTAGCGACGTGGCCAACGGCATTGGCTATCTGTTGGCCCCGGCAAGCCGCTGGGTGACCCGCAGTTCGTTGTTGATTGATGGCGGCCTGTCGCTGCCCATGCGCTGATGTCCAGCCCCTTCCATGACCCCTTTCGCCTGGATGGCAAGACGGTGCTTGTGACCGGCGCTTCCAGTGGCATCGGACAGGCCATTGCCGTACAAGCGGCCCTGGCTGGTGCCCAATTGGTGCTGAGCGGCCGCAACACAGCACGGCTGGAGGCTGTACATGCCTCCCTGGCGGGCTCTGGTCACCGCTGCTTGGCGGCCGACCTGACCGATACCGCGCAGATACAGACCCTGGCGGATGCTGTGGGTGCCGTCGATGGCGTGGTACACAGCGCGGGTGTCGACGGTGTGGCCCCCATGCGCATGCTCAACGCAAAAATGCTGGACCGGGTGATGCAGACCAATTACTACGCACCCATGCTGCTCACCCAGCGTCAGTTGGCCCGCCAGTGGATTCGCCCAGGCGGTTCGGTACTGTTGCTGGCGTCTATCGCAGCTTTGACCGGCAAGGTGGGTGTCGGGCCGTACTCAGGCTCCAAAAGTGCCTTGATCGGCAGCATGCGTTGCCTGGCACTGGAGGTGGCCAAGCGCGGTATCCGCGTCAATGCACTTTGTCCCGGTCTGGTGGAAACGCCGCTGCTGAATATGCATCGAGACTTGCTGGAGAACGCCGATAAAGCCTACCCGCTGGGTTTGGGGCAGCCTGAAGATGTTGCCTATGCCGCCATCTACTTTCTGAGCGATGCCAGCCGCAAGGTCACCGGCACCACGTTCAGTCTGGATGGCGGGATTCCGTTTACCTGAACCGTATGCAAGATATTCTGGTGGTTAACGCGGGTGGCTTTGGTCGGAATATGGCGGCGCTGGCGCGTGCTGAGTGCAGGCATGGCGTGGAATGGGCTGTACGCGGTTTTCTGGACAGCCGCACCGATCTGGCAGTGCCCCAAGATTTACCTATATTGGGCGACCCTTTCACCTATGTTTGCCAGCCAGGGCAATTGTTTGTGTGTGCGCTGGGCGACCCGCAGGCGCGCCGCCGTTTCGCCGCGCCACTGCTGGCGCAAGGGGCAGAATTCATGCGCCTGGCGCCCGGCATGCACCGTGCCGAACGTGTGCAGATTGGCCGGGGCTGCATGTTTGAACATAGTGTGTCCCTGGGGACCGACACCGTCCTAGGCGATTTTGTGGTCATGCTGTCCACCAGCATCGTCGGCTACGACGTGCGCATCGGGTCGTACAGCACGGTGGGCAGCTTTGTGTTCATGGGCGGCGGCGTGCAGGTCGGCGAAAACGTGGTGGTGCACCCGCACGCCACGATTCTGCCCGGCGTGAAGGTGGGCGACGGCGCGGTGATTGGCGCAGGCAGCGTCGTCATCGGTAATGTGCCTGCCGGGGTAACGGTGTTCGGCAACCCGGCCAAGCGTTTTGAGTTTAAGTAAAGGCGCTAAGGGTGCTATGCAATCCCGCTTGACTGCCGAGGCCTACCAGTCTGAAGACTGGTTTGCGCGCGAACGCACGCTACTGTTCAAGCCGCTGTGGCAGTTTGTCGGGCTCCGGTCCATGCTGGCCCAGCACAACGCCTTCATCACCCGCAGCGTCTGGGGTGTACCAGTAGTAGTGCAAAACTTCCACGGTGAGTTGCAGGCATTTGAAAACCTCTGCCTGCACCGGCAAAACCCGCTGCAAACGGCGCCCCAGGGGGTCCGCCCGCTGGTGTGCAGCTACCACGGCTGGGGCTACGGGGCCGATGGCGCTGTGCAGCACATTCCGTTTGAGGCCGATGTCTACCGCTACCCCGCTGCCGAACGGGCCTGTTTACGGCTGCGGCGATATGCGCTGCAGGTGGTGGGTGGCCTGGTATTTATCAATCTGTCGGAAGCGCCCCTGCCGTTGACCGACCAGTTCAGCCCAGAGCTACTCGAATCCTTGCGTGGCGTGTCGATGGCGTTCGATGGCGAGGTGTTGCAAGCCACTTTCCAGACCCGGATGAACTGGAAGCTGGCCTACGAAAACCTGCGTGATAGCCACCACCCCCGCTATGTGCATGCCCAGTCGCTGTACCAGAAAGTGAAATTTGCGGTCAGTCTGGATGAGGCTGGTGTGACCTTGTCGCAGCGACTGCGCCAGCAAGGGGTGCAGGGACGCGACGAAGCCCTGCCCTTGATGCGTGGCTTCAGCAGCGGTGGCCCGGATGCACCGATGGAGTCATTGCCGCCCTACGCCTGGCATGCCAAGGTAGAACGGTATGGCCAGCTCGATTGGTATTACAACTGGCTGGTGTTTCCCAATTTGCATATCGCGTCTGGTTCGGGCGGCTACTCTTTCATCATTGAGCACCACGTGCCGGTGTCTGCGGGGCGCACCGACGTGGTGGTGCATTACGTCACCGCCAAGAAAAAGGCTAAATATGCGGTGTCGGCCGCCGTGTTGCTGGCCCATCTGCAAGGTGCCGAAACCGTGTTGCGCGAAGATTTTGCAGTGATGGAACGCATCCAGGCCGGACTGCACGCACAGGCCCCCACGGCCGTGTTGGGAGATTTTGAGTCGGCGAACCAAACCATTGAGCACTGGTATCTGGACCTGATGGGAGGGCGCTTTGCCCTGTAAATACGTGGTGGGCCTGGGCCCGGAGCTGGACTGGGCGCTGGCGGCCTGGTCGGAAGTGGCACCCACACTTACGCTGCACAAGCTGGTGCTGCACCAAGATACCTCCTATGCCTTCGACCTGTCCGCGCTGGACGGCATGCTTACGGAGGGTGCTACCGCCTTTGTGGCTATGGGGCCGCAGTTTCTGAACTTTCGGCGCTTTGAACTGATGGGCATTGTCAAATCCCTGGGTTTCAAGATGCCGCCTCTGGTGTGTCCTGGTGCTGTGGTGGCGGCCACCGCCAAGCTGGGCGAAAACAGCTTTATTGGCGCGGGCGCACTGGTGGGGGTGGGGGCTGAGATTGGCTTTAACTGCGTGGTCGGTGCCGGTGCTCATATCGGGGCGGGCACAAAAATAGGCCATTCTGCGTGGCTAGCCCCTGGGGTGCTGGTGGGTTCTGCCTGCACGGTGGGCGCACATGCTACGTTGGACATGGGGGTGCTGGTGCCCGACGGACTGCATGTGGGCAAGCAGTGCGTGCTGCAAAAGCCGGGGCGGCTGGTGGCCGATGTGGCCGCTAAAACCTTTCACCTGGCATCCTTTGCCGACCCCGTGGTGGTGTACGGGTCTTGAATCAGAAGAATGGAAACCCTCTTATGGTGAGTAGAAGCGATAGCCTTAAAAACGCACTGTTGGCGCTGGCGGCGCAAGGCACCGATCCGGTAGACCACTTTGCGGCAGTCATGGCCCAGCGGCCTCTTTTTGTGCTGCAGCCGCTGTCGGGAATTGGGCGCAGCCGTTGCAAGTATTTGCTGACCCTGATGTCCGGCGTGGTGGCGCTGGTGGACGATGGGTTGACCGCGCCGGAGATGTTCGGCGTGCCGTGTTGGACGACGGCCCGGTTCATGGAACAGGCCCGCCAGCACCCCGGTGCCCTGGCAATTGATTTTTCGGACGATGCCTGGGGCCGCGCGCTCACGGCGGCCCGTTGCCGCCAGGCGGGCGTGGCGCTGCTGGACTGCATTCCGGTGCTGGCCGTGTATGGCCTGTTTTCGGTGTACGAGACGGTCAATGTCTACCGCAGCAATACGCTGGAGCGGCTGGACGACTTTGTGCGGCTGGCCGACCGGCTGGACGACACGCTCAGCCGCGAAACCCTGTACGCCAATCTGCTGTTCCGTCTGAGCTATGACCGCAACTGGCTGCTGCCCATCGGCACCGACGTGTCGGAAGAGTATTTTTCGATGGCCGGGCAGCCCAGCACCTTTACCCTGGGCACCCGGGAGCATTTTTGCGACTGCGGCGCTTTCGAAGGCCCGGTGGTGCGCAAATTTTTGGCGGCCAGCCAGTGGCAGTACGGCAGCATCACCGCGTTTGAGCCCGACCGGACGAACTTTTCCGTACTGTCCCAACTGTCGGATTTGCCGTTGCACGACTTCCGGCCGGTGAACAAGGCGGTGTCGAGCCGCCGCCAAACGCTGTACTTTGAAGAAACCGGCACCATGTCCAGCCACATCGTGGACAAGGGCAGCATCACGGTGAAGACCGTGCGGCTGGATGACGAGCTGGAACGTCTGAGCTTTTTGAAAATGGACGTGGAGGGCTTTGAGGCCAAAACCCTGCACGGTGCGGCGGGCCTACTGGCCCGGGACCGGCCCCGTATCGCCGCCTGCGTATACCACTACGCGCAAGACCTGCTGGACGTGGTGGAGGCCATCGACCAGCATGCCGGTGGCTACCATTTCCGGCTGCGCCAGCACAATGTGGGCTATTACTACGATCTGGTGCTGTACGCATCACCGGTGGTCGGCTGCGAGCCGACGCCTGCATCGGCGTAAGGTTCGGTTGGGTGTGGTTTGCTATTTATTCAGTAGCTTCTCGCGCACATCTCATAAGCGCTAGAGGCATATTTTGTGCATAAAAAAAGGCCCTAAAGGGCCTTTTTTATTACCAGTGCGGCTTACGACTGCAACAGCGACAGCACGCCCTGCGGCAGCTTGTTCGCCTGGGCCACCATCGCAGTACCTGCCTGTTGCAAGATCTGCGTGCGCGACAGGTTGGCGGTTTCTTGGGCGAAGTCGGCATCCACGATGCGGCCCTTGGCAGCGGCCAGGTTTTCTACCTGGATGCTGATGTTGCTCACGGCGCTTTCAAACCGGCTTTGCAGCGCACCCAAGTTGGCGCGGGCCGAGTTCACCTGGTCGATGGCGGCATCGATCTTCTTCAGGGCCACCCAGGCATTGCGCTGGGTGTCGATGGTCAGGGTGTCGATGCCCAGGGCATCGGTGGTGGTGTTGGTAGCGCTGATTTGGGATGCCAAGCTGGTGGCGGCCTCGCCCGTGGTGGCCAGTGAAAAACCGGCCAAGGTGACGGCGGCGGGGTCGCCATTGGCATCTAATTTTTGCGACAACAGGTCGATACGGTAGGTCTGGTCGTCGTTTTGCGACAGGTAGGCTGTGACCCCGGTGTCGGTGGATTTGCGGTTGATCGCCTCCACCACCTGGCCCATGCGCTCTGCGCCGGAACTGGCCGCCTTGATGGAGCCCAGGTCTATGGCTGTCGATGCGCCTGCGACCGAGATACTCAAGGTGCCCGACACAATCGCGGTCAATGTACTGACCGAACTGGCGGCCACCGCGCTGGCCGACTGGTCGTAGGCGTAGGCCACATCAGACAAGCCTTTGGCGGTGGAGTTAGTCAAAGCGCCCAGGGAGGCCACATCGCCCGAGTTAGCACCTACTTGGAACACGGCACCGGCAAACGAGCCGTCGAGAATTTTTTGGCCGTTGAACGAAGTTTGTTTTGCGATGCGGTCGATTTCATCGGTGAGCTGGCCGACTTCGGCTTGTAGTGCGGCCCGGTCGGCCTTGCTGTTCGTGGCATTGCCTGCCTGCACGGCCAGTTCACGCATGCGTTGCAGCATGTCGCCGACCTTGCCCAACGCGCCTTCAGCCGTTTGCGACAAGGAAATCCCGTCATTGGCATTGCGGGCACCGATGCTCAGGCCGCGAATCTGGGTGGTCATGCGCTCCGAAATAGCCAAACCGGCCGCATCGTCCTTGGCGCTATTGACGCGCAGGCCAGAGGACAAACGCTGCATGGAGGTGGCCAGCCCCATCGCACTGGTTGCCAGATTGCGCTGGGCGTTGAGCGAATTGATATTCGTATTGATCGTGGCAGCCATTGCGAAGCTCCTTTGAGGATAAAAGTTGGCCAAAGCCGGTTGAGGTCAGCTCTGCTGGCCAACGACCATGAGCGGTAAGTAAATTGTGGTCATTTGGGTTTTTGCTGTTGCTTGGATAAGCGGCACAAAACCCGGCTTATTTACGCGCTAGCCCTAAAGTTTTCTGGCGGGCATCCGAAAACCTACTCAACGGGCCTTTTCATTGGTTCGTCATTGGACCCACCACCTTAGGAGCTTTGAAATGACCACTACTATCAATACCAACGTCAACTCGCTGAATGCACAGCGCAACCTGATGGCTTCGGGCGGTTCGCTCGCCACGTCCATGCAGCGCCTGTCTTCTGGTCTGCGCGTCAATAGCGCCAAGGACGATGCCGCTGGCTTGGCTATTTCGGAGCGTTTTTCTGGCCAGATCAAGGGTCTGTCGGTTGGCGCACGCAATGCCAATGACGGTATTTCTCTGGCACAAACGGCTGAAGGCGCGTTGGGCAAGGTCGGTGACATGCTGCAACGCATGCGTGAACTGGCGGTGCAGTCCAGCAATGCCACCAACAGCAAACAAGACCGCGCAGCCTTGCAGGCCGAAGTGAGCCAGCTGACCGACGAAGTGGACCGTATCGCCAAGCAAACCTCGTTCAACGGCAAAAAAGTGCTGGACGGTACGTTCGCTGGTGCCGCTTTTCAGGTGGGCGCTAACGCGGGTGACAACATCACCGTGGGTGCGTTGACCAATTCGACCGCTACGGGCTTAGCCGATGTGTCTTATTCGTTTGACCAAACAGCCAGCGCTGTGGCGGCTTCCTCAGTGTCTACCTTGGCCACTATTGCCACTGGGGTGTTGAGCATTTCCGTGACTGGCGGTACCAGCATTTCTCTGGGTGCTATTGCGGCGGCTACCTCGGGTGCCGAGCGTATGGGCCAGGTGGTGGAAGCGATCAACCGTAAATCGACCGATACCGGCGTAACCGCTTTCTTGTCGGTGAACGACACCGGTACCTACCGCATCGATTTGATGTCTGAAAAGCTGGATTCGGCCGGTGATGCCACCGTAGTGACTACGGTCGGCTTCACCACCGCCACCACGGGTATGACTGCTGCCGCCATTGCTTCCAAGATTGACTCTTCCAATACCACCACCGATGCACTGGGCATCGACACCTTGAGCATTGACACGCAGCGCAATTCTTGGGTAGCTATCAAAAAGCTGGACGCGGCGATCAACCAGGTCAACTCGGCCCGTGCGCAACTGGGCGCTTTGCAGAGCCGGTTTGAAAGTGCCACTGGCAATATCGCCATTAGCGTGGAAAACCTCTCTGCCGCCAAGGGCCGGATTGTGGATGCCGACTTTGCGCAAGAAACTGCCAACTTGTCACGTACCCAGATCCTGCAACAAGCCGGTACGGCGATGGTGGCCCAGGCCAACAAGCTGCCACAGAGCGTGTTGTCCCTGCTGCAATAAGCCGCTAGGCCGGCCTGTGCTGCCCATTCAGCAGGTTGCAGATCGGTAAAAAGTAGCTAAAACTGAACGGCGGATAAAGGAACCCCCTTTATCCGCCGTTTTGCATTCTGGAATGCGGATACAAATACGCCTATTCGTATGCGCAGCACCTGTCGTTAGTGCCGCCAAGCGCGGCAAGTTATTGATCTGGAGGTCACCATGGGTATTTCATCAAGCGGTATCGGCAGTGGTTTGGACGTTGAGTCCATCATCACCAAACTGATTGCGTTGGAAAAACAGCCTCTGACCACGCTCCAGACCAAGGCGACGGTCATTGCGACCAAGATATCCGATTACTCGCAGATCAAGGCGCTGGCATCCACCCTGCAAGACAGTGCGTCCAAGCTGTCGCTCGACAGTGGCTGGAATACGGTGGCGGTTACCTCCTCCAACAGTTCAGCTGTCACGGCCACTGTCAGTGGCATTGCCAGCGCCACCAGCTTTAGCATGGGCGTGTCGCAGTTGGCGAAGGCCCAGTCCACCGTGTCGGATGCCGTTACGGCCAGCACGGCGCTGGGTTCTGCGGGTACCTTGACGTTGCAGCTGGGTACCTGGGGGACTGCGGGCGCCACGGGGAGCAAATTTACCGCTGGCACGGCGGCGAGTGTGGATATTGCCGTGGTAGCGACCGACACCATGACGCAAATCGCCGCCAAAATCAACGAAGCCGGCGCGGGCGTGGTGGCTACGGTGTTGACCGATGCCTCGGGCGACCGACTCATGCTGCGCTCGGCCAGCACCGGAGAGTCCACCAGCTTTCGCATGCAGGCCACCGACACCGGGGACGGCAACAACACCAATGACAGTGGCTTGTCGGCCCTGGCCTTTGACCTGGACCTGGACCCCGGCAATACGGGGGCATCGACCCTCACCGCCTACGGCATGGGGGCCAATACCTACCAGACCGGGCAAAACGCCAAGGCCACCATCAACGGCATTGCGGTGACTTCCGTCAACAACAGCTTCAAAGACGTGGTGGCGGGCCTGACCATCACCGCATCTATGGTGACCACGAGTGACGTAGAGATCACCACCACCAACGACAAAGCGGCGTTGACGACCAATATCCAGGCGTTTGTCGATGCATTCAATGCGATGAATAAGTATTTGGCCGATGCCACGGCCTTTGATGATTCGACCAAAAAAGCGGGTGATTTGCAGGGTGATTCCACCGCGATCGGCTTGCGCAATGCACTGCGCTCGATGGTGGGTACCTCTACGGTCGGGGGCACGTATGGCCGCTTGTCCGAGATCGGCATCAGCCTGGGGCGGGATGGCAATTTAACGGTCAATGCCACCAAGCTGAGCACCGCGTTGGACATCCCGGGCAATGTCAAAATTTTGTTTGCCCAAAAGAACACCGATGCCTCGACCAACGGCGTGGCCCGCAAGGTCAAAACCTTTACCGATGCCTTTCTGGCCTTCAGCGGCGGCTTGAACAACAAGACCGATGCCCTGGCCGCAGAAACCAAGCGCAACACCGCCGAGCAAGACAAGGTAACGGCCCGTGCCGCCGTGGTGGAAAAACGCTTGCGCGCCACCTATACCGCGCTAGACACCAAGATGGCCGGCCTAACGGCGCTGAGTACCTACATCACCCAGCAGGTTGAGGTCTGGAACAGCAGCAGTAACAACTAATGGATGCGAGGACGACAAAACTTTGCGAATTTTTTACCTATTTTTTGACCCACTGGACTTGAGTTTCTGATCGCATTGCCGATAACTAAAACATCAAGACCAAATGGAAGCCCCCACCATGTTTACACCCGTAAGTGCCCGTGCTGCCTCTGCTTACAAACGCGTGGGCGCCCAAACCAGCATCGAAGGTGCCAGCCCCCACCAGGTGATTTGCCTGTTGTTTGAAGCGCTGGTGCTGTCCCTGCACTCGGCCCGTGGCGCAATGGCGCGCGGCGACCTGGAGCTCAAAGGCCAGGCGATTGGCAAGGCCGTACGTATTTTGGAAGAAGGCCTGAAAGCCGCGCTGGACCTAGAGTCTGGCGGGGAACTGGCGTTGAACCTGCGCGGTGTCTACAACTACAGCATTCTGCGGTTGACCACCGCGAATTTGAAAAATGACATGACTTTGATTGAAGAGGTGACCCAGTTGATCGTGCCTGTATTTGATGCCTGGAAAAGCATTCCTCTGCCCCCCGTCGGCAATGCCTAAGCCCCACCCACCTTGCCGGACCCCCACCATGTCACAAATTTTGATTGACTACTACAAAGCCATCGAAGACAGCAGCTTCAAGATGCTGAAGGCTGCCCAGAAAGAAGACTGGGACGAAGTGGTGCGTTTTGAGGGCGCTTGCGCCGTGCTGATCGAGCAACTGCGCCACCAGTCGCAAGCCGACCAGCTCACCCCCGAAAACCGCACCGAAAAAGCCCGCATCATGCAGCGCATCTTGCGCAACGATGCCCAGATCCGCTGCCTCACCGAGCCCTGGATCCAGCAGTTCGAGCAGATTCTGGAGCGCAAGCCGATGTTGCTGCATTAATCAAAATTGATAGCTATTAGCGCATGTGTTATATACGCTAATAGCTGATTTGATGCATAAAAAAGCCCCGGTGACGGGGCTTTTTGCGTTGGAGTAAGTATCAATGCCAGTAAACACCCCGGTATCTGCCCCACAAGGGCGAGCGAAGCAAAGCCCCCTCGTGAACTGCGCAGGACTGGCTCCGCCAGACTGCTGTAGTTGCCCCCTGCAAGGGGGTTGGCGAAAACACGAAGTGTGTAGCCTGGGGGTGTGCAGTCAGACCTGCATATTCATGATGTCGCTATACGCCTGCACCATGCGGTTGCGCACGTGCAGCGTGGCCTGGAAGCCGATTTGGGCTTTCTGGATCGCCACCATGGTTTCTTCCAGGCTGACGTTCGGGTTCTCCAGCTGCACTTCTTTTTGCAGCCGGGTGGATTCGTTTTGGGCGGCGCTCACGTCAGCCAGCGCGCCCTTGAGTGCGCTGGAGAAGCCGGCGTTTTTGGCCTCCGATGTGGGGGCTGTCGGCATGCGCGCCACGCCCCCCGTGCGGGTGGGCATGCTGGTCGATACGGGGGAGAGGCGGAGATCCATGGCAGTTCCCTCCAGGGGATGGATACGAATGCCTTGATCGTAGTGGGGCGCAGCCGGTGTATGGTGCTGAAAAGGCGGCCAAAACCCCGGCTTATCAGGTCGATGTTTTAATCGCTTACCGGAATAATCAAGTGCGTTAGTGGAGCAAGCTCGCGCCATACCACCCGGAAAGCATGATGTCTGCAGTCGCCGAAATACCCGCACCCACACAGTCCCCCCTGGCGCAAAGAATGGCCAATCTGGACCGCTCGCAGCGCATGCGGCTGGGCGCGGGCATCGCTTTGTTGGTGGTGGTGGGTTTGGCTGCCATGCTGATGGGCCGCCAGCCCGACTACAAAGTGCTCTACGCCAACCTGGCCGACAAAGACGGCGGGGCCATCGTGGCCCAGTTGTCGCAAATGAACGTGCCCTACAAGTACACCGAAGGTGGCGGGGCTATTTTGGTGCCCACCGATCGCGTTCACGACACCCGCCTCAAACTTGCCTCGCTGGGCCTGCCCAAGGGCTCGGTCAGCGGCTTCGAGCTGATGGAGGCAAACCGTTTCGGCATGACCCAGTTCCAGGAGCGGCTGGCCTTTCAGCGCGGACTGGAGGGCGAGCTGACCCGCTCCATCCAGGCGCTGTCGTCGGTGTCCAGCGCCCGCGTCCACCTGGCGCTGCCCAGCCAGAACGGATTTTTCAGAGAACAGCAAAAGCCCTCGGCCTCGATCTTGGTCAGCCTGCACCCCGGCCAGTCGCTGGACCGCACCCAGCTGGCGGGCATCGTGCATTTGGTGGCCTCCAGCGTGCCCGAGATGCTGCCCAGAGCCGTCAGCGTACTGGACGACACCGGCAAGCTGCTGTCCCAGTCGCCCGACGGGGCCAGCGGAGCCGATGCCGAGCAATTGCAGTACGTGCAGCGCATCGAGCAGCAGTACAGCCGCCGCATCCTGGACATGCTGGAGCCCATCGTCGGCCGCCAGAACGTCAAGGCCCAGGTCACTGCAGACGTAGACTTTTCGCAGGTCGAGTCCACCGCCGAATCGCACCGCCCCAACTTGGCGGCCGACGCCAGCGCGGTGCGCAGCCAGCAGGTGGTGGAAACCGGTGGCGCAGGTGCAGGCGCGCCGCAGCCCAGTGGCATTCCCGGCGCAACGACTAACCAGCCACCGGCTTCGGCCACCGCACCCATCAATGGTGCGGCCGTGCCCTTGACCGCAGGCGGGGTCGGTACGGCTGCCGGGGCGCTGAATGCGGCGGCGGGCAAGCGCGAATCCGTGACCAACTACGAGGTGGACAAAACCGTGCGCGTGGTGCGTGGCGGCTCGGGCTCCATCAAGCGGTTGAGCGCTGCCGTGGTGGTAAACCACGCTGTTTCCGTCGACGACAAGGGCAAGCCCATCACCAAGGCGCTGAGCGAGCAGCAAATCGAGCAAATGACCGCCCTGGTGCGTGAGTCCATCGGCTTCAATAAAGACCGGGGCGACTCGGTCAACCTGATGAATGCGCCGTTTTTGGTGGATGTGCCGGTGGTGGACACCACCCCGCTGTGGAAGCAGCCTGAAACGCTGGAAATGGCGCGCAGCCTGGCCTGGCCCGTAGGCACCTTGCTGTTGGTGGCGATTGTGGTGTTGGGCCTGCTGCGGCCAGGCTTGAAGGCCATGTCGGAGCCCAAGCCGGTGCCGGTGAGTCCGGTGGCGCTGGGCCCCGACGGCCAGCCGCTGGCGCTGGGCATGGGCTCGCTCGGTGGCCCGCTGGATGCGCTGGTGGCGGGCGACACGCCGCGCGGCACCATCATTGGAGCCGATGGCGTGCAAATTCTGGCACCCACCGACCACCAGTTGCGCCTGGAAGATGCCCGGCAGTTGGCCCGCACCAATTCGACTGCAGTGGCCAATATCGTGAAAAGCTGGATCAACGGCGAGAGCTAAGGCAACACCATGGACGAACAAGGTCTCACCGACGCGGCTATTTTCTTGATGTCTCTGGGGGAGGAGGAGGCCGCCGAGGTGTTTAAACACCTATCCCCCAAAGAAGTTCAAAAATTGGGCGAAACCATTGCCAAAACCAAGTCGGTCACGCGCGAGAAGGTGGATGAAGTGCTGGTGCGCTTTACCATTGCTGCTGGGCAGCAAAGCCTGCTGGTGAGCGACACGGCCGACTATGTCAAGGCGGTGCTGCGCCGGGCGTTGGGCGACGACAAGGCATCCTTGTTAATTGACCGCATTTTGCTGGGCGGCGACGTGTCGGGCATTGAAAGCCTGAAGTGGATGGACCCGTTGTCGGTCGCCGAGCTGCTGCGCAATGAGCACCCGCAAATTGTGGCGGCGATTTTGGTGCACCTGGACTTTGAGCAGTCGGCTGCCATCCTCAAGCAATTGACCGAGCGCCAGCGCAACGAGGTCTTGCTGCGGGTGGCTACGCTGGAGGGTATCCAGCCCACGGCCTTGAAGGATTTGAACGAAGTGCTGTTCAAGGTACTGGCCGGTGGCGACAAAATCCGGAAGTCTTCGCTGGGTGGTGTCAAGGCGGCTGCCGAAATCATCAACTTGCTGGGGGCCAATATCGAGGGTACGGTCATTGAGTCGATCAAGGGTTTCGATGCCGATCTAGCGCAAAAAATTGTGGACAAGATGTTTGTTTTCGACGACGTGGCCCAACTGGACAACAAGTCGATCCAGCTGGTGCTGAAAGAGGTGGCCTCCGAGACCCTGGTGGTGGCCTTGAAGGGGGCATCACCCGAGCTCAAAGAGAAAATTTTGGCCAATATGTCCAGCCGTGCCGCCGAGTCGATGCGCGAAGACCTGGAGTCGCGCGGCCCCATGCGCCTGTCCGAAGTCGAAGCGCAGCAAAAAGAAGTGCTCAAAATTGTGCGCCGTCTGGTAGATGAAGGCCAGGTGGTGCTGGGCGGCGGAGGCGATGATGGTTTTGTCTAGTGTTCGCAGTTCTTCCCGTGTCCACCCGCGTTTTATCCGCAGTGAAGATCTGGGCGAGGTGTCCGAGTGGCAGTTTGGCGCCGTCGGCCCGGTGGCTCCGGTACTGGAGATGTTGCCCGAACCCGAGCCCGAGCCGGAGCCCGAGGAGCCGGAGTCCGTTCGCCTGGACCGCGCATGGGCCGATGGCCATGCGGCGGGTTTGCTCCAAGGAAACACCGAGGCCACTAACGAGGGTAACCACAAGCTGGATGCTTACGTGCAGGGGCAGGGCGTGGAAACGGCGGAAAAGTTGGCGCAGCTACTGACCGACATGCAAAGCCGCTTGGCTCAACTTGAACAAGATATGGCCCAGCAGGTTCTGGCCTTGGCCTGTGGCTTGGCCCGGCAAATCGTGCGCCGAGAGCTGGCGCTGGACGCGGCGGCCATCGAACCGGTGGTGCGAGAGGCTTTGGGCATGCTGGTTATGGACGGCAAGGCCGCAGTCATCAAGCTGCATCCCCAGGATCTGGAGGTGCTGCAAGCACCGCTGCAAGAGGCTTTTCCGTCGCCCGCACTGACCTGGTTGCCCGATGCGACGGTCGAACGTGGTGGCTGCATGGTCGAGTCGGGTGGTGCGGTGATCGACGGCACGCTGTCCAAGCGTTGGGAGCGGGCGGTGGCCAATCTGGGGCTGGAATCTGCCTGGACGGATGCGGACGATGGAAGCTGACCGTTCGCCCGAGGCGCAGGTCTGGTCGCAATTCATGGCCGATGCGCAGCAGCGCGTCGATGTGGGCACGACGCTAGAGGCACGTGGCACGCTGACCCGTTTGGCAGGCTTGGTACTGGAGGCCGTGGGCATCCGCAGTCCGGTGGGCTCGCAGTGCCAGGTCGCGATGCCGGGGCGGCCATCGGTACTGGTCGAAGTGGTGGGCTTTTCCAACGACCGGGCCTATCTGATGCCTGCGGGCGACGTGCACGGCCTGGTCAGCGGTGCCAGCGTCGTGCCGGCGGCCTCCTTTATTTCTGTGCCCCGTTTGGGTGATGCACCGCGCGACCCGCAGACTTTTGCGGCGGGCGTGCTGCGCCTCCCCCTGGGCGACGGCTTGCTGGGCCGGGTAGTGGATGCCCAAGGCGTGCCACTGGACCACGGTGGCCCGATCCGTGATGTGGTGTCGGCTCCGCTGGACCGCAGCCCTATCAACGCGATGGACCGTGACCCGGTGCGCGAGCCACTGGATACCGGCGTGCGCGCCATCAACGGCATGCTGACCGTGGGACGCGGCCAGCGGATTGGCCTGTTTGCAGGCTCGGGTGTGGGCAAAAGCGTGCTGCTGGGCATGATGGCCCGCTACACCCAGGCCGACGTCATCGTGGTCGGCCTGATCGGCGAGCGGGGCCGCGAAGTCAAAGAATTCGTCGAAGATATTCTCGGAGCCGACGGTCGCGCCCGCTCGGTGGTGGTGGCCGCTCCGGCCGATGCCCCACCTTTGTTGCGCTTGCAAGGGGCGGCCTACGCCACGGCAGTAGCCGAGTATTTCCGTGACAAGGGCCAGCATGTGCTGCTGTTGATGGATTCGCTCACCCGCTATGCGATGGCCCAGCGTGAAATCGCCCTGGCGATTGGCGAGCCCCCGGCCACCAAAGGCTACCCGCCCTCGTGTTTTGCCAAGCTGCCACAGCTGGTGGAGCGCAGCGGTAATGGGCTCAATGGTGTGGGTTCGATCACCGCCTTCTACACCGTGCTGACCGAGGGTGACGACCAGCAAGACCCGATTGCCGATGCCGCCCGGGCGATTCTGGACGGCCATATCGTGCTGTCACGCGCCTTGGCCGAAGGCGGACATTTCCCGGCCATCGATATTGAACAATCGGCCTCGCGGGTGATGCACAACGTGGTGACACCGGCGCATTTTGAGGCGGCCCGGCGCTTTCGGGTCATCAATTCGCGCTACCAAAAAGGCCGTGACCTGGTGCAGATCGGGGCCTATGCCAGTGGTTCAGACCCCGGTTTGGACGAGGCCATCCGACTCAGTGGGGGCATGGCGGCGTTCTTGCAGCAGGGGATGTTCGAAGCCTCGTCGTTGCCGCGCAGCGTGGCCGAGATGGAGCAATGCATTTCCAAAGCAGCAGGTGCGCGATGACTAACCGAGTGTATGCATGTCCCTGCTGAAAACCCTGGCGGTAGCGGTGGATGTGGCCCGGCAGAAGCGCGACGTGGCCAGCCGTGCGCTGGGCCAGGCCCAGCAAAAATACATTGCCGCCCACGACCAGCTCACCCAGCTGGAAACCTATGCCACCGAGACCGAGACGCGCTGGATGGTGCAGGCCCAAAATTGCGCCGTACCGGAGCTTATGCGCCACCACTACCAGTTTATGGAGCGTCTGGCCCAGGCTATCCAGATGCAGTTGGGAATTTTGGCGGACAACGCCCGCTGGGTCGAGGCCGCTAAAAAGCATCTCACCGAGGCAGAAATTCGGGTTGCCACCCTGCAACAGGTCTGCCGCAATAAGCAAGTAGAAGCCAACCGGCTGCAAGACCGCCGTGAGCAAAAGCAAATCGACGAATTTGCCGCACAGCGGTTTGGTAAATCGATAGACCAACAATTTGGTGAGGACTCCCGTGGGCATTGAATCCATCCCCGTTGCGCTGCTGTCCAGCAAGCCCGCCGCCCCCATGCCGTCCGCCGTACCAGGCATGGGCCAACCTGCCGCTGAGCGGCCAACCGAAGACAAAGCCTCCAAGGAATTTCGCGACCTGCTGAATGGTCTGCATGCTGGCGTGCAGGGTGCCACCGAGCAGCTTCAGCCCCCGGCAGACGGGGGCTTGGCCGATGTTGCCGCCGACGCGAAAAAATCGCAGAAAACCAGCCCGCTGGACACCTCAACAAGCGCTCCTGATGCCGCCAGCGTGATGGCCGGGTATTGGGTACCCGTACCTGCACCGCAGGCACCTCTGGTGGCCCCGGCGGCGGGTGTGTCCGATGTGCTGGGCGTGGCTACCGGGGCCAGTGCTGATGCTGCCCAAACGGTCGAGAACGTCGGCTTGGCGAGCCCCACAGCGGGCAGCGGGGTGCCGGATGCGCGTACGCAGTCGGTCAATATGGCCAACTATGCGTCGGTGTTTGAGCAAATCCAGAGTCGGCTGGCTGTCAGTGGTGGCACTGGCGCTGGTGTGGCTGCGATCGCGGCTGCTGCCGCGCAAGATGCCGCCGGATCGGGCCTGAAAAGCTTGGCCAAGCCCGTGCTGGGCACGGCCGTGGCCGACAGCCGTGCGGCCCAGCTTGCCAGTGTGGCGGCGGGCGGCACGTGGATGCTGCCGGTTACGCAAGCCAGTGCCCTGCAAGCCGCAACCGATACGGCCGAAGCTTTGGCCCTGGCGGTAAACACAACCGGTGACAAGCGGGAGGCTGTGCCGACCGGCCAGGTGCCCGAAGGCGGCATGGGGCAAAACCACTTTACCCCTACCGTGCATTTTGAGAGTGCCGCTGCCAGTGTGGATATGCAGCAGCCTGCACCCGAGGCCGCCGTGGCCGACCAGGTCAGCTATTGGATATCGCAGGGCATCCAGAATGCCGAACTGACCTTCAATGGGGCGGACTCCGAGCCGGTACAGGTCCGTATTTCCTTGTCTGGCAACGAGGCCCATGTGGAGTTTCTGACCGACCAACTGGAAACCCGTGATCTCTTGACCGGTGCTGCATCCCATCTGGAAGAGATGTTGCACAGCGAAGGCATGGTGTTGTCGGGTCTGTCGGTGGGCTCGTCCGGTACGGGTGGGTCGAATGGCCGAGAACGCAGGAGCCCTTCAGAGGCACGGCAAAATGCGGCGCAGCCCGCGCCGGAAGTCGAGGCGGTGCGGCCCACGGCAGCACGGGGGTCGTCTGGGCGGACGGTCGATCTATTTGTTTAGCCCGGACCGGTGCGAATGCGGCGGTTTTGCACCGCTTATCTGGCTATTATCAGAAGCGTCTAGGGCAATAATGCCTACACACGCTATCTATCCAGGACTTACGCAAGACCCTCTGTGCGGTACGTAAGCCCTACTGCCTATTGATGGCGAACGCGGGTTCCTATGAGCCCCACCCCGGAAGGAATTATTGTGTCTGCACCTGCTGCCGCTGATGCGGCTGCCACCCCCAAGCCCAAGGGCAAGAAAATGCTCGTGATCATCATTGCGGTCGTTTTGCTGCTGGTGGCGGCGGGCGGCGGCTGGTTTGTTTTTCTGCGTCACCCGGCCGAAGAGGGGGACGAAGGTGCCGCTAGCGCGCCCGTTGCCCATGCCGAGGTCAAGCCAGGCGTTCCTCCTGTGTTTATGCCGATGGACAATATGGTGGTCAATCTGGCCGATCCGGGTGGTGAAAAGTTTGCCCAGGTCGGCATCACCATTGCGGTAACCGACCAAAAGGTGGCGGATGCGGTCAAGGCCAATTTACCCACCATCCGTAGCGCTGTGCTGCTGCTGATTTCGCAGCGCACCTCCGAAGAGCTGCTGACCAAAGAAGGCAAGGAAAAGCTGGCCGGGGAAATCTTGCGCGAAGTCTCCACGCCCCTAGGCTACGAGGTGAAGGAGGAGGAGGAGGAAGACCCCGTGCCCAAGAAAAAGGGCAAGAAAAAACGCGCCCCGGCCCCCAATCCGATTTTGAACGTGCTGTTCTCTAGCTTCATCATCCAATGATGCGCCGGCATGTTTTTTCACGGTAATGGAGTAGCTTCATGAGTGAATCATTCCTATCGCAAGAAGAAGTCGATGCCCTGCTTGAGGGTGTCACTGGCGAGAGCCAAAAAGCGGTAGAAACCGTTTTTGAGACGGGGGAAATCCGCAATTACGACATCTCCAGCCAGGAGAAGATCGTTCGGGGTCGCATGCCGACCATGGAGATCGTTAACGAACGGTTTGCGCGCAACTTCCGTATTGGCCTGTTTAACTTCATCCGCCGTAGCCCCGAGGTATCGGTGGGCACGGTGAAGGTGCAGCGCTACAGCGCTTTTCTGCGCGAGTTGGCGGTGCCCACTAATTTCAACATCATGGCGATCCGTCCGCTGCGCGGCAGCGGCTTGATTGTTTGCGAGCCGTCGCTGATATTTGGGGTGATCGACACCCTGTATGGCGGTGTGGGCAAGTTTCAGACCCGCATCGAAGGACGCGAGTTCTCCATGACCGAGCAGCGGGTGATCAACCGGCTTGTGGATGTCATTTGTACCGAATACAAAAAGGCGTGGCACGGAATCTATCCGCTAGAGCTGGATTACCAGCGCTCCGAGATGCAGCCCCAGTTTGCCAACATCGCCACGCCCAGTGAAATTGTGGTGTCTACGGTGTTCCAGCTGGAGATCGGGGACATTGCCGGGGCAATCCATATTTGCATGCCGTATGCCACGCTGGAGCCGATTCGGGACGTGCTGTACTCATCGACCCAGGGCGACTCGGTGGAAGTGGACCGCCGCTGGATCACCCTGTTGAGTCGCGAAATACAGTCTGCAGAGGTCACGCTGGTGGCCGAACTGGCCCGGGCCGATGCCACTGTTGAGCAACTTTTGAGCATGAAGCCGGGCGACTTTATCGAGCTGGAGCGCGAGCCGCGTATCCGTGCCTCGATTGGTGGTGTCCCCATATTTGACTGCCAGTACGGCACCCACAACTCCAAGTACGCGATCCGCATTGAAGAATGCTTGCGAAACGATGACGGCAATCCCCAGGGAGAAATAAATGGCAACAACTGACGACGACGATCCGATGGCCGCCTGGGCCGAGGCCCTGGAAGAGCAAAAAAATACCGATGCCAAGCCCGAAGAGAGCACGGGTGGGCCGCTGTTTAGCGGCAACCCCATTGGCAAAGACGGCACCTCGCAAGACATCAACATGGTGCTGGACATTCCGGTCACCCTGTCGGTGGAGCTGGGCCGCACCAAGGTGCCCATCAAATACATCTTGCAGTTGGCGCAGGGTTCCGTGGTGGAACTGGATGCGCTGGCAGGCGAGCCGATGGACGTGCTGATCAATGGCTACCTGATCGCCCAGGGCGAGGTGGTGGTGGTGAACGACAAGTTCGGTATCCGTTTGACGGACGTGGTCACCCCCTCAGAGCGGCTGAAGCGCCTCAGCAAAGGCTAAGCAGCATGATGGGTCAGACTTTGCTGGTGGTCGTGCTGTTTGTGGCGGCTATTGCCATGCTGCCGCTGGCCATCAAATGGATACAGCGCCGCACGGTGGGCGCAGCGAGCGGTGCGTCTGGCACGGCCCGCGTGGTGTCTGCCGTGGGCGTGGGGCCACACCAGCGCGTGGTCACGGTCGAGGTGGGGCCAGAGGGTGCGCGCACCTGGCTGGTACTGGGCGTGACCGCGCAGTCGATTACCTGCTTGCACACCGCCGCCATTGCACAGGCTCCGTCGGCCTATGCCGTCGTGGCGGCCCAGTTGCAGGACGAGGCCAGCCATGTTTAAACGCGTCCGTTGGTGTTTGGCTGCGCTGGCGATGCTGGCCCAGGCCCCGGTGTTTGCGCAGGCGGCGGGCACTTTGCCGCTGTTGATTGGTTCTGGCGGGCAGGGCGTGAGCTACTCGGTGCCGATCCAGACGCTGCTGTTTTTTACTGCACTGTCGTTTCTGCCGGCCATTTTGCTGATGATGACCGGCTTTACCCGCATCGTCATTGTGTTGTCGTTGTTGCGCCAAGCCTTGGGTACGCAGTCGGCACCGCCGAACCAGATTGTCATTGGGCTGTCGTTGTTTCTGACCTTTTTTGTCATGGGCCCCACTTTTGACCGGGTCTACAAAGAAGCCTACGCGCCCTACACCGCCAACGCTATCAGCTTCGAGCAGGCGCTAGAGAAGGGCGAAGCCCCGGTACGTCAGTTCATGCTCAAGCAAACCCGCCAGTCCGACTTTGCCTTGTTTGCCCGGTTGGCCCGGCTGGATGCCACCGTGACCGCCGAGACGGCCCCGCTGCGCGTGCTGGTGCCCGCGTTTGTGACCAGCGAGCTGAAGTCGGCGTTCCAGATCGGCTTCATGATCTTCATTCCGTTTTTGGTGATTGACATCGTGGTTGCCAGCGTACTGATGTCGCTGGGCATGATGATGCTGTCACCGGTGCTGGTGGCCTTGCCGTTCAAGCTGATGCTGTTTGTACTGGCCGATGGCTGGAACCTGTTGATCGGCTCGCTGGCCGCCAGTTTTGTTCAGTAGCGGAGGGATGTCGTGAACTCGCAAATGGTCCTGACCGTAGGGCAAGAGGCCATGTGGCTGCTGCTGCTGGTGTCGGCCCCGATCTTGGGAACCGTGCTGGTGGTGGGCTTGTTGGTCAGTATCTTCCAGGCCATCACCCAGATCCATGAGGCCACCCTGTCTTTTGTGCCCAAGCTGATTGCCTGCATGCTGGTGTTTGCGCTGGCCGGGCCGTGGATGCTGTCCACGCTGGTGGACTACATCCGGCGCACCATCGAGTCGATTCCGACGCTGGTTTTATAGCGCCGGACCGCCTCGGTGTTTACCTTTAACGAAGCCCAGCTCGCCGAGTGGCTGTCGCCCATCGTCTGGCCGTTTTTACGGGTGCTGGCCTTGTTCAGCGTAGCCCCGGTGTTTTCCCTCAAGTCCATTCCGCAGCGGGCCAAGATTGGGCTGGCATTTTTTGTATCCCTGGCGGCGCAAGGCAGCCTGGGGGACCAGACTATGGTCAGCATGAACAGCCCGCAAGCCTTGGGTGCGGCGGTCCAGCAGGTGGGCGTGGGCCTGTCCATCGGGTTTGCCGTGCGGCTGGTGTTTGCCTCGGTCGAGCTGGCCGGCGAACTGGTGGGTTTGCAAATGGGGCTGAACTTCGCCACTTTTTTCAGCCCTAGCAGCAATTCCCAGGTCAGCGCGGTGTCGCGTTTTCTGGGCCACATGTCGTTGCTGTTGTTTGTGGTGATGAACGGGCACCTGGTCGTGCTGATGGCGGTGGTCAAAAGCTTTGACAGTTTTCCGGTGGATGGTAACTTTCTAGAGGTCTTGGCCCAGGTCAAGCTGTATACGCTGGGGACGCAGCTGTTTGCCAGTGCGCTGTGGATGGCACTGCCGATGGTGGCCATGCTGTTGTTCGTCAACTTGACGATGGGGGTGATCTCCCGCGTGGCCCCGCAGATGAATATTTATGCCATTGGCTTCCCGGTCACCTTGACGATGGGCCTGGTGGGGCTGACCGTGACCTTGCCGATGATGGACCAGCCGGTAATGGCGCTGATGCAGCAGGCGGTGGATTTATTTACCACCAGTCGCTAGCATTTTTGTGAAAATTGTTAAGTATGAAATAAGGCCGTGGCGCACATTTAATATGCGCAGGCAGCTATCTTTTTAGACTAAATTGTTCCGAATTGCATAGACAGTAAGCTCGGCGTTGTTGGCCAGCTTGAGCTTCTCCAGCACCCGGGTGCGGTACACGCTGACGGTCTTGGGGCTGAGCAGCAGCTCCTCGGCGATGTCGGACAGCCGTTTGCCGGAGGCAATTTTCAGCAGGGTCTGCATTTCGCGCTCCGACAAAGCCGCGTGCGGCACCTCCAGCACCGGCTTGGACAGGCTTTCCACCAGCATCTGCGCCACCTCGGGGGTCACATATTTGCGCCCCTGCATCACGGTGCGTACGGCCAGCACCAGCTCTTCGGGGTCGCCCGCCTTGTTCAAATAGCCTTGCGCCCCGGCGCGCAGGCAGCGAATGGCGTACTGGTCCTCGGGGAACATGGAGACAATCAGCACCTTGATGGGCGAGTGGGCCTCGCTCAGGCTGGCCAGCACCTCCATGCCACCCCGACCGGGCATGCTCAGGTCCAGCACCAGCACATCGCAGGGGGCGGTGCGCAGCAGCTCGCGCACTTCGGCGTAGCTGGCGGCTTCACCGGTTACCTGGATGTCCACTGCCTCGGACAACATACCGCGAATACCGCGTCGGACCATAGCGTGGTCGTCGCATAAAACTACATGGATCATGGGGGGCTTTCGGTGGGGATGGTGGCATCTGGCACCAGCGGCACCGACAGGATGATGGAGGTGCCCACACCGCCCCGGTTGCTGATGTCCAGCCAGCCATCGACGGTTTTGGCCCGCTCGTGCAGGCCGCGCAGCCCAAAGGCCTTGGGTTTGTCGCGCATGGTTTTGTCGAACCCCCGCCCATTGTCGGTAACTTCCAGGGTCAACACGCCTTCGCCGTCGGTCAGCTCAATGCTGACCGCACTGCATTCCGCGTGTTTGGCAATGTTGGTCAGCGCCTCTTGTGCCGTGCGGTAGGCCACCAGCTGGATGGCCTTGGTCACGTTGAACTGGTCATGGGGCGCGTGAAACACAGTGGCAATGCCGGTGCGCTTTTGAAAGCTTTGTCCCAACCACTGCACCGCAGCGGCGAGGCCCTGGTCCAGTATCGGCGGGCGCAGGTTCATCATGATGCGTTGGCTGGCCCCCAGCGCATGTTGCAGCATCTCCAGCGCCGACCCCAGGTGGGCCGCCGAGGGTGCATCTTTGTGGTGGCGGGCCAGCCACGCCAGCTCCAGCTTGACGGCCGCCAGTGAGCCGCCTATATCGTCATGCACCTCACGGGCAATGGCAGCCCGTTCCTGTTCAATCGAGCTTTGCAAATGTTCAGCCAGTTCGGCCAGGCGGCGTTCTGAGGCGGCCAATTCTGCGTCTGCGCGTTCTTTTGATTGGCGGACCTCTCGTACTTCGATAGCGCGGGCAATCACATGCGCCAGTTTGTTGATGTCGTCTTTGAGCAAATAGTCGCTAAAGCCCAGCCGTATGGCATCTACCGCCGCCGCCTCGCCAATGGCCCCTGAGAGTAGTACAAAAGGAGGCTGCTGTGCTTGCAGTTGCAGCGCATGCCAGGCATCAATGGCGGTAAAACCGGGGAGTCGGTAGTCGGCCAGAATCAAATCAAAGTGTGTGCTGCGCGTCCATTGCGTAAACGTGGCCAAGGTCTCGACCCGCTGCAGAGTACAGGCCAAGCCCTGCTTATGCAGGGCCCGCACCACAATCTGGTGGTCGATAGTGGAGTCCTCCAGATGCAGAATATGGATTGTCTGGGTCTCTTGCCAAGTGCTCATGCATGCTCCTTAGGCCGGGAAAAATGAGCTACATAAAAGTGGGATGTCAGCATGGTGGGCGTACCGGGCGGATGGGCCGCAACGTCAAATTTACAGATTGTTCGTAACAGGATGTGAAATAGAATTAACATTCGTTCAAACGAGGCAATTTGCCTAAGGCTTTCCTGCAGCGACGGAGAATACATGCAAACAGAGCCAACTCTACCAACAGGACCCGTAGTGCAACTGCCGGTCATGCTGGTGGCTGAATTGCAGGACTCCCTGATGGTGGTGATGCACGATTTGAGTCGGCTTGAGAGTCTGCTCAGTCACACCATGGACAACCTGATGACGCGCTTTAACAGTGTGAACATGGGACTTGCTGCGGCAAGCCTGCCGGATGTGCCTGCGATGGACGATGTGCGCAGCAATCTGCGCGCCGCCGTCACCGAATTGCAGTTCCAGGACATGGCTTCACAACTCATTGTGCATACGACGCTGATGTTGCAAGGTTGCGCTTTTCGTTTGGCATCGGAGGCCATGGAGCAAGACGAGGGCGAAGAGCCTGCGCCGTATGCTGCCATGGTGCCGGATCACCCCAATCCGGTGACCCAAAGCGAAATGGATGCTGGTTCCATTGAGCTTTTCTGATATGCCGACTCCCCGATATTTACGAGCACTCTCATCTTTAGCTGGAGCTTTTCATGCATTCGATTCTTGCCGTTGACGACTCACCTTCGATGCGAAAGATGGTGTCTTTCACGTTGACTGGAGCGGGCTACCAAGTCATTGAAGCGGTGGATGGGCAGGATGCTTTTGAAAAAGCCCAGTCGCACTCCATCGACTTGGTGCTGGTGGACCAAAACATGCCCCGACTAGACGGTATTGGCCTGACCCGGCTGCTGCGCGACCACCCCAAGTACAAGACCATCCCGATTCTTATTTTGACCACTGAATCCAGCGACCAGATGAAGCAGGCGGGGCGGAGTGCGGGGGCCACCGGCTGGTTGGTGAAGCCTTTTGACCCGACCCGGTTGATCGAGGTAATCCAGAAAGTTATTCGCTAGACCCCGCCGAACGCAAGCACAACCGGAGACCGTATGGCTGAAATGCAAACCGACAATTCGAGTTCAGGCGCAGACTTTGACCTGACCCAGTTCTACCAAATCTTTTTTGAAGAGGCCGGGGAAAATCTAGACCAGATGGAGCAAATGCTGCTGGACCTGGACTTGGCGAACACCGACGACGAAGAGCTCAACGGCATCTTCCGTTGCGCCCACTCCATCAAGGGCGGCGCCGCCACTTTCGGGTTTTCCGATGTGGCTGAGCTGACCCACCAGATGGAGTCGCTGCTGGACAAGCTGCGCCGCCACGAGTTGAAGTTGATCCCGCCTATGGTCGATGCCTTGCTGGAATCTGCCGACTCCTCGCGTAGCCTGCTGGCGCGGCACCAAGCGGGTGGCGAGGGCGTGGCGATCAATACTGCGGCGCTGGTCAAGCGCATCAGCGTACTTGCCTCGGGTGAAGTGCCTGCGGGAACCGCAGCGCCTGCTGCCGCCCCTGCCGTTGTAACGGTGGCCGTATCCACCCCGGTGCTGACCAAGAAAAATCCGGCTGCCCGGTCGCTGATCATCCACATTGGGCCGCTAGAGAAACCCGATCACGCCGATGCCGTGCAAGAGCTGTTCCGGGATATTCCAGGCTTGGGCAGTGCCAGCCCTATGCCAAGTGAGCGTGCAGATACCCGCGTATTTGCGGTGGAAACCACCTCTACCAACGACGACTTGCTTGACCTTTTCGTGTTCCATGTGGCCAAGGAGCTGGTCGTCATACGTGATTTGGATGCCGAAGTTGCCGCCGCCCCTGAAGCGCCCCCCGAGCTGGTGGTCGTGGCTGCCGCAGCCGCTCAGTCCATTGAAGAAGAGTATGGGTTCTTTGCCGGATCTCCTGGGCATCCTGGTGAGCAAGCCGCTCCCGCCCCGGCTGTCGTTGCCGCCAAGGCAGAGGCCAAAGCCGCAGGCCAAACTCCGCTAGAAGCCACCACCATCCGGGTGGATATCAAAAAGGTGGACCAGCTGATCAATCTGGTGGGCGAGCTGGTGATCACCCAGGCCATGCTGGCCCAAAACAGCCAAGGGCTGGAGCCCGCCATGCACCAGCAATTGTTTGCGGGCCTGGCCGACCTGGACCGCAACACCCGGGACTTGCAAGAGTCGGTGATGTCGATCCGCATGATCCCGATGTCCATCGTGTTCAGCCGATTCCCGCGCATGCTGCGGGATCTGGCTAATCGCTTGGGCAAAAAAGTGGACTTTGTCACCCAGGGCGAATCCACCGAGCTGGACAAGGGATTGGTCGAGAAAATCACCGACCCGCTGACCCATCTGGTGCGTAATAGCTGCGACCACGGGATTGAAATGCCAGAGGCCCGTCGCGCCGCAGGCAAACCAGAGAACGGCACCATCACCCTGTCTGCCGCGCACCAGGGCGGCTCTATCGTGATTGAAGTGCGCGATGACGGCAAAGGCATGTCGCGTGAACACATCTTGCGCAAGGCCCGTGAACGCGGCCTGGATGTCAGCGACGCGATGACCGATGCAGAAGTCTGGCAGTTGATTTTTGCCCCCGGCTTCTCGACTGCCGACGTGGTGACCGATGTGTCGGGCCGGGGCGTGGGCATGGACGTGGTGAAGCGGAACATTGCGTCCCTCAACGGCACGGTGGATATTGAGTCCGTCGAAGGCCTGGGCATGAAGGTGTCCGTGCGTTTGCCGCTGACCTTGGCCATCATGGATGGCATGTCGGTCAGCGTCGGCAACGAAGTCTACATTTTGCCGCTGTCGTCGGTGATCGAGTCGTTCCAGGTGAATGATGAGTCGGTCAGCACCGTCGCGCAGGGTTCGCAATTGGTGAAGGTGCGCGAAGAGTACATGCCGGTGATTGCACTGGAAAAAATCTTCCAAGTGCCGATTGCCGATGCCGAAAAAGCCAACAACATCATGGTGGTGGTCGAGTCGGAAGGCAGCCGCGTGGCCTTGTTGGTCAATGAGTTGCTGGGCCAACACCAGGTGGTGGTGAAGAATCTGGAGTCCAACTACCGCAAGGTGTCTAACGTGTCGGGTGCCACCATCATGGGCGACGGCAAGGTGGCACTGATTCTGGATATTGGCGCGCTGGTGCGCCGCTCACGGCACTAAGTCTTTACGCGCCGCAGTTCACACAGTTTGACGTTGAAGGAGATGGTTATGGGTGCAATGGAACATTCGGGGGCTTTGACCACCGCTGCCAGAGAGTATTTGACCTTCCGGCTGAGCCAGGAGGAGTACGGCATCGACATTTTGAAGGTGCAGGAAATTCGCGGCTACGAGCCACCAACCCGCATTGCCAATGCCCCCACCTTCATCAAGGGCGTGGTCAACCTGCGCGGCACCATCGTGCCGATTGTGGATATGCGGCTCAAGTTCAATTGCTCACAGGCCGAGTACAACAGTTTCACGGTGGTCATCATCTTGAACTTGCGCAGCCGAATTGTGGGCATCGTGGTGGATTCGGTCAGTGATGTGCTGGAACTACAGCCCGAAAGCGTCAAAGCTGCGCCCGACATTGATAGCGTCGTAGACAACAGTTGCATTCTGGGCCTGGGGTCCGTGAGCGACCGGATGCTGATTTTGTTGGACATTGAGCGCCTGATGTCAGGGGACGACATGGGTCTGTCCACAGACTGACCCGCAGAGGTGCCATGCTCCGATCTTCTGCTGCTACCAGCAACGGCCCCGTGCTAGATGGCCGCGAGTTTGTCTGGACCGATGCCGACTTTGGCCGGGTCCAGTCGCTGATCTACAAGCATGCTGGTATCAAACTGCATGATGGCAAGCACGCCATGGTTTACAGCCGGTTGTCGCGGCGGCTGCGCGATACCGGGCACAACAGTTTCCGCGAGTACTTGGGGTGGCTGGAACACTCAGCCGATGGGCCTGAGTGGCAAGAGTTCGTCAACGCGCTCACCACCAACCTCACCGCTTTTTTTCGCGAGCAGCACCATTTCGAAATTTTGGCTGCGCTGTTCAAGTCCAAGCCCGCCAGCACGCCGTGGAACGTGTGGTGTAGTGCCTCGTCCACCGGCGAAGAGCCCTATTCCATCGTAATGACCGCGTTGGAGAGCTTGGGGGCCAGCCCCTCGTTCAAGCTCACCGCCAGCGACATCGACTCCAAAGTGCTGGCCTCGGCCGCACAGGGCATTTACCGGCTAGAAAACCTCAAAGGGCTGGACCAGGGGCGGATGCAAAAGTTTTTGCTGCGCGGCAAAGGCGACAACGCGGGAATGGTGCGGATCAAGCCCGAGCTGCGCCGCATGATCGACTTCATCAGTGTGAACTTGATCCGCGACGACTGGCCATTTCGCGAACACTTCGATGTGGTTTTTTGCCGCAACGTCATGATTTACTTTGATGCCCCCACCCAGCGGGCGGTGTTGGAGCGCATTCACCGGGTCATGAAACCCGGAGCCATGTTGTTTGTGGGTCATGCCGAAAATTTTAGCGAATCCCGTGATCTATTCATCTTGCGGGGGAAGACCAGCTATGAACGTTGTTAATGGCCAGGTTGGTCCGCCCTCTGCAAGCCGCCCGACTTTTAGCGTGCGCGCCTAAAAAACTATGGATATCCCCAGAACCACAGGTCCCTCGTTGTCTCAGCGGATGGCAGCAGGCGAGTTCCCGATTGGTGCAGACGCAGACCGTCGCCGTGCATCGCGGGTTGCCGGGGCTAGCGCCGGGCGCCCCTTGAGTGAGCGCAACAGCACGATTGAGCAGCTCAAGGCCCGCCCACGCAAACCGGGGGAAGCCTCGTTTTTCTACCCCGACCACCATTTCCAGTTCAATGCTGTCAAGGTGCTGCCCGGCGAGTACTTTGTGTCGGATGAAAACCTCGTCATCATGACCGTGCTGGGCTCCTGCATTGCAGCCTGCCTGTGGGACACACGGGCCCAGATTGGTGGTATGAACCACTTCATGCTGCCCGATGGCGAAGACGGCATTGGTGCGGGGCGCTATGGTTCGTACGCGATGGAGCTATTGATCAACGAAATGCTGAAGAACGGCGCCCGCCGCGAAACCATGCAGGCCAAGATCTTTGGCGGCGGCCAAGTCATGTCCAACTTCACCACCATGAACGTGGGCGAGCGCAACACCCAGTTTGTCATCGATTACTTGCAGACCGAGCGTATTCCCTTGTTGTCGCAAGATGTGCTGGATATTTATCCGCGCAAAGTGTGTTTCTTTCCAATCACGGGTAAAGCCATGGTCAAGCGGTTGGCGCATGCCCATCCAGACCAGGCCGTGACAGAGCGGCGTGGCAATGTGGCTACCGCAATGAAGTCTACGTCCGGTGGTTCTGTCGATTTGTTTTAAGTGAGTGGGTTGATGAAGAAGATACGTGTATTGGTGGTGGACGACTCGGCGTTGGTGCGCAGTTTGCTGACCGAAATCCTCAACCGCCAGCCTGACATGGAGTGCATTGGCGCGGCCAACGACCCTTTGATCGCCCGCGAAATGATCCGCGATCTGGACCCCGATGTCATCACCCTGGACGTGGAAATGCCGCGCATGGACGGCATTGACTTCTTGGGCCGCCTGATGCGTCTGCGCCCCATGCCCGTGGTGATGATCTCCACCATGACCGCGCAAGGGGCTGAGGTGACCTTGCGTGCTTTGGAGCTGGGGGCGGTGGACTTTGTTGCCAAGCCCCGCATCGGCCTGGCCAACGGCCTGCGCGATCTGGCTTCTGAAATTGTCGACAAAGTGCGAGTGGCCGCCGTGGCCAAGTTTCGCCGTCCGTTATTACCTGCGGTGTCTGCGCCCGGCGCTGCCGTGGTTCCGCCGTCCTCTACGGTGCGCTCTACCAACGCCCTGATCGGCCGGGTATCGACTGAAAAGATGATCTGCATCGGCGCGTCCACCGGTGGCACCGAAGCCATCAAGGAAATTCTGGTCTGCATGCCTGCCGACTCGCCCGCCATCGTCATCACCCAACACATGCCGCCGGGCTTCACCACCAGCTTTGCCGCACGCCTGAACAGCCTGTGCCAGATCACGGTTAAGGAAGCCTCGCACGGTGAACGCATCCTGCCTGGCCATGCCTACATCGCACCGGGTGGCAAGCAGTTCCGCATCAACCGCAGCGGGGCCAACTACGTGGCCGTGGTGGAAGATGCCGAGCCCGTCAACCGCCACCGCCCGTCGGTGGAGGTGCTATTTTTGTCCTGCGCCGAGATGGTGGGCCGCAACGCCTACGGCATCATGCTCACCGGCATGGGCAACGACGGAGCCCGCGCCATGCGCGAAATGCACGATAAGGGCAGCTACAACTACGTGCAGGATGAAGCCAGTTGCGTGGTTTTTGGCATGCCGCGCGAAGCCATTGCCCACGGTGCCGCCGATGAGGTGCTGCCACTAGACAAAATCGCCCCCGCCTTGCTGGCCAAGCTGGGTGCCAGTGGTGACCGCTTGCACAATCGAATTTAAGCATCAAATAGGCCTCTGGCGCTTTATATATAAGCGCAAGAAGCTATTTGTTTGATAGCAAATATGCCGCCTTCTACATCCCCCTTGCTCATAGGCTGCGCCGCCGGTTTCTCGGGCGACCGTACTGACGCGGCGGGGCCGGTCGTTGATACCCTGATCGCTCGGCTGCACGCCCAGCCCGAAGCTACCGCTTTTTTGATTTTTGAATGCCTGGCCGAACGCACCCTGGCCCTGGCCCAACTGCGCCGTCGCACCGATCCCGACAGCGGCTATGAACCCCTGCTGGACGCAGTGCTGCGCCCCGTGCTGGCGCGTTGCCTGCAACACGGGATCCGCATCGTCAGCAACTTTGGCGCGGCCAACCCGCCAGCGGCGGCACGGCGGATCCGCCAGATTGCGCTTGAACTGGGCCTGCCCGTGCCCTGCATTGCTGTGGTGCATGGCGACGACCTGTCCGGGCCCGCCCACCGCGCCCTGCTGCAAGCCGAGCTGGGCAACTTGGACGGCAAGCCCCTGGTCAGCGCTAACGCCTACATCGGAGCCGAACCCATCGCCGCCGCCCTGGCCGCCGGGGCGCAGATTGTGGTAGCGGGCCGGGTGGCCGATCCCTCGCTGGCCGTGGGCCCGGCCATGTTCCACTTTGGCTGGCCCGCCGACGACTGGCCGCGTTTGGGCCGGGCCACTATGGTCGGCCACCTGCTGGAATGCGGTGCGCAGGTCTGCGGGGGCTACTTTGCCGACCCCGGCTTCAAGGACGTGCCCGAGTTGTACCGTGTTGGCTACCCGATTGCCGAGATGGATGCCGAGGGCGATTGCGTCATCGGCAAGTCGGACGGCAGCGGCGGCCTTGTCAGTGTGGCCACGGTCACCGAGCAGTTGCTCTACGAACTGCACGACCCCGCCGCCTACCTCACGCCCGATGCCACGGCGGATATCAGCCAAGCCCAGGTGCAGGCTGTCGGCCCCGACCGTGTGGCCTTGCGCGGTGTGCAAGGCCACGCCCGGCCTGCGCATTTGAAAGTCAATGTCTGTTTTGAAGGTGGATGGCTGGCCGAAGGCGAGATTTCCTATGCCGGGCCGCGCGCCGAGGCCCGTGCCCGCCTGGCCGCCGAGGTGCTGCGCCAGCGCCTGCCGGGGCTGCAACTGCGGGTCGATCTGATCGGCGTGGTCAGCGTGCTGGGCGACGACGCGGGCCACCTGTTGGCGGCGACCCCGGTGGGCGATGCCCGCGATGTGCGCCTGCGTGTCGCCGCTACCCATGCCGATAAGGCCCAGGCGCAGCGCCTGGGGCAGGAAGTGACCGCGCTCTACACCTGCGGCCCGGCGGGTGGCGGCGGGGTGCGCACCACGCTCACGCCCCGGCTCAACACCGTGTCGTGCCTGGTGCCGCGCACGGCGGTGCCACTGGGCTTTACCTTGCGGGAGGATCTGTGATGGAGGGCCTGACCGTACCCCTGTACCGTGCCGCCCACGGCCGCACCGGCGACAAAGGCAACCGTTCCAACATCAGTGTGATCGCCTGGCATCCGGCGCTGTACCCGCTGCTGGTGGCCCAGCTCACGGCCGAGGCGGTGGCCCGGAATTTCGCCTGCCGCCAGCCCAGCGCTGTGCAGCGCTATCTGCTGCCGAACCTACAGGCCATGAATTTCGTGCTGGATGCCGTGCTGGACGGTGGTGTGAATGACGCGCTGAACCTGGACACCCACGGCAAAACCCTGTCGTTCCACTTGCTAGACTGGCCGCTGCACGTTCCCCAAGCTCTGCTGCATCTGCTGGCAGGCCCCGATTTTTAAAAAAGAGACACCATGCACACCACTTTTCGCCTGGGCCTGTTGGCCTGCGCTGCACTCAGCCTGCCTGCGTTGGCGCAAACCTTTCCTGACAAGCCCATCACCTTCGTCGTGCCCTTCACGGCGGGCAGCGCTACCGACCAACTGGCCCGCGCGCTGGCCCAGGCCCTGGCGACGGACGCCAAGGTCAACGTGGTGGTGGACAACAAACCCGGTGCCAACGCCTTCATCGGCGCGCAAGCCGTGGCCAAGGCCAAGCCCGACGGCTACACCGTGCTGATCGCCACCAACACCACCCACGCCGCCAACGAGCACCTGTTCAAAAAGCTGCCCTACGACCCGATCAAGGACTTTGCCCCCATCACCACCCTAGGTCGGGGCGGCCAGATCATGGTGGTGCCGCCCAGCCTGCCGGTGAACACCGTGCAGGAATTCATCGCATTGGCCAAGTCCAAGCCGGGCAAGTTATCGTTTGGCAGCGGCAGCTCGTCCAGCCGGGTGGCCGGGGAGCTGTTCAAGCAGATGTCGGGCACTTTCATTTTGAACATCCCGTACAAGAGTAACCCCCAGGCCGTGACCGACCTGCTGGGCGGCCAAACCGACATGATGATCACCGACATGGCGACCGGCCTGGCGCAGGTCAAGTCCGGCAAACTCAAAGCGCTGGGTGTGTCCACGAAAACGCGCTTGGCCCTGGCCCCCGATGTGCCCACTATCAGCGAGGCGGGCGTCAAAGGTTACGAGATGACTTATTGGTTTGCCGCCTACGCCCCGTCCCATACCCCGCCGGAAGTGCTGGCGCGGCTGAATGAGTTGCTGGGCAAGGCGGCCCACAGCAGCGTGGCCGCGCCGTTCTACCAGGGCAGCGGCACGGAGGTGTTTACCGGCAGTGCCGAGGAACTGCGCAAGTTCCAGGCATCGGAAACCCTGAAGTGGGGCAAGATCATCCAGGCGGCTGGTATCTCGCAAGAATAAGCATGTTTTAGGCTTCTAGCGCAGGTGTTGCCTGCGCTAGAGGCTATCAATGCTATAGCATTTAGGCGCTGAGCATTTCCCAGCGTTCCAGCGCGGTCAGCAGCAGTTCGTCAATCGCTGCATTGCGCTGGCCCAAGGTGGTGGCGCGTGCCGCATCCTTGGTGTAGACGCTGCCATCGGCCAGGGTGGCGGTGATGCTGGCTTGCTCTTGCTCTAGCGCGGCAATTTGCTCTGGCAGGCCATCGAGCTCGCGTTGCTCTTTGAAGCTGAGCTTGCGGGCCTTGGTGGCCACGGCTGCCACCGACTTTTGCTCTGTATTTAATAGCGACTCCTGCACATTCGACGTGCGCTGGGGCATGTTTTTCTTATTGGTTTCGGCAATCAGCTTGGCGCGCTTGCTCTGGATCAGCCAGTCTTGCACGCTGCCCTCGTATTCGCGCCAGAAGCCAGGCCGCTCCTCGGGTTCGTGCGCAATGATGCTGGTGACCACGTTGTCCAGAAAAGCCCGGTCGTGGCTGACCAGGAACACCGTGCCGTCGTAGTTTTGCAGCAGGTCTTCCAGCAGTTCCAGGGTGTCGATGTCCAGATCGTTGGTCGGCTCGTCCAGCACCAGCACGTTGGCTGGGCGGGCAAACAGGCGCGCCAATAGCAGGCGGTTGCGTTCGCCACCGGACAGTGAGCGCACGGGGGAGTTGGCGCGCGCCGGGGAGAACAAGAAGTCGCTCAGATAGCTTTTGACATGCTTGCGCTGGTTACCGATTTCGATCCATTCGCTGCCGGGGCTGATGAAATCTTCCAGCGTGGCATCCAGGTCTAGTGCGTTGCGCATTTGGTCAAAGTAGGCCACTTGCAGGTTGGCACCTTGGCGGATCTTGCCGCTGTCGGGCTGGATTTCGCCCAGAATCAGCTTGAGCAAGGTGCTCTTGCCCGCCCCGTTGGCGCCCAGAAAGCCGACCTTGTCGCCACGCAGAATCACGTCGCTGAAACCCTGCACGATGACCTTGTCGCCAAAGGCTTTGCTCACATCGGTCAGCTCGGCGACGATCTTGCCGCTGGACTGGCCCGAAGCCACGTCCAGGTTCACGCTGCCTTGCGCATCGCGGCGCGCCGTGCGGCTGGAACGCAGCGCTTCCAGCCGGACCACGCGGCTCTGGCTACGGGTGCGGCGAGCGGCTACACCTTGGCGGACCCAAATTTCTTCTTGTGCCAGCAGCTTGTCGGCCTTGGCGGAGATCACGGCTTCTTGGGCCAGTTGTTCGTCTTTTTGCAGCACATACTGCTCGAAGTTGCCGGGGTAGGAGTTGAGCTTGCCCCGGTCGAGTTCCACAATCCGGGTGGCCACGCGGTTCAAGAAGCTGCGGTCGTGGGTGATGGTGATCAAGCTGCCCTTGAAGTCGATCAGCAGGTCTTCCAGCCACTCTATGGAATCCAAGTCCAAGTGGTTGGTGGGCTCATCGAGCAGCAGCACATCGGGCTTTGCTACCAGCGCTTGCGCCAATGCCACGCGTTTCTTGGTGCCACCCGATAAGGTGCCGACAATTGCTTCGGGGTCTAGATGCAGGCGGTGCAGGGTTTCTTCGACACGCTGCTCCCAGTTCCAGGCATCAAAGGCTTCAATCTGGGACTGGAGGGCGTCCAGATCCAGATCGTCGGCGCCCGATAAATACAGGTCGCGTGCCTCAATGACAGAGGCTAGGCCCACGCTGGCGGACTTGAATACAGTGTCTTCGGGGTTTAACACCGGTTCCTGGGCCACATAGGCAATGCGCAGACCTTGCTGTACGTGCATGGCTCCGTCGTCAGGCTTCTCCAGCCCACCCAGAATTTTGAGCATGGACGACTTGCCCGCTCCGTTGCGGCCAATCAGACCCACACGCTCCGTGGTTTCAAGGGAAAAAGCGGCTTTATCGAGAAGTGCGACGTGTCCAAAAGCCAGTTGGGCGTCGAGTAGGGTAATGAGTGCCATGATGCAGCGATTATCCGGCCTACGGGTTTCACCTCTAGATAGAGGGCATCCACGGCAGCGTGTTGTCTACGAGAGTTCAGTGAACGGCACGCATGGTAGGGCGATGCGCGTGGATACTTTCTTGCTGTGAATGAAGAAATCGGAGGAAAGTACTCAAAACCATGCTAAAGTCGAAAGCTGCACTGATAACGCACAGAAATGTGCGGAAAGCAAAATCAGTAAGTAGAAATTTTTAGAAAGACTGGTAAAAACCAGTATAGAATACAAGGCTGCACTGATCACAGTGTAGTCAAACAAAGTAGCTTAATAGCTACGGTGTTGATCCTTAAAAATATACAGCCGATAAGCGTGGGCGTTTGAATGCGATTGCCAAGTTCTTCGGAACTAGTGCTTAGCACTACAAACGCTCATGAAGTAAAAGAAGATGTGAATATCAGAAATGAAGTTCATGTCAATTCCAATTTATGAGTGGCCCCTGGTGGTAAAAGTCAGGGGCAAAAAAAATCAAGATCGAACTATAGAGTTTGATCCTGGCTCAGATTGAACGCTGGCGGCATGCCTTACACATGCAAGTCGAACGGCAGCACGGGAGCAATCCTGGTGGCGAGTGGCGAACGGGTGAGTAATATATCGGAACGTGCCCAGTCGTGGGGGATAACGCAGTGAAAGCTGTGCTAATACCGCATACGATCTCTGGATGAAAGCGGGGGACTCGGCAACGAGCCTCGCGCGATTGGAGCGGCCGATATCAGATTAGCTAGTTGGTGGGGTAAAAGCCCACCAAGGCGACGATCTGTAGCTGGTCTGAGAGGACGACCAGCCACACTGGAACTGAGACACGGTCCAGACTCCTACGGGAGGCAGCAGTGGGGAATTTTGGACAATGGGCGCAAGCCTGATCCAGCAATGCCGCGTGCAGGATGAAGGCCTTCGGGTTGTAAACTGCTTTTGTACGGAACGAAAAAGTCTGCCCTAATACGGTGGGCCCATGACGGTACCGTAAGAATAAGCACCGGCTAACTACGTGCCAGCAGCCGCGGTAATACGTAGGGTGCGAGCGTTAATCGGAATTACTGGGCGTAAAGCGTGCGCAGGCGGTTATATAAGTCAGATGTGAAATCCCCGGGCTCAACCTGGGACCTGCATTTGAGACTGTATAGCTAGAGTACGGTAGAGGGGGATGGAATTCCGCGTGTAGCAGTGAAATGCGTAGATATGCGGAGGAACACCGATGGCGAAGGCAATCCCCTGGACCTGTACTGACGCTCATGCACGAAAGCGTGGGGAGCAAACAGGATTAGATACCCTGGTAGTCCACGCCCTAAACGATGTCAACTGGTTGTTGGGTCTTCACTGACTCAGTAACGAAGCTAACGCGTGAAGTTGACCGCCTGGGGAGTACGGCCGCAAGGTTGAAACTCAAAGGAATTGACGGGGACCCGCACAAGCGGTGGATGATGTGGTTTAATTCGATGCAACGCGAAAAACCTTACCCACCTTTGACATGTACGGAATTCGCCAGAGATGGCTTAGTGCTCGAAAGAGAGCCGTAACACAGGTGCTGCATGGCTGTCGTCAGCTCGTGTCGTGAGATGTTGGGTTAAGTCCCGCAACGAGCGCAACCCTTGTCATTAGTTGCTACATTTAGTTGGGCACTCTAATGAGACTGCCGGTGACAAACCGGAGGAAGGTGGGGATGACGTCAAGTCCTCATGGCCCTTATAGGTGGGGCTACACACGTCATACAATGGCTGGTACAAAGGGTTGCCAACCCGCGAGGGGGAGCTAATCCCATAAAGCCAGTCGTAGTCCGGATCGCAGTCTGCAACTCGACTGCGTGAAGTCGGAATCGCTAGTAATCGTGGATCAGAATGTCACGGTGAATACGTTCCCGGGTCTTGTACACACCGCCCGTCATACCATGGGAGCGGGTTCTGCCAGAAGTAGTTAGCCTAACCGCAAGGAGGGCGATTACCACGGCAGGGTTCGTGACTGGGGTAAAGTCGTAACAAGGTAGCCGTATCGGAAGGTGCGGCTGGATCACCTCCTTTCTGGAAACTGCAATCAAATTTGAATGCCCACACTTATCGGTTGTTGGAAGGTTGTCGCTAGGACAATTTTGAGAAAAAGATCATTGATCTAGCTCTTAAAGTTAATCTCAGAGCGACCGGCTTGGGTCTGTAGCTCAGTTGGTTAGAGCACCGTCTTGATAAGGCGGGGGTCGTTGGTTCGAAACCAACCAGACCCACCATCCATTCAACAACACTGCCGTTTTTGTGGGGGTGTAGCTCAGCTGGGAGAGCGGCTGCTTTGCAAGCAGTAGGTAGCGGGTTCGAGTCCTGTCACCTCCACCAATAATTTGGTGCTTATCTATTCAACACCAAAGTAGCTTTTAACCAGGCTACTTTGTTGTTGATCAATATCAATTGATCGATATAAATCAACCGTAAGGTTGATCGGCTGTTCATTAAAAATTCATAGAGTTTAATCAGCGTTGCTAGCGGAAACTGCACATTCGTAAAGGTTTAGTGCAGACCGTGCCGCTAGTGACAAATTTTTGATTGCGTCAAAACGAATATTCAGACTTTGGTTTGGAATTCAAAATTAACGATGAAGGCTCGAAAGAGTTGTAATTGTTTACGGCATAACGCGATTGGTGAAAGACCAATCAGACATTCCTTGAAGACAATGGCGATGTTTCCGTAAGGAGACGTCAAAGTTATAGGGTCAAGTGAATAAGAGCATGTGGTGGATGCCTTGGCAATGATAGGCGACGAAAGACGTGATAGCCTGCGATAAGCTTCGGGGAGCTGGCAAATTAGCTTTGATCCGGAGATTTCTGAATGGGGAAACCCACCCTTAGGGGTATCGCATGATGAATACATAGTCATGCGAGGCGAACCGGGTGAACTGAAACATCTCAGTAGCTCGAGGAAAAGACATCAACCGAGATTCCGAAAGTAGTGGCGAGCGAAATCGGAAAAGCCTGTTAGTGATAGCGCGACTGTTAACGGAATAGCTTGGAAAAGCTAGCCATAGTGGGTGATAGCCCCGTACGTGAAAACAGACGCGTGGTACTAAGTTAACGACAAGTAGGGCGGGACACGAGAAATCCTGTCTGAATATGGGGGGACCATCCTCCAAGGCTAAATACTCATCATTGACCGATAGTGAACTAGTACCGTGAGGGAAAGGCGAAAAGAACCCCGGGAGGGGAGTGAAATAGATCCTGAAACCGCATGCTTACAAAAAGTAGGAGCCTTGAAAGGGGTGACTGCGTACCTTTTGTATAATGGGTCAGCGACTTACATTCAGTGGCAAGCTTAACCGAATAGGGAAGGCGTAGGGAAACCGAGTCCGAATAGGGCGATTCAGTCGCTGGGTGTAGACCCGAAACCAAGTGATCTATCCATGGCCAGGATGAAGGTGCGGTAACACGCACTGGAGGTCCGAACCGACTAGTGTTGCAAAACTAGCGGATGAGCTGTGGATAGGGGTGAAAGGCTAAACAAACTTGGAAATAGCTGGTTCTCTCCGAAAACTATTTAGGTAGTGCCTCAAGTATTACCGTCGGGGGTAGAGCACTGTTTTGGCTAGGGGGTCATGGCGACTTACCAAACCAAGGCAAACTCCGAATACCGACGAGTACAGCTTGGGAGACAGAGCACCGGGTGCTAACGTCCGGACTCAAGAGGGAAACAACCCAGACCGCCAGCTAAGGTCCCTAAAATTGGCTAAGTGGGAAACGAAGTGGGAAGGCTAAAACAGTCAGGATGTTGGCTTAGAAGCAGCCATCATTTAAAGAAAGCGTAATAGCTCACTGATCGAGTCGTCCTGCGCGGAAGATGTAACGGGGCTAAGCCAGTTACCGAAGCTGCGGATTTGCAATTTATTGCAAGTGGTAGGAGAGCGTTCTGTAGGCCTGTGAAGGTGGCGGTGTAAACCCTGCTGGAGGTATCAGAAGTGCGAATGCTGACATGAGTAGCGTTAAAGGGGGTGAAAAGCCCCCTCGCCGTAAGCGCAAGGTTTTCTACGCAACGTTCATCGGCGTAGAGTGAGTCGGCCCCTAAGGCGAGGCAGAGATGCGTAGTTGATGGGAAACAGGTCAATATTCCTGTACCGATGTGTAGTGCGATGTGGGGACGGAGAAGGTTAGCTCAGCCAACTGTTGGATATGTTGGTTCAAGCCTGTAGTCGTGCCTGGTAGGTAAATCCGCCGGGCTTAGATGAGGGGTGATAACGAGGCTGCTTGCAGCCGAAGTGAGTGATACCCTGCTTCCAGGAAAAGCCACTAAGCTTCAGCTACACACGACCGTACCGCAAACCGACACTGGTGCGCGAGATGAGTATTCTAAGGCGCTTGAGAGAACTCAGGAGAAGGAACTCGGCAAATTGACACCGTAACTTCGGAAGAAGGTGTGCCTCTAGTAGGTGAAGTCCCTAGCGGATGGAGCCCAACGGGGTTGCAAAAAATCGGTGGCTGCGACTGTTTATTAAAAACACAGCACTCTGCAAACACGAAAGTGGACGTATAGGGTGTGACGCCTGCCCGGTGCTGGAAGATTAAATGATGGGGTGCAAGCTCTTGATTGAAGTCCCAGTAAACGGCGGCCGTAACTATAACGGTCCTAAGGTAGCGAAATTCCTTGTCGGGTAAGTTCCGACCTGCACGAATGGCGTAACGATGGCCACACTGTCTCCTCCTGAGACTCAGCGAAGTTGAAATGTTTGTGATGATGCAATCTCCCCGCGGAAAGACGGAAAGACCCCATGAACCTTTACTGTAGCTTTGTATTGGATTTTGAACAGACCTGTGTAGGATAGGTGGGAGGCTTTGAAGCCCGGTCGCTAGATCGGGTGGAGCCAACGTTGAAATACCACCCTGGTGTGTTTGAGGTTCTAACCTAGGTCCATTATCTGGATCGGGGACAGTGCATGGTAGGCAGTTTGACTGGGGCGGTCTCCTCCCAAAGCGTAACGGAGGAGTTCGAAGGTACGCTAGTTACGGTCGGACATCGTGATGATAGTGCAATGGCATAAGCGTGCTTAACTGCGAGACTGACAAGTCGAGCAGATGCGAAAGCAGGACATAGTGATCCGGTGGTTCTGTATGGAAGGGCCATCGCTCAACGGATAAAAGGTACTCTGGGGATAACAGGCTGATACCGCCCAAGAGTTCATATCGACGGCGGTGTTTGGCACCTCGATGTCGGCTCATCTCATCCTGGGGCTGTAGCCGGTCCCAAGGGTATGGCTGTTCGCCATTTAAAGAGGTACGTGAGCTGGGTTTAAAACGTCGTGAGACAGTTTGGTCCCTATCTTCCGTGGGCGCTGCAGATTTGAGGAAGCCTGCTCCTAGTACGAGAGGACCGGAGTGGACACACCTCTGGTGTATCGGTTGTCACGCCAGTGGCATTGCCGAGTAGCTAAGTGTGGAAGAGATAACCGCTGAAAGCATCTAAGCGGGAAACTCGTTTCAAGATGAGATCTGCCGGGGCCTTGAGCCCCCTAAAGAGTCGTTCAAGACCAGGACGTTGATAGGTCAGGTGTGGAAGCGCAGTAATGCGTTAAGCTAACTGATACTAATTGCTCGTGAGGCTTGACCCTATAACTTTGATTCCAAGTAATTGGTTTCAAGGACTAGTTATGCCAAGTGACGCATTCAAAAAACATATCCGGTGCGATGCCGGAGCTGATTAAATCTCTATGAATTCGTCTCCCTGACCTGTGTCAGGGCGGCAACAAGTTATGCCTGATGACCATAGCGAGGTGGTACCACTCCTTCCCATCCCGAACAGGACAGTGAAACGCCTCTGCGCCGATGATAGTGCGGGTTCCCGTGTGAAAGTAGGTCATCGTCAGGCTATTACAGCAAGAAACGCCCAGTCCAGCGGACTGGGCGTTTTCTTTAGAACTTAGTGATAAGTTCTAAAGAAAACGCAAAACGTTTTTATGTGTGCTAAAAAGCATGCTAGAATACAAGGCTGCACTGATCACAGTGTAGTCAAACAAAGTAGCTTAATAGCTACGGTGTTGATCCTTAAAAATATACAGCCGATAAGCGTGGGCGTTTGAATGCGATTGCCAAG
>NZ_JBWMAU010000010.1:0-384 GCF_056521445.1 Rhodoferax sp. LB1P47 | reverse complement strand
CATCGTCAGGCTATTACAGCAAGAAACGCCCAGTCCAGCGGACTGGGCGTTTTCTTTAGAACTTAGTGATAAGTTCTAAAGAAAACGCAAAACGTTTTTATGTGTGCTAAAAAGCATATGTGCTGCAATTTTTTGCAAAAATTTTTTTCAAAATGGATGAAAGAATTTAGGCCTATCACTAATACCTAGGAGTCTAGCCGGCAGAACATTTTGTGCCGACTCCAATGTAAGCGAATGGCCAAGTCATCTTGCTGTGATCGGAAATCGTTAAGACCATCGTGTCCACTTCAACTCAGGTGGACACATGAACACTCCAAATCCAGAACTTCGAATTCCAGCGGCCGGTCGTCGTCGTGCGCGCTACAGCGATGCATTCAAATCCCA